>JAWKQM010000004.1 GCA_041390145.1 Gemmatimonadales bacterium | reverse complement strand
AACATCGGCCGGTGGCTCCGCCTCCTCTGGACCCACCATCACATGCGCCAGCGCGAGCGGTCGAACAAGGAGTATGCCCTCATCAATGATGTCGCCGAGGATTATTCACTCATCCACTACTACATCGACACCGAACGGCAGCGTGCGCAGCTGGAGTCGGCGGGATTGTCGGTGCTGGAAGTGCTCGACGACCAGGGCAGGGCAGTGGAGCAGGGTGCAATCCCCACCAGGGCGCCATGGCTCTGGTTCGTGGCCCAGCGGACAGCGGTGGCGTCAGGGGTGCGAGGTTCTGGTCCGTCGTCCATCGAGCCGGAACCTTGGGGCCTGTCCGGCAAATAGCCCACCCCGGGCGGCTTGAGTTCCCGGCCCGTTCCCCCCATTCTCCACCGATGCGCTTACCCACCCTGACACTCGCCCTGCTCGCCGTCCTGCCCGGCGTCGCCCTCGGCCAGGCGGCCGACAGCCTGACCCACGCCGACACGCTGCGTGGCTCGACCACGGCCCCCGCCCGCACCTGGTGGGACGTGACCTTCTACGACCTCCACGTCGCCATCACCCCGGCCGACTCCAGCATCCGCGGCTACAACGCCATCACCTACCGTGTCGTGGCGCCGGTCCATGAGATGCAGATCGACCTCATGGAGCCGCTGGTGGTCGACAGCATGATCCAGGACGGTGCGGCCGTCCCGTTCCGGCGCGACGGCAACGCCTTCTTCGCGCGCGTCCGCGGCACGCAGGCCATCGGCGCCGCCAGGACCATCACGGTCTACTACCACGGGAAGCCGCAGGCGGCCAAGCGGCCGCCGTGGGACGGCGGCTTCACCTGGACCGCCGACAGCTTGGACCGCCCCTGGGTGGTCACCACCGACCAGGGGCTGGGCGCCAGCGTCTGGTGGCCCAACAAGGACATCGGCGCCGACGAGCCCGACAGCCAGCGCGTCGCCCTGACCCTCCCCGACCCGATGGTGGACGTCTCGAACGGTCGGCTGCGCAGCGTGCGCCCGAACGGCGATGGCACCACGACCTGGGAATGGTTCGTGGCCAACCCGATCAACAACTACGCGATCGCGGTCGGCGCCGGCAGCTACGCCCACTACGCCGAGTTCTACCAGGGCGAGCGGGGCATGCTGACAATGGACTACTGGCCGCTGAGCTACCACCTGGAGGCGGCCCAGCGCCAGTTCCCCCAGGCCCGGTCGATGATGGCCTGTTTCGAGCACTGGTTCGGGCCCTACCCCTGGTACGAGGACGGCTTCAAGCTGGTCGAGACCCCGCACCCCGGCATGGAGCACCAGAGCGCCGTCGCCTACGGCAACTGGTACGAGAACGGCTACCGCAAGCGGGACGTCTCGGGTACCGGGATCGGACTCAAGTTTGACTTCATCATCGTGCACGAAAGCGCCCACGAGTGGTTCGCCAACAACCTGACGGCCAAGGACAACGCCGACATGTGGGTGCATGAGAGCTTCGCCAACTACGCGGAGAACCTCTACGTCGAATGCCAGTTCGGGAAGGCGGACGGGAGCGCGTACGTGATCGGGTCGCGCCGCGGCATCCGGAACGACCGGCCGATCGTCGGGACGTACGGGGTCAACGTCGCGGGCTCGGGCGACATGTACAACAAGGGCGGGAACATGCTGCACACGATCCGGCAGATCGTGGACAATGACAAGGAGTGGCGGCAGATCCTGCGCGGGCTCAACCGGACCTTCTGGCACCAGACCGTCACCGGGGCCCAGGTGGAGGACTACATCAGCCAGCAGGCGGGGATCGACCTGAAGCCGGTCTTCGACGAGTACCTGCGCACCACGATGGTGCCCACCCTGGAATACCGCCTGGACGGGACGGCGCTGACCTATCGCTGGACCGACGTGGTGCCCGGCTTCGCGATGCCGGTGGACGTGACGCTCGGCGGGGAGGAGTTACCAGCGGATCCACCCGACCACCGAGTGGCAGACGACCGAGCTGGCGCCGGGGAACCCGTCGGCGTTCAAGGTGGACCCGGACTACTACGTGCTCTCGAAGGACCTGGCGGCGCCGCCGTCGGAGTAGGCGCCCGGCGGGAGGGCGGGGACCCGAACGACAGAGCGCCCCGATGACTCGGGGCGCTCTGTGTGATGGGCCCGATAGGATTCGAACCTACGACCTCTTGCTCCGGAGGCAAGCGCTCTATCCAACTGAGCTACGGACCCGAACCCTTCCTTACCATCCAAACATAAATCGGGGCGGCCGGATTTGAACCGGCGACCTCCTGCTCCCGAAGCAGGCGCGCTACCAGGCTACGCTACGCCCCGTCCCTGCAACAATGCGCCCAAAGGGACTCGAACCCCTAACCTTCTGATCCGTAGTCAGATGCTCTATCCAATTGAGCTATGGGCGCAGACTGCATGGGCGGTACAAGGCTCGAACTTGTGACCTCCACGATGTCAACGTGGCGCTCTAACCAACTGAGCTAACCGCCCGAAAACCCAGACGGACAGTCAGGCAGCGGGGCCGGCGGTCAGGAGGCCATCCCAGAGGCGATCTCACTGCCCGACTGCCCGTCTGCCCATCTGTCCGTCCAAATAGCGGGGGTGGGATTTGAACCCACGACCTCCGGGTTATGAGCCCGGCGAGCTACCAGACTGCTCCACCCCGCGACGTTTTCCTCTGGAGAGCGGGAAACGGGACTCGAACCCGCGACCCCAACCTTGGCAAGGTTGTGCTCTACCAACTGAGCTATTCCCGCAATGACGAGGGACGGGAGTCTAGCCGAGTCCCCGCCCTCGCGCAACCACTCCGAGCGCATCCCGCCACCCGGTCCTGTCTGGGAGTGGAGGCGAGGGGGATCGAACCCCTGACCTCGTGAATGCCATTCACGCGCTCTCCCAACTGAGCTACGCCCCCATTATCTATCACCATCACCGTGGCCCGAAAACGGCGCCGCCGGGACAGCACCCAAACCTAGATGCCCGTTAGAGATGTGTCAAGCAGAACAGGCCCCTCCATGCCCGTAAAGAAATTCGCGAAAAAACCTGCCGACCCGCCCAACGGCCCCGCTGCCCCGCTGCCCAGCGGCCCCGCCCGCGCTCCGCGACCACGGAAGGCCGCCAAGGCGATCGGAGCGAGTCCTGCGGAGCGCGACATCCTCGACCAGTACCTCTTCGAGGTCAGCAAGACCCCACTCCTCACCGCCGAGCAGGAGATCGCCGTCGCCCGGCGGGTGCGCGCCGGCGACCAGGACGCCATGCAGGAACTCGTGAAGCGGAACCTCCGCTTCGTCATCTCCGTGGCCAAGAAATACCAGAACCGCGGCATGGCGCTGACCGACCTGATCGGCGAGGGCAACATCGGCCTGCTCACCGCCGCCCGGAAATTCGATCCCGACGTCGGCGTGAAGTTCATCTCCTACGCCGTCTGGTGGATCCGCCAGGCCATCCTCGCCGCCATCGCCAAGCAGGGCCGCACCGTCCGCGTCCCCCTCAACCGCACCGCCGACCTCTCCCGGATCATTCGCGCCACCGAGCTCCTCCGCCAGAAGCTGGTTCGCGAGCCGACCCCCGAGGAGGTCGCCGCCGAGGTGGACCTCTCGAAGGACGTGGTCCAGTCGCTGATGGCGCTCAACACCAGCGAGATGCGGCTCGACGCCCCGCTCGACGCCGGCGGCGAACGCACCCTCATCGACCGCTTCGTGGCCGACGACTCCAACGACGTCGAAGCCCGTGCCATGGAACGCTTCCTCTCCGAGGAGGTGCAGCTGGCGCTGGCCTCGCTGCCGCCGCGCGACGCCCGCGTCCTCCGCCTCTACTTCGGCCTCGACGACGGGCAGGAGCACACGCTCGAGGAAATCGGCGCCATGCTCGGGGTGACTCGCGAGCGCGTGCGCCAGCTGCGCGATCGTGCCCTCAAGCGGCTCGGCGAGGGCGACGTCGGCCGGGCGCTGGCGAGCTACGCGGCCTAGGCGTAACTTCCAACCGTGACCCTCCCCGCGACCTTTCGGGACTCCGCTCCGGGTCGGCAGGTCAGCCGCGTCGGGACGTTTGCCGTCGACGCCGCTCGCGCCCTCCGTGACCGCCGCACCTGGGGACCCCTGCTGCTCGAACAGATGTGGCGCCTCGGCGTCGCCTCCGTGCCGATCGCGCTATTCATCGCGCTCTTCACCGGCATCGTGCTCGCGCTCCTCTCCAAGTACATCTTCACCGGCGCCGTCCCCATCTATTTCGTCGGGACTCTCGTCGGCAAGGCCATCATGCTCGAGCTCGGTCCCGTGCTCACCGGCATGGCGCTGGCCGGCCGGGTCGGCGCCAACATCGCCGCCGAGCTCGGCACCATGCGCGTCACCGAACAGGTCGACGCTCTCGAGACCCTGGCCTACGACAAGTACGCCTACCTCGTCGTCCCCCGGGTGCTCGCGGGCACGCTGATGTTTCCCGTGGTGACGGCCCTCGCCGTCGCGCTCGGCGTGACTGCCGGCTACTTCACCTCGCTCAACCTCCTCGACCTGTCCAGCGCCGAGTTCATCAAGGGGCTGCAGATCTTCTACAAGTTCAAGGACATCTGGTACGGCCTCGTGAAGGCGGCCAGCTTCGGCGCCGCCGTCACCCTCCTCGGCTGCCTCCAGGGCCTCGCCACCTCGGGCGGCGCGGCAGGCGTCGGCCGGCGCACGACCCTGGCCGTCGTCTACGGCTGCGAAGCGATCCTGGTGCTCGATGCCTTCTGGGCGGTGGTGCTTCTTTGAGGCGGCCCGGGGGGGCAGCGGGGCAGGGGGGCAGTCACGGCGGGGCTGCGGGGCAGCGGGGCCGGGCTCCATGATTCGATTTCAAGACGTCAGGAAAGCCTTCGGGGAGAAGGTCGTGCTGGACGGCCTCACGCTCGATATTCCTGAAGGCGAGACCACCGCGCTCATCGGCTTCTCCGGTGCGGGGAAGAGCGTCACCCTGAAGCACGTCGTCGGCCTGCTGGCGCCCGACTCGGGATCGGTGACGGTGGACGACGAGGTGGTGCACGAGCTCGACTGGGATGGCCTCACCGCGCTCCGGAGCAAGATCGGCTACGTCTTCCAGTTCGCCGCCCTCTTCGATTCGATGACCATCGGCGACAACATCCGCCTCGGACTCGCGCGCCGGGGGCTCGAGCCGGGGGAGATCGAGGAGCGCGTGGCCCAGAGCCTGAACGTGGTGGACCTCAAGGGCACCGAGGACCACTACCCCGCCGAGCTCTCGGGCGGGATGCGGAAGCGGGTCGGCGTTGCACGCGCGATCGCGCTCCGGCCGCGGTACATTCTGTACGATGAGCCGACCACCGGCCTCGACCCCGTCACCTCGGCGGTCATCGACCAGCTGATGGTCCGGGTCCGGGAGGAGTACGGCACCACCGCCATCGTGGTGACCCACGACATGCGGAGCGCCTACACTGTGGGCGACCGGATCGCCATGCTCTACGAGGGACGCATTCGCCAGGTGGGGACGGTCCAGGAGATTCAGCAGACGGAGGATCCCGTGGTGCGACAGTTCATCGAGGGGCGGCCCAACCTCCTGGGCGCCCCCGACGCCACCCCCCTGTCCGCGGGGGGCGTGTGAAGCAGCGAAACGCATTCGCCGTGGGGGGCACCGTGCTGGCCGCCCTCCTGATCGTCGTCGTCGGCGCCATCTGGCTCGGGCACATTCAGATCGGCAGCCGGCCCGAAAAGGTCACGGTGCGGTTCCGCACGGTGGGCGGCATGGGCGTCGGCGCGCCGGTGACCCTGCGCGGCGTCAAGATCGGCCAGGTCTTCTCGGTCCAGCTTGCCGACGGCGACTGGGTCGTGGCCACGCTCAAGCTGGAGGAGCGCTCGGAAATTCCCGCCAGCCCCGCCGTCATCGCCTCGACCGCGAGCCTCTTCGGCGAGTGGGAGGCGCAGATCATTTCCCTCGACGATCCCGTCGACCAGCCCGCCGTGCTGGCCGATCTGATGGCGGCGAAGAAGGCGGGGCCGGACGACTGGCCCGGCGCCACCCTGCCCGACATCGGCCAGCTGACGGCGCAGGCTGGCCGCATTGCCGGTGACATTGCCCTCCTGACCGACCGGGTTGGCGCCGTCTTCGACTCGACCACCGCCGCCAAGGTCCGGAACAGCCTGGACGAATTCCTGACCATGGTAAATACGCTGACCGCGTTTACCAACAAGCAGACGGAAAAGGTCGACCGGATTTCGACCAACGCCGTCGCCGGATCGCGCGACTTTGCCGGTGCGGCCAAGGACCTGAGCGCCACGCTCTCACGTCTCGACTCGGCCACCAGCGAGGGACAGCTCCAGAACATCGTCAATTCGGCGCAGGGTTCGTCGGCCGATCTCCGGGTGGCCACCGCCGACCTGCGCGTGCTCATGGCCGCCGCGCGGGAACACGAGGTCAGCCTGGTGCGGATTCTCGTGGCGGCCGATTCCGTCATGGGCCGCCTCCAGGCGGGGCAGGGCACCCTGGGCATGCTGACCAAGGACTCGACGCTGTACAACGAGACGACCGCCACCATGATCGAACTGCGGAAGCTGATCGCCGATATCCAGGTGAACCCCCGCAAGTACTTCAAGTTCTCGGTCTTTTAGCCTGATGCCCAAGCGGAAACCGGAGCGCGAAGTCAGTGCCGGCGGAATCGTCTTTCGACGGTTCGGCACGGAGGCGCATTTCCTCCTGATCAAGGACTCCTACCGCCACTGGGGGTTTCCGAAGGGTCACCTGGAGGAGGAAGAGACGCCCGCCGAGGCGGCGCTGCGCGAGACCGGCGAGGAGACCGGGCTCGAGTCGCTGGTACTGCACGGTCCCATCCGGATCATCGACTGGCATTTCCGCTTCCGCGGCCGCGCCATCCACAAGTTCTGCCACTTCTTCCTCTTCGAGAGCCCGGAGGGAGAGGTCATTCCGCAGGAAGACGAGGGGATCACCGATCACCGCTGGCTGCCACTCGACAAGGCGCTCGAGCAGCTGAGCTACGACAACGCGCGCGGCGTCCTCCGCCGCGGCGGCGAGATGGCCCGTACCCTGGTGGCGGTCGGGGCGGGGCGGCCGAAGAAGCAGCCGGACCCCGTCGCCGCCGAAGGCTGACGATGGCGGCCATCGCCGCCATGCTCGACGGGCGGGGCGCCGTGACGGCGCTCCGGCGCTCCCTCCCTCGTGGTGGCCCCGGCGTCGTCACCTGCCGCACCCCGGCGCATCTCAGGCAGTTGCTCGATCGCCGGATCGTCGAGGCGGTCGTCTTTGCGCCGCACCCCGGCCTCCTCGACGAGTGGGCTGCCCTCCGCGCCGACTTCCCCGACATCCCCATCGTGGTCTACGCCCCCATCCGTCCCGACGACGGCGCCCTGCTGGCCGAGTGCCGCAGGCAAAAGGTGGCGGCGGTGCTGGTGGAGGGAGTGGATGACGCGGTGGTGGGCGAGTTGGTTCGGCGGGTATCGCTGGTCGCCACCCGGCGCCGCGCCCTGGCCGACGCCCCCCGGCTCCTCCGGCTTGCCGATCCGTTGCAGCGCCAGCTCTGGGACCTCCTTATTGATCGGGTGGACCAGCCGGTCACGACAGCCGCCCTGGCCGCACGCCTGGGGGTCTCCCGGGAACACCTCTCCCGCCAGTTCGGCGCCGGTGGGGCTCCTAACCTCAAGCGGGTCATCGACTTCCTGCGGGTCGTAGCGGCGGCCCAGCTGCTCCACAACCCCGGCTACACCGTGGCCCAGGTGGCCGCGCTTCTCTCCTTCTCCTCTTCCAGTCACCTTGGGTCGACGGCCCGCCGGATCGCGGGAATCGGTGTGCAGGAGCTCGCGCAAACCACGCCCCGGGAACTCCTCGGCCGCTTCGCACGGGGGCACACCAGGAGCCGCTTGTAGAGATCCACCTCCCCCGCTCCCTGAGGGAGTGGGGGCTGGGGGATGAGGGGGCTCTCCGGTTGCTTCCTACCCTCTTATGTGATTATTTTCACAAGCTGTAGACGAACCAAATCTTCTCACCCCTTTTGGTGAAACAGGCGACCACACACATGGCCACCGAATCCGTGCTGCGCCCCGGCGAACTCAAGGATGCTCTCCTCAAGGAGATCGCCGCCGCCAACCTCGCGACCATCGATACCGCCGACGTCGGCACCGTCCTCGAAGTGAAGGACGGCGTCGCCCGGGTGTACGGGCTGTCCAAGGCGATGGCTGGTGAAATGATCGAGTTCACCGCCCAGGAAACCGGTGAGACGGTGACCGGGCTGGTGCTGAACCTCGACGCCGACAGCGTCGGCGCCGCGATCCTCGGCAACTACCTGGTGCTGAAGGAGGGCGACGAGGTCCGCTGCACCGGCCGCGTGCTCGAGGTGCCGGCCGGGCCGGCTCTGCTCGGGCGCGTCGTGGACGCCCTCGGCCGCCCGGTGGACGGGCTCGGCCCGATCAAGACCGACACCTCGCGGCTGGTGGAAATGGTCGCCCCCGGCATCATCGTGCGGCAGCCGGTCAAGGAGCCGCTCCAGACCGGCATCAAGGCCATCGACGCGATGATCCCGATCGGCCGCGGCCAGCGCGAGCTCATCATCGGCGACCGCGGCACCGGCAAGACGGCCATCGCCATCGACACCATCATCAACCAGAAGGGCACCGGCGTCGTCTGCGTGTACGTCGCCATCGGGCAGAAGCGCTCGACGGTGGCCTCGGTGGTCGAGCGGCTCCGCGAGGCCGGCGCGATGGACTACACCATCGTCGTCGTGGCCTCGGCGTCCGAGCCGGCGCCGCTGCAGTACATCGCGCCCTACACCGGCGCCGCCATGGCCGAGTACTTCATGTACGAGGAGGGGAAGGCCACCCTCTGCGTGTACGACGACCTCTCCAAGCAGGCCGCCGCGTACCGCCAGCTCTCCCTGGTGCTCCGCCGTCCCCCGGGCCGCGAGGCGTACCCCGGCGACGTCTTCTACCTCCACAGCCGTCTCCTCGAGCGCGCCGCCAAGATCTCGGAAGAGGCCGACGTGGTGAAGCTCGATCCGCGCATCAAGAAGCCGGGCGGCTCGCTCACGGCGCTGCCGATCATCGAGACCCAGGCCGGTGACGTGTCGGCGTACATCCCGACCAACGTCATCTCGATCACCGACGGCCAGATCTTCCTGACCACCGACCTCTTCTACTCGAACATCCGCCCCGCGGTGGACGCCGGCATCAGCGTCAGCCGCGTTGGCGGCAACGCGCAGATCAAGGCGATGAAGCAGGTGGCCGGTCCGCTCCGCCTCTCGCTGGCGCAGTTCCGCGAGCTCGAGGCCTTCTCCCAGTTCGGTTCCGACCTCGACGCGGCCACGCAGAAGCAGCTGGCCCGCGGCGCCCGCCTGGTTGAAGTGCTGAAGCAGCCGCAGTACGCGCCGATGCCGGTCGAGCGCCAGGTGGCCATCATCTACGTGGTGACCAACGGGCATCTCGACGACGTCGAGGTCGGCCACATCCGGCAGTGGGAGGCGGACTTCCTCGAGTACCTTGCGTCGGCGCATTCCGCGGTGCTCGATGGGATCCGGACCAAGAAGGCGTTTGACAAGGAGCTCACCGCCGCGCTCGAGGCGGCCATCGCGTCCTTCAAGCCGTTGTTCCACGTCGCGTAATGGCCAAGTCGAAGGCCCTCAAGGGCCGGATTCGCTCGGTCACCAACACCCGCAAGATCACGCGGACGATGGAGCTGGTGGCCACGTCCAAGCTGAAGCGGGCGCAGGACCGCGTCGTCGCCACCCGGCCGTACGCCGAGGCACTGCGCGGCGTCATTGCCGACCTGGTCACCCCCGAGCTGGCCGAGGGCTTTCCCCTCCTCCGGCAGCCGGCGCCGCCGGCGAAGGGCGGTCCGACCCGCGCGGCGGTCATTCTGCTGACCTCCAATCGCGGGCTGGCGGGTGGCTTCAACGCCAACCTGATCAAGGAAGGCCGCCGCCGGATGGAAGCGCTGGAGAAGGCCGGCTACACGGTCGATCTCTACGCCATCGGCAAGAAGGGCATTGGCTTCTTCAGGTATCTCGGCCGGTCCATGGCGTTGCAGCGGGCGGACGTGACCGACAACCCGACGCCGGATCACGCCATTGAAATCATGGCGCCGCTGATCGCCGCCTACTCGCAGGGCGAGCTGGCGAGCGTGGACCTGGTCTACGCGGCGTTCATCAGCCCGCTGACCACGCCTCCCACGACGCTCCGGATTCTCCCGGTTGAGCCGCCGGCGGCCAAGGCGGGCGCCGCGCGGGCCGACTACATCCTGCGGCCCGACGCCGCGCAGATCCTCGACCGGCTGCTCCCGCTCTATGTGCGGAACACGATGTACCGCGGGCTGGTCGAGACCAGCGCCGCCGAGCACGGGGCCCGGCGCACCGCGATGAAGAGCGCCACCGACAACGCGGGCGAGATTCTCGACCTGCTCAAGCGGACCTACAACCGTCAGCGCCAGGCGGCGATCACGCAGGAAATCGCCGAGATCGTCGGCGGCGCCGCGGCGTTGCAGGGCTAACTCGATCACTCTGACTACACGGGATACCAACGCATGACCACCGCCACACTGAATATCGGCACCGTCGTCCAGGTGATCGGCCCCGTCCTCGACGTGGAATTCGAGCCCGGCAAGCTGCCCGAGATCTACAACGCCCTCCTGCTGGAGGATTCCAGCGGCGACCAGCCGATCAAGCTGGTGGCCGAGGTGCAGCAGCACATCGGGCAGAACCAGGTGCGCGCGGTGGCCATGAGCACCACCGACGGCGTCGTTCGCGGCATGCAGATCACCGACACCGGCTCCGCCATCACGGTCCCCGTCGGCGACGTGCCGCTCGGCCGGATCCTGAACGTGCTCGGCGAGCCGGTGGACGGCGGCGCCCCGATCCCCGCCGGGGTGGAGCGCTGGCCCATTCACCGCGAGACCCCGAAGTTCGTCGATCTCGAGCCGAAGACCACCGTCTTCGAGACCGGCATCAAGGTCATCGACCTGATCGCCCCGTTCGTGAAGGGCGGCAAGATCGGCCTCTTCGGCGGCGCCGGCGTCGGCAAGACCGTCGTCATCATGGAGCTGATCAACAACGTGCAGAAGGGCCACGGCGGCAAGTCGGTCTTCTGCGGCGTGGGCGAGCGGACCCGTGAGGGGAACGACCTCTACCTCGAAATGTCCGAGAGCGGCGTGCTCAAGTCGACCGCCCTCATCTACGGCCAGATGAACGAGCCGCCGGGCGCCCGTCTCCGCGTCGGGCTGACCGGCCTGACCGTGGCGGAGTACTTCCGCGACGTCGAGAACCAGGACGTGCTCCTCTTCATCGACAACATCTTCCGCTTCACCCAGGCCGGCTCCGAAGTCTCGGCGCTCCTCGGCCGCATGCCGAGCGCGGTCGGGTACCAGCCGACGCTGGCCACCGAAATGGGCGACCTGCAGGAGCGGATCACCTCGACCACCAAGGGCTCCATCACCTCGGTGCAGGCCATCTACGTGCCCGCCGACGACCTGACCGACCCCGCGCCGGCCACCGCCTTTGCCCACCTCGACGCGCAGGTCGTGCTCTCCCGCGCCATCTCGGAACTGGGCATCTACCCCGCCGTGGACCCGCTCGACAGCTCGAGCCGGATCCTCTCGCCGCAGTATGTCGGCGAGCGGCACTACAAGGTCGCCATCGGCGTCCAGCTCACCCTGCAGCGCTACAAGGCGCTCCAGGACATCATCGCGATCCTCGGCATGGACGAGCTCTCCGAAGAGGACAAGCTGGTCGTGTCGCGGGCCCGCCGCATCCAGCGCTTCCTGTCGCAGCCCTTCTTCGTGGCCGAGCAGTTCACCGGCTTCCCCGGCAAGTACGTCAAGCTCGAGGAGACCATCGAGAGCTTCGAGCGGGTGCTCTCCGGTGAGTTCGACCACCTGCCCGAGCAGGCCTTCTACATGGTCGGCGGCATCGACGAAGCGGTGGAGAAGGCCAAGAAGATGGCGGCGGCGTGATGCGAGTCACGGTGATTTCCCCTGAGGGATCCATCTTTGACGGCGAGGCGGAGAGCCTGCAGGCCCCCGCCTACGACGGGCAGGTGGGGATCTTGCCGCACCACGCCCCATTCATGACGCTGCTCGGCGAGGGTACCTTGCTGGTGCGCGTCGCCGGTGGTGAGCAGTCCTTTGCGGTGCGCGGCGGGTTCCTGCAGGTGGTGGGAAACGTCGTCCGTGTCGTCGCCGAACATGCCAAGGAGGTTGTCCATGCGTCGTAGCCTGATCGCTGCCGTGTCGCTGTTCGTCCTGTCGACGCCGGCGCTCGCTCAGGAAACCGGCACGCCGGTGTTCCTGTCGTCCCAGCGCCTCTTCGACCAGACGGAGTTCGGTGTCTCCGTTTCCGACCCCAACAGCAACGGCCTGGCGCTCGAGGGCTACTATCGCATGGCGAGCGGACCGATGGCCGACTTCGGCGTCCGGATCGGCTTCCGGAACCCCGACAACACCGGGGCCACGGCGTTCCTCATCGGCGGCGACTACCGGGCCCGGCTGCTGCACCACTCCGAAAACTTCCCGCTCGACGGCGCGCTGACCGTCGGCGTCGGCGCCTCGCTCCTGGACAACGCCAACCAGCTCTTCGTCCCGATCGGGTTTGCGCTCGGGCGGCAGATCCTGCTGGAGAACTCCACCACCAGCTTCGTCCCCTACATCACCCCGACCTTTATTCCTGTCTTTGCCGACAACAGCGACCTCAATTTCGCGGTCGGCATCGGCGTGGACATCAAGTTCGGCACCAGCTTCAGCATGAACGTGGGCGGATCCTTCGGCGATCTGGACGGCCTCTCCGCCAGCTTCTCCTGGCTGCACTAGCCGCCACCGCCCCGTCACCGGAGTTCAGTAGATGATCCGACGGATTCTGACCATCGCGACCGCGGCGGGCCTGGCAGCGTTGCTGCTGCCCGCCGCCCCGCTCGCCGCGCAAGTGCCGGGACTCCCTGTCTTCAACAGCGGCGTGCCGCGCGGCATTTACGTGGCGGGCGACGTCGGATTCCCCGAGGGCGGCGGGAACACCCTCGCGGCGACCGGCGCCATCGGTCTCGGCATGCTCGGGTTTACCGGGACGGTCGGCGCCTTTTCCGCGGACGGGTCCAGCACGAGTGACGCAGTCTATGGCGGAACCGCCAACCTCCGCCTGATCGGCGGGCCGCTGATCCCCTTCTTCGTCAACCTGCAGGCGGGCGTCGGATATGGCGACCTCGCCGGGTATAAGACGACGCACATCCCGGTCGGCGTCGGCCTCGGGCTCACCATCCCGCTCCCGATCTTCGGCCTGAAGCCCTGGTTCGCGCCCCGCTGGGACTACACCTCGGTCTCCGGCCTGGGGAGCACCGACAACTCCCGCTTCGGGTACAGCGCCGGCCTCGATATTTCGTTCATCTTCGGGCTCGGCCTCCGCACCGCCTATGACTGGATCGACACCGGCACCGGTGCCGCGACGACCTGGTCGATCGGCGCCAAGTGGGCGCTCGGCCTGTGAGGCGCGCCGCCCGGTTGTTGCCCATCGTGGCTGTCCTTCTTGCCGGCTGCGTCCAGAACATCGATGCGACCCACATCGGCGTGCCGGTCACCCTCGCCTCCGCCGCCGGGGCGCCGATGCCTCCGGGTGGAGAACGGTTCACGGTCACCGGCAAGGCGGTCTACGCGTTGTGGGGGATCACGCAGGTGAGCAGTCCCGACCTGCACCACACGCTGGCCGGTCAGTTGGTTGGGGGGAAGGCCCTGGTCGACGTGAAGATCAAGGTGCGGAGCCGCTGGTCGGATGTCCTGATCACGGTCCTGAGCGCGGGCATCATCGTGCCGCGCACCGTCACGGCGGAAGGGATCGTCGTCAAGTAGGGCGGGCCACCGCCTCCTCGATCAGCGCGGCTGACGCCTCCGCGGCGCCTCGACCCGCTTCCACGACCGCACGCGCCTTCTGTCCCTGCGACAGTCGGCGCGTTTCGTTTTCCATCCACCCGTGCCAGAGGCCATGCAGCGCCTCCCCCGCCTCTTCGGTGCCGAACGCCGACAGCGCCTCGGCGCCGCCCGCCGAGAGCAGCAATCCCGCATCCCGGCTGTTCGACCAGTTGGGGCCGAACACCACCGGAATGCCGCAAGCCGCCGGCTCCAGTACCGAGTGCAGTCCGGCCCGCCCGAATCCTCCTCCCACGAAGGCCATGCTCGCCCCGGTGTAGAGCGCCGCGAGCACTCCCACTCGATCCACGAGGAGGAAGGGGAGTGGCGTGTCGGCCGCCCGGCTGAGCCGAACCGGCGTCGGAAGCCCCAGCCGCGCCGCAGCCTGCTCGACCGGAGCGAGGTGCTGTTCGGTCGGTTCGTGGGGCACCAGGATGAGGCGCGCATCTGGCCGATGGACGTGGAGCCGCGCGAAGGCGTCCAGCACCACCCGCTCGTCGGCGGGCCAGGTGGAGCCGGCCACCATGGTCGGTGCGCCCTTCCCGAACTGAAGCAGGGGGTCGTCCAGTCGGATGCGGTCACCTTCTCCACCACGCTGTCCGAATCGGGGGTCGCCGGTGACCCGGATGCGGGACGGGTCGGCGCCGAGGCGTTCGAGCCGCGAGGCGTCGTCGGTGGAAATGGCGCCCGCCAGCGAGAGGCTGGCATATCCTGGCCGGAGCGCCTGGCGCACCGGCCAGCGCAGGCGCCCGCTTCCCGGCGACACCGTCGCGGCCACCATGACCACCCGCGTCCCGGCGGATGCCGCCCGGGTGGCGAGCTCCGGCCAGAGATCGAGTTTCGAAAAGGCGAGCACGTCCGGACGGAGGGCGGCGAGCAGGGCGTTGACGTTGCCGGCCAGGTCGTAGGGCAGGTAGTCGGCAATGTCGACTGGCAGGCGCCGGCCCAGCGGTTCGGCGGAGGGACTGAACCAGGTGTAGACGTACTGCCACTCGGGATGGCGTCGGCGGAGGACGTGCAGGACGCTTTCCGCCTGCAGCCCCTCCCCCACGGAGGGGGCGTGCAGCCAGACCAGCGGGCGTGCAGGGTCGCGGGAACGCTTGCCCCACGCCACCAGCCGCCCGACAGCGCCGCGGCGGCCCTGGTGGCTGCGGGCCACCTTTTCGCTGCCGAGCCCGGCCAGCGGCACCAGCGCCGACGCCGAGCGGGCCGCGATCCGGTAGAGGAGGGACGTGTGAGGCATGGCCGGAATGTCCCGGCGTCGGAGGCGTTCGGCAAGGGCCCGCGGAGGGGCGGGGAGTCAGGGGGGCAGGGGGGCAGTGGGTGAGGTGAAGACTCGTCGGGTGCTAGATTTCCAGCATGCCCCCGACCAAGCCCTCCTACTGGCGCGACACCCGCGCGCCCCGGTACTCGCTCCTCTACGCGCTACCCCTGCTCCTGGGGTACGAGGGGCTGGCCTTCCTGCTGTCGGGCGACGCGATCAGTGGCGTGCGGAACGGCGCCGATGTCCTGCTGAAGAGCGCCTTCCTCTGGCTGGGCGGCCGCGACGGGCTCCTGGTGTTCGGGCTGGCACTGGTGGGCGTGTCGGCGGTGCTGGTCTGGCGGGACGTGCGGCGCGGGGGGACCATCACCGGACGCTACTTCCTGGGGATGATGGCGGAGTCGGTGGTGTATGCCCTGGTCTTCGGCGTGGTGACCGGCACCCTGACCGGCCTCATCCTCCACGGTGCGTCGATGCTGAGCGCCGGCCCGATGGCGGGACTCGACCTGCCGACGCAGTTGATGATTTCGCTGGGAGCGGGGCTGTACGAGGAGCTGCTCTTCCGGGTCCTGCTGGTGGGGCTGCTGGCGCGCCTGGCGCGGGTGGGCTTCGGATGGCTGCCGGGCGCCTCAGGCATCTTTGCGGTGCTGGTCGGGGCGCTGATCTTCTCGGCGTTCCACTACGTCGGCCCCTACGGCGACGAGCTGCAGCTGGCCTCGTTCACCTTCCGGGCGGTGGCCGGCGTGCTCTTCAGCGCCCTCTACCTGCTGCGCGGGTTCGGCATCACCGCCTGGACGCACGCGCTGTACGATGTGTTCCTGTCGCTGACGCTGGCGTAGGACGGCGGGGCAGGGGGGCAGCGGGGCAGGGAGGCCGTTCAGCGAATTGCAATCTCGCCGGGCGTCCCCCCTCTCCGTATCACGGAGAGGGGGACAGGGGGTGAGGTGAAGGCTGCGGGGCTGCGGGGCCGCTGCCCCGCTACTTCGCTGGCGCCGTCTTCACCGCGTAGATCGAGTCCAGGATCGGCCGGAAGACCGTGACCGGCTGGGCCCCCGCCATGATGCCCCCCTCGATATAGAAGCTCGGCGTGCTCTTGGCGCCGGAGTTGACCGCCGCCTTCGCGTCGCTCTCGATGGTGGCGCGCGTGGCGCCGGTGGTCAGGCATTCCTTGAACGCCGCGCTATCGAGCGAGGCGGAGTCGGCAAAGGTCAGCAGGTATTCACCCGGTGCCTCGAGGGGCGCCCAGACCTTCTGGTTGCGGAAGAGCAGGTCGTGCACCGGCCAGAACTTGTCCTGCTTCGCCGCGCACATCGCCACCTGGGCCGCCGAGACGGCGTTGGGGTGCATGGGCAGCGGGAAGTTCACGAAGATCCAGCGCACCTTGCCCGTCTCCACGTATTCCGCTTCCAGCGTCGGGAAGATGGTGAGCGCAAACTGGGCGCAGTAGGGACACTGGAAGTCCGACATTTCGTAGACGGTGACGGGCGCGGTCGGGCTTCCCTTGGTCCGCGCCGCCATCGATTCCTGGGCGCTGAGTGGGGCGGCGAGGGCCGCGACGACGAGCAGCGTCGGCAAGAGGCGCATGGTCGGTTCCGGGGTCAGTAGCGGGGACGGTTGACGCCGCTGGCGGCGTTCAGGCGGACGGTGTCGGAGGAGACGGGGACGTTCCAGTACCACTCGGCGTTCGGATCGGCGGGATCCCACGAGCGGGAATAGACCCACCAGGGGCCGCCGCGGAGGGTGACGTGCGCGACGCCCGAGGCGTCGGTGGTGTCGGCCACCGGGGGCCGGCCGGTCGCGCGCACGATCGAATCCACCGCCCGGTCGTAGTCGCGATAGGTGCTATCTTGCCATTCGCGCACGGCCGCGCGAAGCGATTCGCTCTGGGCGAGGAACTTGGGCCGCGCGGCGTTGAGATCGGCGCGTGCACGGGCCGCTTCCTTGTCGAGCGAACGGACCGAGTCGCGCAGGGCGACCCACGTCGCGTACGATGCGTAGTACTCTTCGCTTGTGCGGGAGATCTGGTCGAGGTGTGCCTTCAGCGCGGCCAGGGTGTCGTTGAGCTGGCCGACCTCGGCGATCAGGCCGGTGTAGGCCGCAAAGGGCTCCCGGAACGTGGCGAAGAGGGAGTCGAGCTGGTCGGTGGCGGGCCGCGGCGTCGTGGCCCGCGCTTCGAAGGCGGCGACCAGGCTGTCCCGGTTGTACGGCAGGACGACGAACGAGAATCCGGGCGTCGCCGTCCCGTTGGAATCGAGGCCCGGAATCGAGGCCACGACGGTCACGGTCTGCTGGCGATCGCACGATGCGGTCAGGAGGAGGAGGAGGATGCACCAGCGGGACACAGGCAGCTCACGGACGGGAGAAATCAGGTGACAGGTTGGGTGAAAGCTACCGGGCTGGGACTCGCGCTTCAACTCGCGGTCTTCGCGGGTGCCCTCGCCGCCCAGTCACCTGTCGACTCACTCTTCCCGGCCAGGCCGACCGGCTACCTGACGGACGTCGCGGGGGTGGTGGACGCGGCCTCGGCCGCCACCATCGATTCGATCGCGTCGCGGCTGCGTTCGGTGACCGGGGCGGAGTTCGCGGTCGTCACCCTCCCCACCATCGGCGACTATGCCGCCTCCGATGTGGCCCTGGCCATCGGCCGCGCCTGGGGGGTCGGGCGGGCGGCGCAGATCGGCGATGCCACCCGAAACGCGGGGCTGGTCATCCTGGTGGTGCCTCGGCGCGAGGGCGACCCGAACTCCGGGCATATCTTCATCAGCACGGGGCAGGGGCTCGAGGGGATCGTGACCGACGCCGCCGCCGGCCGCGTGCGGGACGCCATGGTGCCTGAGCTGCGCGCCGGGCAGTATGGGCCCGGGCTGGTCACCGGCACACGCCTCCTCGCGGCGCGCGTGGCGCGTGGGCTCGGCGCGACTGACAGCACCCTCACGACTCCGGGAGGCCGGCCAGACGTCTCCTGGGGGCTGCTGCTCTTCCTGTTCATCGTGGCCGTCGTGGTGGTGGTGACGATGATCCGTGCCTCGCGGGGGGGCGGCCCGCCGTCCGGGGGGAGCTCAGGGGGGCGTCGCACCGGCGTACCGCCCATATTTTGGGGAGGTGGAGGAGGGCGATGGGGTGGTGGTGGCGGCTTCGGGGGCGGAGGAGGTGGCTTCGGAGGGTTCGGCGGCGGTGGCGGCTTCAGCGGCGGTGGCGCCGGCGGGAGGTTCTAGATGGCGGACATGACAGCGACGCTGGTCGAGCCCTTCCTTCGCGAGTGCGATCGCCTCCTGGGCCGCGGATACAGCGCGGTGCTCCACGGCTCGGTGGTGCGGGGCGAGTACGTCGAGGGCTGGTCGGACGTGAACCTGCTCCTCGTGCTCGAGTCGGCCACACCGGACGTGCTGGGTGCGCTGACGACCCCGTTCGCGTTCTGGGCGAAGGCCGACCAGCCGCCCCCGCTCCTTCTCTCGCGCCCCGAATGGCGCCGTGCCGCCGATGTCTTCCCGGTGGAAATCACCGATATCCGGAGCGCCTACACGGTGCTCCGGGGCGACGATCCCCTCGCCGACGTGACCGTGCGCCCGGCGGACCTGCGCGGCGCCCTCGAGCGCGATCTGCGCGGTCGCCTCTTGCGGCTGCGGCAGGGGTTTGTGGCACTGGCCGCCGACCCCGGCGCGCTCGCCGGACTCGCCCGGAGCACGGCGCCGTCCTTCGTGGTGCTGCTGCGTGGCGTGCTGGTGCTCGCAGGGGCGCAGGTCCCGCCGACTCGCCCCGATGTGGCCACCACCGCCGGCCTCGTGGCCGGATTTCAGGCGACGCGGGTGGTCGAGATCCTGACGCATCTCGGCGACGGCGAGTGGACCTGCACCCCCGATTGCTTTGCCGGATATATCGCGGCCGTGGAGTCCACGGTGCGCTACGTTGATAACCTGACCATTGGAGACCGTCCATGAATCGTCGTGTCATGCGCCTCGCGCCCGCTCTCGCGCTGCTGCCCCTCCTGGCTGGTTGCGGCTACAACCGCATCCAGGCGCTCGACGAGCAGGTGAATTCGGCGGAGAGCCAGATCAAGGTCCAGCTGCAGCGCCGGGCCGACCTCATCCCGAACCTGGTGGAGACGGTCAAGGGCTTTGCCAAGCAGGAGACCACCATCTTCACGGAGGTGGCGGACGCGCGCTCGCGGCTCGCGGGCGCCGTGCAGGGCGGCAACCTGCAGGAAATGGCCGATGCCAACCAGGCGATGAACGCCCCGCTCGGGCGGCTCCTGGCCATCGTGGAGAATTATCCTGACTTGAAGTCGAACGAGAATTTCCGGCAGCTGCAGGACCAGCTCGAAGGCACCGAGAACAGGATCTCCGTTGCGCGGCAGGACTACAACCAGGCGGCCCGGCAGTACAACACCTACGTCCGGACCTTCCCGTACAACCTGACCGCCAAGATGTTCGGCGCGTCGACGCCGAAGGAGTATTTCGAGCTGACCAACGCGGCGGCGGCGGATGCACCGAAAGTCCAGTTCTGACGAACTGGAGGCGGGGCAGGGGGGCAGCGGGGCGGGGTCATGGCCCCCGGCTTTCGCAGGGGTGACAGAGGAAACAGAAAACGGTGGGTTCCCCATGGGAATCCACCGTTGTTACCTTCGGCCCCGCTGCCCCGCTGCCCCGCTGCCCCGCTGCCCCGCTGCCCCGCTGCCCCGCTGCCCCGCTGCCCCGCTGCCCCGCCTAGTCCGTTACCACTCCCGCCGGCAAGACATAGTTCAGCGGATTCACGGCGCGGCCGCGGACATGCACTTCGTAGTGGAGGTGCGGCCCGGTCGCCAGGCCGGTGTTGCCGACCAGGGCGATGCGCTGTCCGCGCTCGACCTTGTCGCCGCGGCGGACCAGCAGCTTGGAGGCGTGGGCAAAGCGCGTCGTGATGCCGTAGCCGTGATCGATGGAGACGGAGTAGCCGTAGCCGGTTTCCCACCCCGCGCTGATGACCTTGCCGGCTGCCGGGGCCTCGATCGGGGCGCCCATCGGCGCCACCACGTCGATGCCCTCGTGCGGCCGGGCCACGTGGAGGATCGGGTGTTCGCGCATGGAGCTGAAGGCGCTCGCCAGCCAGCCCTGCGTCGGAAGGATGGAGGGCAGGGCGGCCAGGCGGTCCCGGTGGGAGGCAAGGCTGTCCGCGGCTTCATCGAAGGAGTGGGCCAGCAGGTTGGCGCGCCGGATCATGGCGTCCAGGTCGACGGAGACCTCCGTCGCCTGGCGCACGAGCTCGCTCTTTGAGGCGCCGTTCACCGCGCCCTCGGGAGCCGGTCCGCCAATGCCCGCCTGCAGCACCTGCGGGTCGGTCGGCTCGAGGTTGGCCAGGAGCCGGATGCGGGCGTCGTTCCGGGTGATCTGGCCCAGGGTGTCGGAGAGGGTGGAGATCCGTGCGTTCAGCTGGCCCAGGGTGGCGGCCAGCTGCTGGTTTTCGCGCTCAAGGCGGGCAGCACGGGAGAGGTCGACGCTGCGGCTCACGGTTGCGTAGCCAAGGACCAGGGCAAGCAGGACAAACAGGCCCAGCCCAATCGCCCCCACCTTCAGGACCGACTGCGAGACCTGGATGGCCCGGGATGCACCGGTGCCTTCGGGTACGACCATGAACGTCCAGCGGCGATCAGCCATTCCACCAACCTTTGCACTGATGATCTGGGGGCAACCCTTAAAGCAATCCGTGGGCCGCTCCGCCCGGTGAGGGGCCCCCAGGCATGCCAAGGGGCCCCTTCATATCACAAGCACCAAAAATGGCCCCCGGTACAGGGGAAGTCAAGGTGTGGATTGGATGTCGTAAGTTATTGTGAATCAGGCACTTGGGCTTGGTTCCGGGCGGGGGAAGAGCCCGTCCGGCTTGCGGGTGGCCGCCCCGGCCACCGGCGGAGAGTCGAGCGACTCCCACCGGGCCGCCGCCGCTCTGCCATCCTGCCCCAGTACCGCCCAGAGTTCTTCCGCCTTCCCGGGCATCAGTGGGCTCACCAGCACGGCCAGCCGGTAAAGGCAGCGAGCCAGTGACGCCAGGGCGGCGTCGAGCTCCTCATCTTTCCCACCCTTGGCCAGCACCCACGGGGCAGTCTGCACGATATACTGGTTTGCTGCCGTAACGATCCGCCACGCCGATTCCGCCGCACCGCGCAAATCGTTGCAGTCCATCGCCTGTGCATACGCCTGGATCGCCTCTGCGCCGGCCTGATCGAGCGAGGTTTCCCCGGCGCTCGGCACCTTCCCTTCGCGATACTTCGCCAGCATCGCCAGGGAGCGGCTCGCGAGGTTGCCGAGGCCGTCGGCCAGGTCGGAGGTGTACAGGTCGACGAACCGCTCCCAGGTGAAGTTGCCGTCGCTGTCCCAGGGGATCTCGCGCAGGAGGAAGTAGCGGAAGGCGTCGGGTCCGAAGCGGTCGATCGCCTCGCCGAGGTCGAGCTTGGTGCCCGCGCTCTTGCTGAACCGCTCGCCGCGGAAATACACGAAGCCGTGCGCCCAGACCTGCTCCGGGAGGGGCAGGCCAGCGGCGCGCAACATGGCAGGCCAGATGACGCAGTGGAATCGGGTGATGTCCTTCCCGATCACATGCAGTTGCGCCGGCCATTCGGCGCGGGACGCCGGATCGCGGGTGGCGGTCCAGTAGTTGGGCAGGGCATCGAACCAGACGTAGGTGGTCTGTTGCTCTCCCTGGCTGGTCAGCCGTGGGAACGGCACACCCCAGGTGAAGCGCGAGCGGCTCGCCGAGATGTCGTCGAGTCCCTGACGGAGGAGCGCGAGGATCTCGTTGCGGCGGCTCTCGGGCTGCACGAACTCGCGGTTCCCCTCGATCAGTTCCAGCAGGAAGTCCCGGTATCGGGAGAGCCGGAAGAACCAGTTGCGCTCCTCGACCCATTCGAGCGTCCGCGTGGGGTGCAGCGCGCAGCGGTCGTCGGTGATTTCGTTGTCCTGCTTGAAGGCCTCGCAGCCCACGCAGTAGCGGCCCCGGTACGACTGCTCGTAGAAGTCGTCAGGATTGCGCTCGAAGATCCGCTCGATCAATGCCACCACGCCCGCCTTGTGCGCCTCGGCGGTGGTGCGGATGAACTGGTCGTGCGAGAGGCCCAGCCGCTGCCACATCGCCTCGAAGCGCAGCGCGACCCGGTCGACGAGTTCCTGCGGCGTCACGTTATCCGCGGCCGCCGCCTGCGCCACCTTCTGGCCATGCTCGTCCATCCCGATCAGGAACCAGACGTCGTCGCCGCGGAGCCGGTGATAGCGCGCAATCGCATCCGCGCCGACCTTCTCGTACGCGTGCCCGAGATGGGGGTCGCCGTTGGCGTAGTCGATGGCGGTGGTGATGTAGAAGGGTGCCACTCAGCCCCCGCCGCCCGGTGGGCTGCCGGATCCCCCGCCGCCCCCGCCGCCCCCGCCGCCCCGGCGCCGCCGGCCCCGCCGCCGCCGTTTCGAACGGGGTGTGGCTGGCGTCGCGGGTGGGGCGTCGGCAGGCGGAGCGGCTGCTTCGGGCTTCGGGGGAGGGGGCGGTGCGGCCTCGCGGCGAGGGGAGCGCGGGGTGGCCGGCCGGTCCGGCGCCGCCGCCGGGGCGGAGCGGGCAGGGGGTGCCGCCGACCCGGCCGCCGCCTCGACCTCTTCCTTGAGCTGCAGGAGCGGCACCACCCGCGGACCTTCCTCGTTGCGCAGGAACACCCGTTCCCGGAAGAGATCGACCGCCACCACCTTTTCCTGCCCGCGCGCGGTGACGACCATCCGACCTTCCTTGGGGAACCGCTTCCGCGTCGTCACGTAGAACTCATGCTCGTACTTCAGGCAGCAGAGCAGGCGCCCGCACCCGCCGGAAATCTGGGAGGGATTCAGGGAGAGGCGCTGGTCCTTTGCGAGGCCGAGGTTGACGGGAGAGAGTTCGGTCAGCCAGGTCGAGCAGCAATACTCGCGGCCGCAGCGCCCGACGCCGGAGAGCCGGGCGGCTTCGTCGCGGACCCCGATCTGCCGCAGCTCGATGCGTGTCTTGAACAGGCCGGCGAGTTCCCGCACGAGATTCCGGAAGTCCACCCGCTTGTCCGAGGTGAAGTAGACCGTGAGCTTCTTCCGGTCCCACTGCCATTCGGTGTCACTGATTTTCATGGGGAGGTTGTGGGAGCGCACGCGCCCGATGATCTGGCGGCGGATGTCCTCCTCGGAGCGGCGGAGCTCTTCGTGGGTGGACACATCCTCACTGGTGGCAATGCGCAATACCGGGGCGCGGTCGCCGGGGGGCGCCTCGCCAACGGCGCAGCCGCCGCAACTCGACCCGCACTTCTTCAGGGCGGTCTCCCCGACGGCGCTGACACGGCCCAGGTCCTGACCGCGGTCGGCGTCGACGATGACCGCGTCGCGCATCCGCAGTTCCTGGTCCTCGCCCGCCCAGTCAAAGAGCCCCTTCCGGTTCCCCTTGAACCGGACTTCCACGGTCTGCGGCATCAGGCCTCGGTGTAGGCGCCCATCGCGCCGTACTTCTCGGCACGGCGGCGGACCAGTTTGTCGGGCTTGACCTTCCGCAGCTCGTTCACGTGCCGCAGCAGCGCTTCCCGAACCGCCTCGCCGGTGGCGTCGTGGTCCGTGTGCGCGCCGCCGGCGGGTTCCGGGATGATCTCGTCGATGACCTTGAGTCGGAGGAGGTCGGCCGCCGTGAGCTTCAGCGCCTCAGCGGCGCGCTCGCGCTGCGAGGCGTCCTTCCAGAGGATGGCGGCGCACCCCTCAGGCGAAATGACCGAGTAGATCGAGTTCTCCAGCATGAGGACCCGGTCGGCCACGCCGAGCGCCAGGGCGCCGCCCGAGCCGCCGACGCCGATCACGATCGCCACGATCGGCGTCGGCAGGACCGACATCTCCAGGATGTTCCGGGCCAGCGCCTCCGACTGCCCGCGCTCTTCCGCGCCCAGCCCCGGATACGCGCCGTCGGTGTCGATCAGGGTGATGACGGGCGCGCCGAACCGCGCGGCGAGCTTCATCAGGCGGAGCGCCTTGCGGTACCCCTCCGGATGCGGCATGCCGAAGTTGCGGCGCAGGTTGTCTTTCGTGTCGCGCCCCTTCTGGTGCCCGATGACCATGACGCTCTGCCCGCCGAGCCGCGCCCAGCCGCCGACGATGGCCGGGTCGTCGCGGAAGAGGCGGTCGCCGTGCAGTTCGATGAAGTCGGTGAAGATCGTGCTGAGGTAGTCCAGGGTGTAGGGCCGGCGCGAGTGCCGCGCCACCATGACACGCTGGATCGGCGTCAGGTTGCGGTAGATCTCGTCGCGTTGCTCGGCGAGCTTCGCTTCCAGCGCCGTGATCTCATTGCTCAGGTCGGTGCCGCGCTCTGTGCTCGAGCGGCGCAGTTCCTCGATCTGGCGGTTGAGTTCCTGGAGCGGTTTCTCGAATTCGAGTGTGTAGGCCGTTGCCATCGTTAGCCCGCCTTCACGTAGTGGACAGCGCCGGCACCCAGCAAGTCGCGGAGGGCCCGGAGGAGGTCTTCGTCGGGGGCAATGCGAAGACGGCGCGCGCGAAGCCGGAGGGCCTCGCCGTTGCCGTCGCTCCATTCAATATAGACCGGCGCCGGCCCCGGATGCGATGCGCACAGCGCGGCCGCGGCCTTGACCGCCTCCGGCGGCGGGGCCTCGGGGGCGCGCCACCGCAGGCTGATCCCGAGGGCGCCGCTTTCCCGCAGTTCGCCGAGGGGGCGGGCCGACTCGACCACGAAGGGGGCCCGATCCTCGCCCCGGTCCCGCGTGCTGTAGCCGCCGCCGAGCAGGATGGCCGCGTCCGCCGTGATGGTCTGATTCAACTTGGCCCAGGCCTCGGGGAAGACGATCGCCTCGGAGGTGCCGTGGAAGTCCTCGAGGGTGAGGCGCGCGTACTCCTTGCCGGTCTTCTTGGAAATTTGCCGCTTCAGCCCCGTCACCACCGCCGCGACGCTGACCTCGTGCTCGCTCCACTCGTGGAGCGTGGCCGTGGTGCGGCTGCCGAAGAGCTCGACCTCGGCCCGGAAGCGCTCCAGCGGGTGGCCGGAGATGAAGAAGCCGATCACTTCCTTCTCGCGGGTCAGCCGTTCCGCTTCCGGAAGCGGGGGGACGTCGGGGAGATTGTGCCCGGCCGGCTTCGCCGTCGCGGGGATCTCGCCGAACAGGGAGGACTGCCCCGCCTCGCGTTCCTGCTGTCGAAGCTGCGCCTCGCCCAGCGCCGTGTCCAGCGCCTCGAGGTACTGGCGACGATGGCCGCCGAGGCCGTCGCAGGCGCCGGCCACGATGAGCGACTCGATCACGCGACGGTTGCCCAGCCGCAGGTCGATCCGGTTGACGAAGTCCCAGAGGTCGTGGAATGGCCCGTCCTGCCGCGCGGTGATCATCGACTCGATGACCCCCGCGCCGACGTTGCGCACCGCGCCCAGTCCGAACCGGAGCCGGTTCGCGCCGACCACCGTGAACTTGAACCCCGACTCGTTGACATCCGGCGGCAGGACCTCGAGTCCCAGCTCGCGGGCTTCGTTGATGTACTGCACCACCTTGTCGGTGTTGCCGATTTCCGAGCTGAGCAGCGCGGCCATGAACTCGGCGGGGTAGTGCGCCTTGAGCCACGCCGTCTGGTACGAGAGCACCGAGTACGCCACCGAGTGCGACTTGTTGAAGCCGTAGCGCCCGAAGGTCTCGATCTGCGCGCCGAGTTCCTCCGCCAGGCGGCGGGGATGCCCCTGGGCCATCGCGCGGTCCACGAACCGCCCGACTTCCTTCTTGATGAGCGCCTCGTCCTTCTTGCCGACCGCCTTCCGCAGCACGTCCGCTTCGGCCAGGCTGAACCCGGCCAGCACGTTGGCGATGCGCATCACCTGTTCCTGATAGGTGATGACGCCGTACGTCGGCTCCAGGATGCCCTTCAGCGAGGGATGGGGATAGGTGACGGGCTCCTGGCCGAGCTTCCGCTTGATGAACACCGTGTGCATCCCGGCGTCGAGCGGTCCCGGGCGGAGGAGGGCGTTGGTGGCCACGAGGTCGTCGAACCGGTCGCACCGCATGGCCCGCAGCGTCTCCGTGGCCAGCGCCGACTCGAACTGGAACACGCCCGCCGTGCGGCCCTCCCGGAGGAGCTCGTACACCTTCGGGTCGTCGAAGGTGGTGGCGGAGAGATCGGGGGTGGTGCCGTGCCGGGCGGTGATCATCTGCAGCGCGTCGTGAATCACCGTCAGCGTCTTGAGGCCGAGGATGTCCATCTTGAGCATCCCGACCTTTTCCAGCGCGCCCATTTCATACTGCGTGATCATGACGTCTTCACCGCCCGCCGACTGGCCCGCGCCCTTGGTCGGCGTGGTGCAGACCGGGACGTAGTCGGGCAGGGGGCCCGGAGCGATCACGACGCCCGCGGCGTGCACCGACAGGTGTCGTGAGACCCCCTCGATCCGCGAGCTGAGGTCCATCAGTCGCTCGTAGACCGGGTTGCCCTTGATGAGGTCGCGGAGCTCGCTGACCTTCCGGACCGCCTCGGGGATGGTGACGTTGAACCCCGGACCGGACGGGATCAGCTTGGTGATCTTGTCGGCCTCGCCTGGCGGGATCTTGAGGACCCGGGCGACGTCCTTGACCGCCGCCCGCGCCTTCATCGTCCCGAAGGTGACGATCTGTCCGACGCTCTCCCGTCCGTAGCGCTGCCGCACGTACTCGATGACCTCGCCCCGCCGCTCGAAGCAGAAGTCCACGTCGATGTCCGGCATCGACACGCGTTCCGGATTCAGGAAGCGCTCGAAGAGGAGGTCAAACCGCAGCGGGTCGACGTCGGTGATGCGGAGCGCATACGCCACCAGCGAGCCGGCGGCGGAACCGCGGCCCGGCCCGACCGGGATGCCCCGTTCGCGTGCCGCGGCAATGAAGTCCTGCACGATCAGGAAGTACCCGGCGTACCCGGCGGTGTTGATGACGCCGAGCTCGTACTCGAGCCGCTCCACCACGGCGTCGGGAAGCGGCGAGCCGTAGCGCTCCGCGGCGCCTTCCCGCGCAAGGTGGTCAAGCAGGCTCTCGTCGGTCTTGTAGCCCTCCGGCCGGGGGAAGCTCGGCAGGAAGTACCGCTTCTCGAAGTCGAGTTCGCAGAGGTCCGCCACCCGCTGGGTATTGTCGATCGTCTCCGGATGGTCGGGAAAGAGCGCCCGCATCTCCTTCTCGGACTTCACATACGATTCCTGCCCGGTGAAGCGGAACCGTTTCGGGTCGTCGAGGTCGGCCCCGGTCCCGATGGCGAGGAGGACGTCGTGCGCCTCGGCGTCTTCCCGGCGGAGATAGTGCGCGTCGTTGGTGGCGACCACCCCGAGCCCCATGTCCTGGCCGAGCTTGAGCATCCCCTCGGTAACCAGGTCTTCCTCGGGGATGCCGTGCTTCTGGATCTCGAGCCAGAACCGGTCGGGCCCGAAGGTCTTGGCAAACCAGGCGGCGCTCCGCCGGGCTTCCTCGTAGTTGCCCTGGCGCAGATAGAGCGCCACCTCGCCCGACAGGCAGGCTGCCAGGCAGACGATCCCTTCCGAGTGCGCCTCGAGGACTTCCTTGTCGATCCGGGGACGCCGGTAGAACCCCTCGGTGTAGCCGATGGAACTCAGCTTGATGAGGTTCTTGTACCCGGTCCGGTTCTGGGCGAGGAGGACCAGATGGCTGTAGAAGGCGGGGGCGCCGGAGGGCTTTTCGCGCTGGCGCCGGGAGCCGAAGGCGAGGTACGCCTCGAACCCGAGGATCGGGCGGATCTTGGCGGCCTTGGCCGCCTCGTAGAAAGACCAGGCCGCGTGGAGGTTGCCGTGGTCGGTGACGGCCAGGCTGTCCATCCCCATGCCGCGGACATGGTCAACCAGCGCATCGAGGCGGTTGGCGCCGTCGAGGAGCGAATATTCGCTGTGGGTATGAAGGTGGGCGAATGCCATGACCTGCCGGGCGTGCCGCCTGCCGGGGGCCGTCGGCGTCCGGCGGGACACCTGCGGGTCGGGGCGGCGACGCGTTGAAAGAGGGTCCGGCCCCTCGCCCCGGACGCGGGACGCGGTCGGAACCCGTCGCAGGAGGGAAGCTATCGGTCGATCGTGTGATTGTCAAAAGCCGTTGTGCCGCCTTATTTTGCACCCTATCCCCTCCCCCAGACAGCGCCCTGGAGCCACACCCGTGACGCCTTTGCACCCCCGGTATTTCCTCCCGCTGCTCCTCACCGCGGCAGCGGCCTGCTCGAGCGGGGACGGCGGCACCGGCCCGACCACGCCTACCCTCAGCTGCAGCCCGGGCCCGGCACCGACGGTCATCAACGCCGGCGAATACCGGATCATCAATCCGGCCGGCTCGGAAGGGTGTATCCGGTTTCCTGAGGCGGGCGCGGGGGGCGCCGAGTACCTCGTCGCCGCCCTGTCGGCGGCGGGTCAGGTGAGCTCCGCCGGCATCACGGTTGACTACGCACTGCAGGGTGGCCTGAGCGGGACTCTCAACGCGCCTGCGGCCGGGTCCGGGATCTCCTCCCCGCTCCTGGAGGCGTGGCGCCAGCCATCCACCGCCGAGGAGTTCCACGCGATGCTCCGGCAGCGGGAGCGGGCGCTTGCCGCGGAGCCGGGGGCGCGATTCGGCGCCGGCGCCCCCCGCTTGGCCTCACCCCCGCCGGTGGTCGGCGTCAAGGACACCTTCAAGGTGTGCGGGAACACCTCCTGCACCTCCTTCAAGACGGTGATCGCGACCGCCAAGTACGTCGGTCCCAAGGGCGCCATCTTCCTCGACGACGTTGTCCCCCCGAACGGGTTCACCCAGGCGGACATCGACACCCTCGGTCTGCTCTTTGACGGCGGCGTGGCCGGGACAGCGCCGAACATGTACGAGATCGACACCACCGCGTTTGGCCGGGAGTCGGACATCGACGGGAACGGCAAGGTCATCTTCTTGCTGACCGATGCCGTCAACGACCTCAGCGGGACCTGCAGCAGTGGCGGCATCATCCTCGGCTTCTTTTACGGCGGCGACCTCCTCCCGCTCAGCGTGAGCAATCCCGGTTCGAACGAGGCGGAAATCTTCTACGGCCTGGTGCCCAACAGCACCGGCAGCTGCGCGGTGTCCGCGACGTACGTGAAGCAGCAGATCGCCCCGGTGTTCATTCACGAATTCCAGCACATGATCTCGTACAACCAGCATGTCCTGGCCCGGCCGGGGGTGAACGGGGAGGAAGTCTGGCTGAACGAGGGGCTGTCGCACTTTGCCGAAGAACTTGGCGGGCGCCTCCTCGGCAACGGGCCCGGGCAGGGGCTCGCCTCGACGCGCCTGGTCCAGTTCACGATTCCCGACCTGCTCAACGCCAACGACTACCTGCTCGATCCTGAGGCGCACTTCCTCATTACGCCGAGCAGTTCGACCGGCACGCTCGAGGAACGCGGCGCCAACTGGCTGTTCGTTCGCTGGCTCGCGGATCACTACGCGACCGACTCGCTGGGGACGAGCCTCACCCGGAAGCTCGTCGGGACGACGCTGCTCGGCAGCGCCAACGTGCAGGCGGCGACCGGCGCCGCGATGAGTGAGCTGGTCCCGCTCTGGCAGCTGAGCAACTACCTCGACAATCTCCCGGGGTTCACGCCGGCAGATCCGCGTCTGCAGTATTCCAGCTGGGATTTCCGGTACGTCTATGACACCCTGAACGCCCAGCGCCCCGACCTGATCCCGAGGGAATATCCGCTTCGCCCCGACAGCACGACTGGTGCCTACAATCGGACCGGGACGCTCCGCGGCGGATCGGGCCGGCACCTCCGTGTCCTTCAGGCCGCCAACGCCGGCGCCGTCGACGTCGTGCTGGCGCGGAAGAGCGGCGACGCCTTCCCCGACGACCGTGGCGTGCGCTTCGGCGTGGTGCGGATTCGCTGACGGCGCTCCCGGTGCGGCACCTCGTCCTGGCCGCCCTCGCCGCGGCCCTCGCGGCACCTGTCAATGCGCAGGCGCCGGCGTCGGTCGTCAACGTGCTCCCGCCGTCCACGCGTTCGGCGGCAATGGCCGGGGTCGGCGTGGCCCTCGTCGGGGATGCCGGCAGCGTCTTCATCAATCCGTCCGGGCTGGCCACCATCAAGGTGCTCAGCCTCGAGGGCGCCTTCAGCCCGATGCCGGCCGGCGCGAATCTCTGGCAGGGGGCGGGGGCGTTTCGTGTCGGGCAGTTCAATTTCGGGGCCGGCGCCGCCTACCTGCTGCTGCCCGACACCTCCGCCTATGCCGACAACGTGACCTGGGTCGGGTCCGCCGATTACCGCTACGGCCTCCTCGCGCTTGGGCTCTCGGGGCGGTACGTCTCCGTGACCGACACCAGCGGCCAGGTCAACCGGGCCTTCACCACGGATGCCGGGTTCACCATCGCGGTGTTCGACATCATGGCGCTGGCCGTCTCGGTCCAGAGCGTCGGCAACAAGAACATTTCCGGGCTCGGCGTCGAGCTGCCGACCGCCACCCATTTCGGTTACCTGCTGAACTTCGTCGACCCGCAGGGGACCGGCCGGCTCCTGGGTACCATCGAGTGGGTCTGGACCGAGGGGCAATCGACCCGGTTTCTGGTGGGCGTGGAGGGCGGCGCGGTGCTGAATGGCGTGGGGGTGGTGCTCCGCACCGGGTACGGACCTCCCCCCCTCGGGTCGGGGGGTGGCCGCTGGACCGTTGGCGGCGGCGTCGTGCTCGGTCGGCTCGGTCTCGACTACTCCTACCAGGCCAAGAACCTCTTCGGCGACGCCGTCCATTCGTTCGGCTTGCGCCTGACACCGTGAGGACACGATGCGCTGGAGCCCTGCTCGCGTGATCGTCGCGATCGTGGCCGCCCTGATGGTCGGCTTCAGCACGGCGTACGTGGCCAGCAGCGAAGTGCGCTACCTGACCAGGGCCGGGCTCGAGGAAACCCAGATTCTCACCGACCGGAAGCCGATCGAGAAGGTGCTCCGGAATCCCGATCTCGACCCCGTCGTCCGCGGCCAGCTCGAGCTGGTGCTCGAGGCACGGGACGCGGCCGCCGGTTTCGGACTCGAAGCCGACAAGACCTTTACCCAGTACACCGACGTCGGGCGTGACACCCTGCTGCTCGTGCTGTCCGCCTCGCCTCCCGATTGCCTCTGCCCCGTGACGTGGAAGTATCCGATCGTGGGTCGCGTGCCCTACAAGGGGTTCTTCGATCCGAAGATGGCCGCCAAGGAGGTGGCGAAACTCGATGCCCGCGGGCTCGACACCTACCTCCGGCCCTCCGGTGCCTTCTCGACCCTGGGCTGGTTCAACGACCCCCTGCTGTCCACCGCGCTGGGGGGCGACTCGGTGGAGATCGCCGCGCTCGTCTTTCACGAGGTGGCGCACAACACCCTCTATGTGAAGAGCGCGACGCCGTTCAACGAGACCTTCGCCCAGCTGGTCGGCTACCGGACCGCACAGGCGTTCTTCCTCGAACGGGCGGACAGCACGCACGCGCGGCGCGCGGCAGACCGCTGGCACGATGAGCTGGTGCTCGGCTCCTTCTACGACGCGCTCGCGGCGCGGCTCGACACCTTGTACAACTCGCACCCCGATTCCGCGGCGCTGGCCGACGGAAGGTCGGAGGCGGGGCGCTGGGCGCGCGAACAGCTCGAGGGGCCTGTGGGTGGGGAATTGCGGACCATCCGGGTGGGGCGCATGGCCGAGCGGCCGGTCAACAACGCGCGGTTGATCGCCGCCCGCATCTACCGGACGCGCTCGGCGCTCTTTGAGGAGTGGTACCAGCAGAACGGGGGGGACATTCGGTTGGCCGTGGAGCGGCTCAAGGTGGTGGTGGCGGGAGTGGAGGGGGACAGCGCCTGGAGCCGGCTGGAAGCCGCACTGCGGCCCAGTACGGCCACCGACTCAGGCGCTGTGAGCCCGTAGGCGGCGGCCGCGGAGCCTGCTCTGCGGATGCCGAATCGCCTCCTCGGCGACACCCAGATCGACCCGCACCCGGCCAGACCCTTCCAGGATGCCTGCGACGTCGGCCACCGGCCCCGAGAGCGGCTGGAAGACGCTGAACGTCAGGCCTTCCTCGCTCCGCAGGACCTGCCGGTTGGCGAGCGCCCAGCTCGAGCCCACACCGCCCGGCCGCAGGCCCACCACCAGCGGGATCGCGTCGGGTGGAAGCGACTTCCCGTCGTGTCCAGGCAACTCCAGCGCCGCCGCCAGGGCCACCCAGCCGTCCCATTCATCGGTCGTGATCAGGTGCGTGAAGCGCCACTCTTCTTCCCGTACGACGGTGATGAATTCCTGGACCAGCCGCTCCGGGGAGGGATGATGCTCGCCGTTCGCGCGCGTAAGGAGCGAGGCGCCGTGGTCGCCGAACCAGCGCTGCGTGGAGGTGAGCTCCGCGGGCCGGCGCCCGGCAAACGCCGCATACCGGCGGGTGATGGCCACCTGCCGTTCGGCTTCTGCCCGCTGCTCGGGATACTCGGCCGACTCGACGGCCCCGCTGAACGCCACCTCCGCGGCCAGGTATCGGCCCGCGCCCCGGAGGATCTTTCCGCGAAGGTGCAGGGTGCCGCTGTGCGGTTCGAGGGCAAAGGCGCGGTCGAGGGCCAGCAGCGCACGGTCGTGCTCGCCGAGGCGGTAGGCGGCGTAGCCGGCCTCGTGCCAGACCATCGCAAAGTCGGGATTCCGGGCCGCGGCCTGTTCGAGCGCCACGAGCCCCTCGCGGTAGCGGCCGAGTTCCACCATGGCCGCGCCCTTGAGGGCCAGCGGGAGGGCGGATTCACCGAACTGGTCGGCGGCCTGGGCCGAGAGGGCCAGGGCCTCCTCGAAACGCCGCTGCCCGCGGAGCATTTCGAAGTACTCACACCACGCCAGTTTGAGGTCGGGCTGCCGGTCGATGAGTTCGAGGTACGCCTCCTCCGCCTCATCGAGGGAGGCGTCGCGGAGGAGGTGCCGCGCCCGGGCCAGGGCACGCTCACTGGGCTCGGTGGCAAACACGCGGAACTGTGACGTCGTGAACATCTGGCGAATGTATCGGCAAGATCGAATCGCGCCAGAGGGGGAATTTGCCGGCTCCAGGGCGGGCCCTCGCGCACCGTCCTGTTCGGTGTACCTTTCGTCAGTTACGCCCGCTCGCAACCGTCAGCTTTTCCGAGGACGTTTCCCCTATGGATACCGGATTCGTGGCCCGCGAAGAGAAGCGCCTCCTCGGCGAACTCTTCTCCTTCCTGCGCATTCCCAGTGTGAGCACCCTCCCCGCGAACGCCGCCGACTGCCGCAAGGCCGCCGACTGGCTGATGGAGGAGTTCAAGCGGCTGAAGTGCGCCAAGGTGACCCTGCTGGAAGGGAAGGGGCATCCGATCGTCTGGGCGGAGAGTCCCCGTGTTCCCGGCAAGCCGACGGTGCTGGTGTACGGTCACTACGACGTGCAGCCGCCCGATCCGCTCGACGAATGGATTTCGCCCGCGTTCGAGCCGACCATTCGGGACGGCAACCTCTACGCCCGCGGTGCGGTGGACGACAAGGGGCAGGTCTTCACCCTCCTCAAGGCCTATGAGTCGGTGCTCGACGCCGACGGGCGCCCGCCGCTGAACGTCAACTTCATCATCGAGGGCGAGGAGGAGTGCGGGGGCGACGTGATCGTCGACCGGCTCAACCTCGAGCCGGAGCGCACCAACGCCGATGCGGTCCTCGTGGCGGACATGGGGTACTATGCCCCCGGCATCCCGGCCGTCTATACCGCGCTGCGCGGGATGTGCTACGCCGAGATCCATCTCCGGACGCTGGAGCGCGACCTGCACTCCGGCACCTACGGCGGCGTCGCCCCCAACGCGCTCGAGGCGCTCTGCCGGCTGCTGATGGACCTCAAGGGCGTCGACGGGCGGATTCATATCCGCGGGCTCTACGACCAGGTCGTCCCACCGACGGATGCGGAACTCGTGGCGTGGAAGGGGCTCCCCTTCAACGTCCAGGAATACCTGAAGGAGGAGATCACCGGCACCGCCCTCACCGGGTTGAAGGAGTATTCGATCCTGGAGCGGACCTGGGCGCTGCCGACCTTCGAGATCCACGGAATCATGGGCGGGTTCACCGGCGACGGCGCCAAGACGGTCATTCCCGCCAAGGCCGCCGCCAAGGTGAGCCTGCGGCTGGTTCCGGGCCTGACCCGCGACGGCGTGCAGGAGGCACTCGAAAAGACGGTCAAGGCGCTGGCACCGACCTGGGCCCAGGTCGAGGTCCGGGCGCTGCACGGGGCCGACCCGGTGGAGGTGGACGTGACCGCCCCCGCGTTCCAGGTGCTCGATCGCGCGTTCGAGGAGGTCGTGGGGCGGAAGACCGTTCCCGTGCGGGCGGGTGGCTCCATTCCAATCGTCCCGAAGCTCGGCATGACCGGGGCGCCGGTGCTCCTGACCGGCGTCGGACTCCCCGACGACGGCCTCCACTCACCGAACGAGAAGATCGCCGTCCAACAGATCTGGGACGGCATCAAGGTGTTCGGTCGGTTCTTCGAGATGATGGCGGAGGAAACACCCAACAAGCGGTGAGGATGGCCCAGGTCCAGCCGCAAAGAAGCCCCCCGGCCTCAGGCCGGGGGGCTTCTGCGTTCAGGGGCCCGTCAGCCTGCGACGAGCGCCCGGATGGAGGCGATGACCCCCGCCACGAGATCGTCGGCCCAGTAGTCCCCAGGGCGGTCTGCGGGGGGGAGGGATGCGGCGCGCTGCTCGAGGTAGGTGATGGCGGTGGCGGTCCATTCCAGCTGGGCCGAGGGGACGACGGCCCACGACCCCGTGGCCCGCAGCTCAAGCGCCGACAGCGCTTCGAGTTCCGCCTCGAGCCCGCCAATGGCCGCCGGCGAGCGGAGCCGCTTGGCGATCAGGTCGAGGGCCTTCCCGGCATCCGGATCGAGCGGCTCGGGATTGTTCAGGTGCTCGTGGCGGGCGTCGGCGATCATCTCGGCCAGCCGGAGGAAGACCGCCCGGACCGAGGGGGTGAGCGCCGGCGGCACGTCGGACGCCCAGCTGTCGGCTGCCCGGAGCAACTGCGTCACGCGCTCGTCCGCGATGGTCTGCGGCGTGCGTTTGGGTGGAATGTCCGCCATGGCTTGGAGATTGGTGGAGCACCGCACGAAAGGCAACTCTACCGGTTCGAATCGACGACCGGCGCGGGCAGATCCCATTCATGCGGCGAGGCAGCGCGCGGCGTGCGGTCGAAGACCCGTCCGAACGCCGCCGTGACCGTGTCGCGCGTCACGGCCATCAGGTCGGGCGGTGCGGCGGCTCCCAGCTCCCGCGCGACACTCGTCATCGTGACCCCCTGGATGCCGCAGGGCACGATCAGGTCGAAGTAGTCGAGGTCGGTGGACACGTTCAGCGCGAATCCGTGGAACGTCACCCACTGTTTCACATGGATCCCGATGCTCGCGATCTTCCGTCCACCTGTCCAGACGCCGGTCAGCCCCGGATTCCGCTCCGCCGCAATGCCGAGAGCGCCGAGCGCCTCGATGAGCGCCTCCTCGACGGCGCGCAGGTACCAGTGCAGGTCCTGTTTGTGATGCGTGAGATCGAGGATCGGGTACCCCACCAGCTGGCCGGGTCCGTGGAAGGTCACGTCCCCGCCGCGTTCGACCTCGAACACCGCGACGCCACGTTCGCGGATCGCGTCGGGCGACAGGGGAAGGCTCGACTCCTTGGTCCCTCTCCCCAGCGTCACCACTGGTTCGTGCTCGACGAGGAGCAGCAGGTCCTCGGTGATTGCTCCCGTCTGCCGGGCCCGGCACAGGCGGCGCTGGAGCTCGAGGGTGTCGCCGTAGGGGCGGCGTCCGAGATCGGCGACGAGCAGGGGCCGCTGCGTCACCGCTCCGTCCGGAGTGCCTGGATCCGCTTCCCCAGGCGCCAGGCCAGCGCGCCACAGACGAGCGCCACTCCCCCGAGCCCGACGGGGCCCGCGAGTTCGTTGACGGGGCGAGCAAGAGCGCCATCACGATGGTGGCGAACGCGGCGACCATGCTGAGGCCGCCACGCCGGTAGGTCGGCACCGGCGCCATGGCGGTCCAGCAGGAGATGCCCGCCAGCGCGCAGGCGCCGAGCGTCCCGAAGATCAGGAGGACGGCGGCGGGCTGGCCAGGATCCGGTGTGTCGGTGGGGGGGCCTTGCGCGACGAGGGCGCGGACGCCGAGGAGCACCACCGCGACGAGGGCGGTGCCGAGGAGGATGCCGAACCCGATCGAGGTCCAGGCGAGCGGGACGAAGTCCTCGGTGGGCGCGAGGGGATTCCAGTGTTCCGGGCGGTCGGACATGAGGCACAGGCGGGGCGGCGGGGCGGCGGGGCAGTCGATGCCGGGGCTTGTGCCGCCCCGCAACCCCGCCGCCTCCCGGCCCGGCCTACGTGTGAATCACCCTCCCCATCGAATCGAGTGCCGCTTCGGCAATCGCCTCCGACAGGGTGGGATGGGCGTGGATGGCCAGATCGACTTCCTCGACCGTGTACTCGTTTTCCCGGGCCACCGCGAGCTCGTGGATGATCTCGGAGGCGTGCCCGCCGACGATGTGCGCGCCGAGGATTTCGCCGTACTTCTTCTCGCGGATGATCTTGACGAATCCTTCGGTCTCGTTGGTCGCGCGGGCCCGGCCGTTGGCGCTGAAGGGGAAGCGTCCGACCTGGTAGTCGAGCTTTTTCTCCTTGCACTGCTCCTCGGTGAGGCCGATGCTGGCGACTTCGGGGTGGCAGTAGGTCACGCTCGGAATGTTGTCGTAGCGAATCGGGTGCGGCTTGTGACCCGCAATCAACTCCGCCAGGACCATCCCCTCCCGGCTCCCCTTGTGGGCCAGCATCGGGGGTCCGGCCACGTCGCCGATGCAGTACACACCGGGGGCGGTCGTCTCGAGCGTGGCGAGGTTCACCTTCACGAAGCCGCGGTCGGTCAACTGCACGCCGGCTTCCTTGAAGCCCATGTTCTCGGTGTTCACGGCACGGCCGGCCGCCATCAGCACCTTGTCGGCGGTGACCGACTTCTTTTCCCCGCCTGACTCGATCTCCAGCGTAACCGAATCCTTCCCGACGGTCGCTTTCAGCACCTTGGCGCCGGCCATGACGTCGATCCCCCGCTTCCGGAACGACTTGGCCAGGGCGTCGGAGCACTCGGCGTCTTCGATCGGGAGGATGCGCGGGAGCGCCTCCACGAGCGTGATCTTGGTGCCGAAGGCGTTGAAGATGTCCGCGAACTCCGAGCCGACCGCGCCCGCACCCACGACGATCATCGACTTGGGCGCCGACTCCAGGAAGAGCGCCTCGTCGGAGCTGATGACGGTGGTCTTGTTGATGTCGAGCCCGATCTGCGGAATGCCCTTGACCCGCGAGCCGGTGGCGATGACGACGGCCTTCTTCGCCTCGTAGACGTCGGCGCCGACCTTGATCTTCTTGCCGGGGAGCAGCGTGCCGGTGCCCTTGATCACGGTCACCTTGTTCTTCTTCATCAGGAACTCCACGCCCTTGGAGTTCTGTTCCGACACCTTGCGGCTCCGCTTCATGGCGACGCCGTAGTCGGTCTTGACGCCGCCGACTTCGATGCCGAGATCCTTGGCCTGGTGCTGGATGAGCTGGATCGACGACGCGCTGTGCAGCAGCGCCTTGGTGGGGATGCAGCCGATATTGACGCAGACGCCGCCGAGCTTGTCCTTCTCGACCACGGCGGTGCTCAGGCCGAGCTGGGCGGCGCGGATGGCGCAGACATATCCGGCGGGGCCGCCGCCCAGGATGATGATGTCGAATGAAGCCACGATGTGAGTCCTCGGTGTCAGGTCGGGCGGCGGGGGCCGCTAGTAGACGATGGCCAGCGGGTTCTCGAGCATGCCCTTCAAGGTGCGCAGGAACGCAGCCCCGGTGGCGCCGTCGATGACCCGGTGGTCGCACGACATGGTGAGCCGGAGCCGTCGGCCGGGCACCACAGCACCCTGCTTGACCACGGCCTGCTCCACGATGCTGCCCACGGCCAGGATGCCGGCCTCGGGCGGATTGATGATGGCGGTGAACTGGTCGATGTCGAACATGCCGAGGTTGGACACGCTGAAGGTGCCGCCGGTGTACTCCTCGGGCTTCAGCTTGCGCTCCCGCGCGCGGCCCGCCATCTCCTTCACCTCGGCGGAAATCTCGCGCAGCGACTTCCGGTCGGCGTGACGCACCACCGGCGTGATCAACCCGTCCTCCACCGCGACGGCGACGCTCAGGTGCACCTCGTTCCAGTACCGGATGCGGTCGTCCTGCCACCAGGCGTTGCAGGCCGGGTGCGCCTTCAGCGCGGCGGCCGTGGCTTTCATCACGATGTCGTTGAACGAAATCTTGACGGCCTCCCCGCTTCCCCGCTTCCCCGCCTCATTCAGCGCCTCCCGCGCCTCCCACGCCCGATCCATGTCTACCTCCGTCGTGAGATAGAACGTCGGGACCGGGCCGATGGACTGGGCGAGCCGCTTGGCGATCGTCTTCCGGATCTGGGTGAGCGGGACGTCGTGGAAGGCCCCGGCGGAGGGCGGCGCAAACGCGGCGCCAGCGGCCGGCGGGGCCTGCTCCAGGTCGCGCAGGATGATCCGGCCCTCCGGACCCGAACCGGCAATCGCGCCGAGGTCGAGCCCCCGCTCGCGGGCGACCTTGCGGGCGAGGGGCGAGGCCTTGGTTCGGCCGCTGGTGGCGGTCGGAGGCGGGGCCGCGGGGCTCGACGGCGGGGCCGCGGGGCTGCGGGGCTGCGGGGCTGGCGTTGGGCTGGCCGCCTTCGGTGCCGGGGAGTCTCCACCCAGCAGGTTGCTGATGTCCTCGTCCGCCTGGCCGATGATGCCGACCAGCGAGGCGACCGCCGCGGTGGTCCCGGCCGGCACCAGCTGCTTCAGGAGAATGCCTTCGCCCCGGGCGACCAGTTCCATGACCGCCTTGTCCGTCTCCACTTCGGCGATGACGTCGCCGACGCGGACGGCGTCGCCCTCGTTCTTCTTCCACTCGACGAGGCGGCCCTCTTCCATCGTCGGTGAGAGCGCTTCCATCAGGACTTTTGAAGCCATGCGTCAGTTCCCGGATCGGTGCAATGAAGTGGCGACAGCCGTCAGGCCAGGTAGAGCACCTTCTTGACGGCGGCGATCACCTTGGCCGGATCGGCCTTGGCCGCCCGCTCGAGTTGCTTGTTGTATGGCATCGGCACGTCGGCACCCGTGACCCGGAGCACCGGCGCGTCGAGTTCATCGAAGATGTGCCGCTGAATCTCGTCCACCACTTGCGCGCCAACGCCCGCGAAGGACCAGCCTTCCTCCACCACGACACACCGATGGGTCCGGCCCACGGAATTGAGCACCGTCTCGGTATCCATCGGACGGATCGTCCGGAGATCCACGACCTCGGCGTTGATCCCCTCCGCGGCCAGCTGGTCCGCCGCCTTCAGCGCCACTGTGACGGTCTTGGAGTAGCACACCAGCGTCACGTCGGAGCCGGCGCGCTTGATGTCCGCCTTGCCGATCGGCACCAGGTGCTCGCCTTCCGGCACCTCGCCCTTCACGTTGTAGAGCATCTCCCCTTCGATGAACACCACCGGGTCGTCGTCCCGGATGGCGCTCTTCAGGAGCCCCTTCGCGTCGGCCGGCGTTCCCGGTGTCAGCACCTTGAGGCCGGGGATGTGCGCGTACCAGGACTCGAACGACTGCGAGTGCTGCGCCGCGAGCTGGAGCGCCGCCCCGCCCGGTCCGCGAAAGACGATCGGGCACCCGACCTGCCCGCCCGACATGTAGCGCATCTTCGCCGCGGAGTTGACGATCTGGTCGATGGCCAGCAGGGCGAAGTTCCAGGTCATGAATTCGATGATCGGACGAAGGCCGACCATCGCTGCCCCGACGCCGATGCCGGCAAAGCCGAGCTCCGCAATGGGCGTATCCACCACCCGCAGCGGGCCAAACTCCTTGAGCAGCCCACGGCTCACCTTGTAGGCGCCGTCGTACTCGGCCACTTCCTCCCCCATCAGGAACACGCGGTCGTCGAGGGCCATCTCCTCGCGGAGCGCCTCGTTCAGGGCGTCACGGTAGGTCAGGAGCGCCATCTCACTGCCCTCCCGCGAGCACGTCGGTCCACAGTGCGTCCGGCGCCGGGTCGGGAGACTCTTCCGCGAAGGTCACCGCGTCATCGACCTCGGCCACGATCTCTTCGTCGAGCGCCTTGAGTCCCGCCTCGTCGATCATCTTGGCGGCCACCATGTGCGCCTCGAGCAGCTTGATCGGATCCCGCTGCCTGAACTCCTCCACCTCTTCCTTGCTGCGGTAGGTGCCGTGCGCCGCGTCGGACATCGAATGACCGACGTAGCGGTAGGTCCGCATTTCGAGGAGGGTCGGGAGCGACTCGGTCCGCGCCCGGTTGACGGCGCGATCCATCGCGCCCCGGACGGCGAAGACATCCTGGCCATCCACAACTTCCTCGGTCCTTTCATTGGAATAGGCGCGGTGGGCCAGGTCGAGGAGGGAGCTGGCCCGCGCGAGCGCCGTGCCCATCCCGTACCCGTTGTTCTCGACGATGAAGATGGCCGGCAGCTTCCAGAGCGCGGCCATGTTCAGCGTCTCGTGGAACGACCCGATGTTGACCGCCGCCTCCCCGAAGAAGCAGACCGCCACCTGGTCGGTCTTCCGATACTTGGCCGCGAACGCCATCCCCGCCGCAAGCGGAATATGCCCGCCGACGATGCCATGCCCGCCGAGGAACCCGAGGGAGGCGTCGAAGAGATGCATCGAGCCGCCCTTGCCGTGGGAGCACCCTGTCGCCTTGCCGAAGAGCTCGGCCATGACCGACCGTGCAGTGAGTCCCCTGGCCAGCGCATGCCCGTGATCGCGGTACGACGTGGTGATGTAGTCGTCGGCGCGCAGTGCCGCCATGCAGCCGACCGCCACCGCCTCCTGCCCGATGTACAGGTGGCAGAATCCGCCGACCTTGCCGAGGCTGTACGCCTCGCCGGCCTTGTCCTCGAAGTGGCGGATCAGGCGCATCTGCCGGAGGTAAGTCCGGCACTGCTCCGGGCTGGCGCCCGGATCGGCGCTGCGAGCCGCTCCCTTGCCTCGGGAGGAGGCACGAGTCCCTGCCATCAGGCGTTCCTCTGTTCTTTGGCCTTGTCGACCTGTTCCCAGGCGTGGTACGAGGAGCGGGTCAGCGGGCTCGATTCGACATGCGAGAAGCCGAGGCGGAGGCCGATGTCACGCAGCTCGGCGAACTCCTCGGGGGTGTAGTAGCGGGCAATCGGCAGATGGCCGCCGGAGGGGCGGAGGTACTGGCCGAGGGTCAGAATGTTGACGTCACTCTTCCGCAGATCCCGCATGCACACCAGGACCTCGTCCCACTCCTCGCCCATCCCGAGGATGATCCCCGACTTGGTCAGGGCGTCGGGTCCCCCCATCCGGCGCGCATTGGCCAGCAGGCGCAGGGCGCGATCATAGCGGCCCCCTGGCCGGGCAAGGCGGTAGAGGCGTTCCGGGGTCTCGAGGTTGTGGTTCAGGATGTCGGGGCGGGCATCCATGACCAGCTGGAGCGCCTGCTCGGAGCCCTTGAAGTCGGGGATCAGGACCTCGACCGAGGTCTCGGGCATCCGGGCGCGGATTTCGGTGATGCATCCGGCGAATGCCTCGGCGCCGCCATTCGGCAGGTCGTCCCGGTCGACGGAGGTGATCACGACGTGCTGCAGCCCCATCCGGGTGACCGCCTCGGCGAGCCGGACCGGTTCCACCGGATCGAACGGCTTCGGGGTGCCGTGGGCCACCGCGCAGTAGGTGCAGTTCCGGGTGCAGACGTCGCCGAGGATCATGAAGGTGGCGGCCTTGTGCTCCCAGCACTCCCCGATGTTCGGGCAGCGGGCTTCCTCGCAGACGGTGTGGAGCCCCAGCTCCCGCATCATCCCGCGGATTTCGACGTAGTTCTGGCCGCCCGGAGTCCGGACCTTCAGCCAGGAGGGCTTCCGGACCGGGGTCGCGGGCACGGCCGACTGGCCCGAGGGCGGGGCGGAAGATGTACGACTCAATTGCACGAGCGGAACGGCCACCGGCGGCTCCTTGAGGCGGCGAAGGCCGGGAAAGCCCGGCCAAGTCAGGGTAGGAAACTAGTCGCCCGGAGGGGGCACCGGAAGATGTTCCACTGCTTTGGGATAGGCGGTGCGGGGGACAAAGCGAGCGGCCCCCCGGATCCGTCCGGGGGGCCGCTGGCGGTGCCGCGGGAGCTAGTTGATCCCGACGCGGAGCAGGACCATCAGGGCCGAGTTCTTCCCCTTCTCATCCTTGATGGCATCGGTGAAGCCGTAGTCATAGCGGATGTCGAAGCCCCAGGCCTCCTTGCGGAAGCCGACGCCGATGGTGCCACCGAAATCGGTGCTCGCGTCGACACCCTGGTCCGAGCACGGCACCGCGAGGGTGTCGACCACCGTGTTGCACTTCACGTTCAGCCCGATGTACGGGCCGACGTAGGCAAACGGGCCGCCACCCTCCGTGAATTCGTAGCGGAGGAGGACCGGAATCTCAACGTAGTTCAGGTTGAGCGTGACCTCGGTGTCCTCGATACCCGCACCCTTGTTGATATACAGGATTTCGGGCTCGACCATCACCGATTTGGCGACCGGAACGGAGACGAAGAATCCGCCCGCGAAGCCGGTGGATGACCGGACGGAGACCGAATCCACGCTCATCAGCGTGGTAAAGGCGGCGCCGCCGAGGAACCCCGCCTTGGTCTGCTGCTGGGCTGACGCCGACGTGACGGTGAGTGCGGTGGCAGCCAGGGCCAGACCGGCGAGTGTGGAACACCGACGAAACCAAGTACGCATGAGGGCCTCAAGGTAGAGGAATTGCCGCCGAATCCGTTCGTTGTCCAGCCGGAACGGATGGATAGTACGGCGGGACTCGGCGATGGGGAAGGGGGGGGATTCTCGACCCCTGATCTCGGGATTTGGGACCGCCGGCCGTCGGTGCGCTACTTGAGGAACACCGAAAGTCCGAAGAAGGCGCCAAACGATGTCGTCGCGCTGAAATCACCCTCAAAGCCGTAGTCAAAACTTGCCTGGAGCCGCAGGGCTGCGGCGTCGTTGAGGGCCAGTTTCGTCCCCACCCCGACGCCGATGGCGAACTGGTCCGAGGACTGCCCCCCGCCACTCGCGTGGTTCACCGTCACTTTGGGCGCGAAGTACCCTCCCTTGCGTCCCCACCCCTTGTCGAAGTAGTACGGCACCGCCACTCCGAGGCTGAGTATCGTTGCCGTTTCGCCGCCGCTGCTCAGGACGCTGGCGGCGATGGTCGGCTCGATGGCCACCTCGGGTGACAGGTAAACCCCGAGTGCCACGGAGCCGCCGCCGAATCCGGTGAAGATGCCATCGTTCGCGCCCCCCGTGGCCAGTTCGAAGACGCCATTACAGCCGTTACAGGTGGTATACCCGAGTCCGAGGATCCCGGCGGTCAGTTCGATGGCCTTTTCCTGCGCGGTGAGGGGCGAGGCCCCGCCGAGCGGTCCCAGAATGCCGAGTGCAACGACGAGAGCCCTGCAGTTCATGTCAGTCTCCTGAGTAGGGACGACCGGAGCCTAGGTGCCGATCCGAACGAGTGCTGCCAGGACGCGATTCTTGGCGTTCACGTCAGCGCCATCCGCCGTGCCCACAGCATTGCTGAAGTCGAGTTCAAATCGTGCCTCGAATCCGACGACCCCGCGCTTGAACCCGGCGCCGACGACTCCCCCGATGGTGTTCTTCGGGCGAAACGCGCCGTCACTGCAGGCCTGAGAAACGTCGTAGCCCGAGACAGCTGCCTTGGTCGACGTGGCGCCCGGAAGCGGGGGAGCGTTGTAGGTATCGTACGACTCCTGGCAGGCGACGTTGAACCCGAGCGTCGGTCCGGCCAGGAAGTAGATACCGCTACCGGCGTTGAGCCTGTACCGGGCGACGACGGGGATCTCGAGGTAGTCGAGGGCCAGCATGCCGTGGAGTGGACCGTTCTCCCAACCAGCGCCCTTCATGGCGTACAGGGCTTCTGGCTCAAGGATCCACGACTCTGAAACCTGGATGCCGAGAAAGATGCCGCCCATGAAGCCCGTGCGATTTGTGGACCCGTATGTGCCGCCGCCGCTGAGGCTAGAGTTGTCCACGCCCGCCAGGACGCCGATCATCTTCGGCTCCTGGGCAGAGGCAGTTCCGTTCAGCGAGAACAAAAGGGTGGAGACGATCCAGAGGAAGGATGCAGGTATACGCAAAGGAGCCTCCGGGCGGTAGTGAGCCAGAGCGGGCACTGCATTCTCTACGGCTAGACGCTAGTACGCCAGCTGCCGGTTCGCCAGGAAGTGCTCCGGTCACGCAGGTGCAAGGAAGACAAAACAGCCCCCCGGCAATCGCCGGGAGGCTGTCTCGTTTCCAATGGTCGGATCGTGTTACTTGATCATGATCCGGGCGAGGATTTCCCACACGGCGTTCTTCCCGTTCGAATCCTTGAACGCGCTGCCGAAGTCGAAGTCATAGCGCCCTTCGAGGCCGAAGCGGTTCTTCTGGAAGCCGAGGCCCACGACGCCACCGAAGGTGGTGTTGGTCTGGAGGCCGAGGCCGTTCGTGTCCGAGCAGTCAACGTCGGTGGAGCCATCCGTGATCTTGCACGAGATGCTGAAACCGACCGCGGGGCCGGCGAGCAGGTACGGACCACCGTTGTTGTTGAAGCTGTAACGAACCAGCACGGGGATTTCGATGTAGTTGTTGTTCAACTTGAAGTTGGAATTTTCGCTGTCCTGGGCGCCCTTGCTGGCGTACAGCACTTCGGGCTCGATGGCCACGCGGTCACCCATGGGGATGGCCACGTACAGGCCACCGACGAAACCAGTCTTCGAGCTCGTGCCATCGAAGTCGGTGCCCGTGATATCGGCGAAATCCACACCAGCGACGATGCCGAACTGCTTGGCCTGCTGGGCCTGGGCGGTCATGGCAGTCGCCGCGAGGGCGACGGCGGTCACGGCAAAAATCCGGAACGACTTGCGCATTGCGATCTCCAAAACGAGTTGTGAAACGGAACTGCAGGAAAAACGACCTTTGGTGCTCACTACTGGAACAACCACTCTTGGACAGCAAGGCCCGCGCCACCGCCGATGGAACGACCCCCGGGACGGTCCGGGGCCGTCGAACTAATGCTGCGGGCAACTATTTCGTCACGCGCAACAAGATGGCCCACACCTGGTTCTTGCCGCAGATGTTCCCGCCACTCGAGGTACCGAGGTCGACACAGATGGCGTCACTCAGGTCGAAGTCGTACCGCCCCTCGATGCCGAATCGTCCATTGCTGAAGCCGAGGCCGACGACGCCGCTGATGGGCGACTTGACCGACACCTCGGGGTAGTCGCTGCACTTGTCGGTGTAGTCGGTGCCCGACTCCTTGTCGGTGCCGGAATCCTCACAGGCCACGCTGAAGTTGATGGCCGGACCAGCCATCAGGTAGACGCCCTGACCACTCGGCTTCGCGGACCACTTGAAGAGGACAGGGATCTCGATGTAGTCGTGCTTCTCAGTTCCTGAATAGTCCGTATTGTCGTACTTCTCGCCCTTCATGGAGTAGAGGACTTCCGGCTCGATCGCGATGTTGCCGCCGCCGACCGGGATGGTGTAGAACAAGCCGCCCATGAACCCGGTTCTGGACGAGTTCCCGTCGGACGCCCAATCTCCAGTCATGGTGGAGAAGTCCACACCAGCCACAATTCCCATGGTCTTTTCCTGGGCCTGGGCAGTCATGGCGAAGGCGCTGAGCGCCAGGGCCGCGAGGGCTGAAATCCGGATCAACTTGCGCATTGCTCGCTCCTTTGCTGATGGGGTACAGTCCAACGGCTGCCGTGCACTACATCCAGCCACGTAGTATCGGGTATGTCGTATGAACCTCCCATGAAGGAGGAATGAACGGCCCTCTGGCCCGACGGGCGGTTACCGGCTCCCAAGGATGGCGAACCGGCCCATCAGCGACCAGACGCCATATGACGCGTTGACCCCGTCGAAAGTGTCGCTGAATCCGGACTGATAGTGCGCCTCAACCCCCAACCGCCCGAACTGGATACCCAACCCGGCGATACCGCTCCAGAGGCTCGAATTTGAGGCGTCGCATTCGCCGGAGGTGCCCGATGAGTTGGCGGTGCAGCTGACCTCCCAGCTGATGGCCGGCCCGGCAAAGATGTTCAGGTGGCCGAAGTAGACCTTGAGCAGCATGGGAACCATGATGTAGCCCTGGGCCACATCGATGTCCCCCGTGGTCGAGTCAGTCCCCGTAAATCCCTGGCCCTGGAAAAGGAGCTGCCCCTCGGCGGAGAAGCGGTGCCCCAGGTAAATGTTGGCGTACGCGCCACCGGCGCCGCCAGTCTTCGCGCTGACGTTGATCTGGTCTGCGTCGCTTCCCGTCAAGGTGGCGGAGTTGACGCCGCCAGTGATTCCGATGGCCAGCTGGGCCGAGGCCGGGCGGGCCAGAATGAGCGCGAGGCCGAGCACAAGAACGATCCTGCCGAGACTACGGGTCATGCGAACGACCTCCCCCTGAATGTGCGTTTTGGGCGGACGACCGCCCCGCCGGCCCGGGGCCAGACGCCACCACGATGGGCAATTCCCTCTAAAAGCGCAAGGGTCTGCATGCCGATAACCTGTAATGATGGTAGTGATTTAGACACCCGGACCTCAAGTAGGATATCGGGTCCAGATGCCGTCCGAACCTACTCCGCGGCCAGAAGCTCCTCGACATACGAGTGCAGGTCGGCCTTGAGTTTCGTGTGCTGGGCACCGGTCGCCGGGCCATAGAAGCCGGCGTGGATCTTCCGGATCCGGCCGGTCCGGTCCAGGAAAAGCAGGGTGGGATAGGCGGTGAAGCCGTCCAGCTGCGGGAGGGTGGCGGCGGTCAGTTCGGTGTCATTGAGCCCGGCCAGCAGGATCGGCCAGGGAATCCCGAACTTGTCCCGGAACCGCCGGACCAGCTCCCCGTCGACCTCTGGGTCTCCCGTGACCTCGTAGGCCAGGCTGACCACCTCGAAGCCCCGGGCATGGTAGTCCCGGTAGAGCTCCAGGAGCGTCGGCGCGGCATCCTGGCAATTGGGGCACCAGGTCCCGAAGATGTCCACCATCACGATCTTCCCCTGGAAGCGGGGATCCTCGTTCGTCACGACCTGCCCCTGGAGATCGGGGAAGGCGAACTGGAATGGCGCGGTCGTATCGGCGGTGGTGACTTCGGTGGGAGGCTTGAGGTGCGGGCTCCCGGTGGGCCGCGCGGCCGAGAATGGAGTCTGGCTCCGGAGCCCGGCGTGGAACGTCCCGACGAGGCTGTCTCCGACCAGCTCCCCTGTGATCATGTAGACGAATGAGCCATCGAAGTGGCCGACCGAGAACTCCCTCCCCGAGGCCCCGCCCCAGAAAGCGCCGTAGTCCCCCGAGTTGGAGAGGACGGTGGCCCCAAGCCCGAGCGGTCCGTTGGCGAACTCCAGGATGCGCGGCGTTTGCCGGCCCTCCGACCCGAACCAGGCGTCCCACCTGCCCAGCAGTTCCGGTGGCGCCTCTTCCACCGGCCAGCGGCCCCTGGCCGCCCGAAAGGGGATGGTCCGCGGACCGCGATTGCCGACGTTGGAGTAGGCGCCGACGAGCGAGTCGCCCCGTTGCACCGCGCGAATGGAGGCCGCATAGTCGCCGATCTCAAAGAGCACCGTGTCGCCAGTTACCCGCACCGCCGAGAAGGGCTCGCAGAAAGTCCCGTTGCAGAGCTGGGCGGAAGGGAGGGTGCCGTCGTCGACCTGGATCGAAAACCTGAGCGTCCCGCCGGCGAGATCGAGCGCAGCCCGCCACGGCCCGGCGAGCGGGGCGGTGGCAGGCAGCAGGGCGGCGAGCAGGAGGAGAGTCAGGGAAGTCAGGCTAGCTCCCAGGCTTGGAGGGCAGGTACTTCTCGCCTGCCTCGATTGATGCGGGAATGGTGTTGCCGGACCAGGGTACTGGGCAGGGGTACACCGAGCTGTAGGCGCAGAAGGGGTTGCGGGCGCGGTTGAAGTCGATGCGGTAGGCGCCGGTGGAGGTCGGCGTGAGTTCCACGAACCGACCAGCAGGGTAGGTGCCGTGGTCGTTGGATTGGTCCCGGAAATAGACCTGCAGTTCGGTCTCTTCGGTCCCAGGGATCGGCAACCGCATGACCAGCAGCCGGGTGGTGGCGCCTCCGATGGTCACCGAGACGTAGCCGACCGTCTCTCCTTCGACATCGATGCCGTCGAGCGTCAGCACCCGCCGACGCGAGGGCGGCGTGGCGGCCTCCAGCGGCACGGTGAATGTGAGCTGCGGGTTGACCGCATACCATCCTGGGACCGTGCCCCCCGGCTTGCCGTACACCAGGAGCACCGGGCTGCGCCCACCCCCGATGACCTGCAGTGTCCATGGGGGCATGGCGATGGGTCGTCCCTTCGGGAGCAGGCGGCTCTTCCCGTCAGGGCCCTGGTAGGTGACCGCTCCCTTTCGCTCCGTCACTGACGCCGGCCCGAAGCCTGGAAGCGGGATATCTGCGGTGTCCGGCCCGAGGGTGACCATGCCGCTGAGGCGCTGCATCGCGACGGCTGCCAGTGGGGAAGTCGCGGCCGTGGTCAGCCAATCGGCGTACGCCTTGCGCTCCGCCCCGAGCGAGGAAGATCCCTGGGCCTCGACGCTGCCCGACGCGAGGGTCAGGAGCAGCAGCGCGGCGGCGGCTGGCCTCACCACTTCCAGAACCGGCCGGGGTCGAAAGCGTGCAGGTCCTCGATGACCGTCGGTTCCCCGACGATCAGCTGCCGGATGAGGACGCCGGTGATGCCGGAGAGGAGAATGCCGTTCCGGCCGTGCCCGGTCGCGTACCAGAGCCCGTTCAGCGACGGATCCCGGCCGAGCAGTGGGAGGCCGTCGGCGGACACCGGGCGGAGGCCCGACCAGGTGCGGGTCACCGGCGACTTGGCGAGGGCAGGACAGAGCTGGCTCGCCCCGGCGAAGATCCGCGCGAGCCCGGCGGCGGTGACCTCGTTATTGAAGCCGGCGTATTCCATGGTCGAGCCGACCGTCACCTCATCGCCGCGGCCCATCAGGTAGGCCCCCTTGCCGTAGACGATGGCACGTCCCATCCCCTCGGGTGCCGGGAGCGCCGCCATCTCGCCCCGCACCGGCGCGACGGCCAGCGGGCGGGGCAGCCCCTCGATCATGCCCGACCACGCGCCGGCCGCGATGACGACGTCCAGCGCAGCGTACCGTTCGGCCCCACGCACCGCGGCGACCTTGTCGCCGTGCCGCTCGATGGCCACCACGCGGTCCTTGATGAGCTTGGCGCCCAGCCGCACCGCGTCGGTGCGGAGCGCCTCGACCAGTCGCTGCGGATCGACGCCCCCGCCGGCAGGCGCCCACAGCGCACCGCGGGCCGGTCCCAGCCAGGGCCAACGGGTGCGAGCCTCCTCGGCATCGAGCCAGTCGACGTGCAGCGATTGCTGGCGCTGGTGCGCCACCCGGGCCCGCAACAGGGTCTCGTCGGCCTCGTCGAACGCCGCGTGGGCTATCCCATCCTGGCAAAGCCCGATATCTGCGCCGATCGACTCCTTCAACCGCTCCGCCAGGACGACGAGACGATCCCGCCCGGCCACCCCGAGCGCGACGGTCGGATCGTCGCTGTCCCGGGTTTCGACCTCGGGTGCCAACATGCCGGCCGCGGCGCGCCACGCCTGGCCCTCGTCGCCATCGGGGTCCATGAAGGCCACAGAACGACCGGCCCGTGCCAGTTCCCGGGCACAGGCGGCGCCGATTGCGCCTCCACCGACAACGATAACATCAAATACAGTAGTCACTTACAGCTCCACGAAACTTTTTGAAACATCCGGGCGTATAGGTGCCACGACCGTCAACCTGAAGGGGTGCACCATGATCCGCTCAATTACAGGCTTCGCAGCGTTTGCAGTGATTGCCATGATCGTCTTGAAGCTGCTCGGCTCCGTGTTCGGCATCTTCCTGAGCCTCGTCGGTACGATCATCTACTTCGCCTTCTGGGGCTTCATCATCTACCTCGTCCTGCGTGTGTTCAGCCCCAGCACGGCGGACAAGGTGAAAGAGACGATTTCAGGCAAACCAGCCGCCTGATTCGCAACGGAACTCCTTCAGGTCCTGACGCGCCCGGTGCTCCCGGGCGCGTCTTGCGTTCCGGGGACCCGCGGACCTACGCCGGCAACTGCTCGAGTACCGCCCAATAGAGCATAGGGAACATCAACTCGTGGTGGCCGGTGAGTTGGATTCCCGTCCCCCCGGCGAGCGTGGGGCGCTGCACCACGTTCATCCGCGGCCGATAGTGCCGTTGCATGTCGAAGTCGGCGGCCAGGAAGTGCGTCGGCTTGCCCCCGCCAAGATTCCGCGCCACGGTCAGCGCCTTGAGGAAGACCTCGGGCATGATCACGGCGCTCCCCCAATTCATGACGACGCCTCCGTCGTCAATGTCGGGAAGCGACCCGGCCAGCCGCAGGAAGTCACGATGGCTGGTGGCACCCATGGCGGCGCCATCGGCCGTCGGGTGCTGGTGGATGATCTCGGCGCCGACGGCGGTGTGCACGGTCACCGGGATGTGGTGCCGGAGGCACGCCAGCAGGACCGAAACGTCGTTGCCGGGGCGCTCCTTGAGTGCCGCCAGGTGCGCGGCGAGCCCCTCTCCCATCCCCATGTCGGCCTTGGCAGCGGCGCCGATGGCCGCGTTCATTTCCCGTCCCGTCTCCTCGGCCATGCCGAAGGTGCCGTCGGCAAGTCCGGCCGCCACGTCCTCGCTCGTTCCGCCAAAGGCGGCCAGCTCGAAATCGTGGATGGCCGCCGCGCCGTTCATCGCCACGTGGGTGACGATGCCGCGCCGGATCCAGTCGGCCACGAGCGGGCCCAGGCCGACCTTGATCACGTGGCCGCCGAGCAGGAGGACCACCCCGCGCCCGTTGCGTGCCGCGCCCGCCACGGCGTCGGCCGTCGTGCGGAGGTCGCGGGCGGCGAGAACATCCGGCAGGCTGTTGAGGAAGGCGCCGAAGGAGCGGTCGCCCTTTGGTGGATGGGCAAGCAGTCCCGGTTCGACCTTGTTGGCCCGGTTCGCGACCGGGACGGTCCGAATCTTCGTCAGGTCCGGTTCGCGGTAGGTCATGTCGGGGAGCCGTCGCCCGCCGCCGGGAGCGGTGGCAACTGCATCTCCTTCAGGCGCATCGTGATGGTGCCGAAGGGGAAGCGAATCCGGATCTGGACCGGGATGCGGCGTTCGTCGTCCGTCAGCCAGACCCTGGTGTCGGACTGCCGTCCGAAGAGGCTGCCCTTTTCCCCCACGATCGGCTGTACCACGAGGCACTGGACCTTCGATCCGTCGGGGAGTTCCATCTCCTCCCGCTTGTGCACCTTCAGCACGACGGGATTCAGCTCCTTCCGAAAATACCTGTCGAACTCGTACGTCTTCCCGACCTCGAGCGGCGTCACCCGGACGAAGTAGAGGAATGCGGCATCGTCGATGGGGAACTGCGACGAGAGCCCGGTCTTGTTCCGGGAGAGTTCGTGGTAGAGGCCGGAGTCCGGGAAGATTTCATAGTGCCGGAAGCGGGTCTTGCCCCCTTCGAACTGGCGTTGCACAAACCGCCGGGACAGCAGGTCGTCGACGCCGGTCCACGACTCCAGCGTGTCATCGAGGCTGTAGATGGGGACGCCGCCTGCCAGCGTGAACTGGAACACGAAGGCCTCGACGCCCCGCACCGTATCCCGGCGGGCCACCTCGACATGGCCCTCGCCGAGGGTCAGGATGCCGAGCTTTGCGGAATACGTCAGCCGCTCGCCGACGGCAAAGGGGTAGGCAGGCGTGGTGGCTTGCGGCGCCGGGGGCGCCGCGAGCGGCGCCTGCAGAGCGAGGAGAAGCGCGACGCCGATCATCGACCCGCCGCGGTGGCAGGGAGCCGTAGCCGGCCGGCAGTGCGCCACAGCGCCTTGGCCGCGGCCCACGGGTCACCCTCGATGGGCCGCTGCAGGAGGTCGTAGCGTTCCCGTGTCGGCACGCCCTCGACTCGGCGGGACACCGCGGCTGCCCGTGCGATCAGCTCGGCATTCGCCGCCCATCCGTCGGCGGTGAGGACGGCGCCGTCGCCCGGAAGGGCGTCTTTGGCCACGCTGAGCCGCATGGCCAGGAAGCCGGAGGCGGTGTCGCGGACACCGGGAACACGCACCCGACGGCGCAGCAACAGCGGCGCATAGCGACGGAGCCAGCGGTGCCCACGGGTCGGGGCCCCGTCGCCCTGGCTCTCGGCCACGATCAGGTCCGCGCCGCTGTCAAACTTCTTCAGCAGTTCGGGAATCGTGGCCGGATCGTGCAGGAAGTCGGCTCGCAGCACGACCGCCGAGTCCCGCCGGGGGCGGTCGCTGAGGGCGACAGCATGCCTGAGGAGGCGCTCGAGAGTGCGCGCATACCCCTGGTGCTTCTCCGTCCGGAGGATGGTCAGCGGCAGAACCTTCGCGTAGGGCGCCAGGACCTCCCGGGTGGCATCGGTGGACGCGTCGTCCCCCACGAGCAACTGGTACTCGCGGGGAGTGGACGCGAACACCTGCCGGATCTTCCAGAGGAGGAGGCCGACAGTGGGCGCTTCATTGCGGCTCGGTATGCAGATATAAAGCATTGCTCATCATCGGTCTGAAGTGAGGGAACGATATACCCGTAAGACGCCCTCGGCCATCCTTTCGTCGCCGTACTGGCGGACCGTCTCGCGTCCCCGTGCCGCCAGAGCGGCCCGTGCCGTGGGGTCGTCCAGCAACTCCAGGACAGCTGTGGCCAGTGCCGCGGGCTCCCTGGGCGGCACCAGCCGACCCGCGCCGCCCTCCAGCAACCCGGCGATTCCCCCCGCCCGGGTCCCGACGATCGGGGTTCCCAGGGCCATCGCCTCGAGCACGGATGTGCCGAGTCCTTCGCGAATCGAGGACATCACGAACAGGTCGGCGAGGGCCACGAACCGTGCCGCGTCGGGCACGTCCCCCAGGAGGTGCACGCGGCCGCCGAGCCCAAGCTCTGCAATCAGCCCCTCGAGGGAGGCGCGGAGGTGTCCCTCGCCGGCGATGGCCCAGTGCAGGTCTGGGCGGCGCCCAGCCGCGATGCTCGCGGCCCGGATCAGCGTCGCGTGGTCCTTCACCCCAACCAGCGCCCCGGTGGTGATTACTAGCGGCGTGCCCGGGGCGAGTCCAAGTCTGGGGCGGAGGTCTTCCGGGGGAATGGCGGCGACTTCCGCGACCGGAATGCCGTCGTGGACGACGGCGATTTTCGATGCGGGCACGCCCCGCGCGGTCAGCGCCGCCTCCACCGCCCCGGACACGGCGATGATCCGGTCGGCGCGATGCCAGAATCCGGTGCGGCGCAGGGGTACGTCCACCCGTCGGGTGGCGACTAGGGCGTGGCTGGTGACGAACGACGCGAGCCCGGCGAGGGTGAGGGCGTGGCTGTCGTGGGCGTGCAGAATGCTGCGCCGGTCGGCGGCGCGCAGGGTGGCGAACAGCGCGCGCGCGTCCAGCGCCCCGCTCCAGGTGGGCGCCACCGTGGGCACCCCGGCCGCCTCGAGCCGCCGCGCCAGCTCACTTCCACGGCCGGTGACGACGACCTGGGCGACATCGGATTGCCGCGCCAGTGCGCGCGCGAGCAGCCAGACCTGCCGCTGCCCCCCTCGCCACTCGCGTCCTGAGGCGACATGGACGACGCGCATGCTCATGCCGGCGGCGTCGGCACCGCGCGGGCGAGGAGCGCCCGCAGCTCGGCGAGGCTGAACGGCTTGTTCAGGAACGGGTGTGCCTGCGATTCGAGAAACGCGGTGGTGTCGCCGTGCACGGTGTCGCCGGTGCTGAACACCACGCGGCTGGCCGCCTCGGGATTGCGTCGGTTGAGCGCCTCGAAGAACTCGCGCCCGGTGAGCCGCGGCATCCGCAGGTCGGAGATGATCAGGTCGAAGTCGCCGTCGGCCGCCAGCACGAGCCCTTCCTCGCCGTCGCCCGCCACTTCCACGCCGTGCCCCCACGCCTCGAGCGTGGCGCGCATATAGTGCAGGATGTGCGGTTCGTCGTCGATGACCAGGATCCGCAGCGGTGGGGTGCTGGTCTCCGCCGGTGGTGGGATCGGGTCCACGGCGCTTCGGTTGCTCCGCGGCAGTTCGACGGTAAAGCGCGCGCCCTGGCCCGGCGCGGTCGAGAGCACGATCCGTCCGCCGTGCTCCTTGACGATGCCCTGGCAGATGGAGAGCCCGAGCCCGGTGCCCTGGCCCTCGGGCTTGGTGGTGAAGAACGGCTCGAAGACCTGGGCCGCCACCGCGGCCGTCATGCCCGGGCCGTCGTCGCTGACTTCCACGGCCACGCCGTCCCGCCAGGGACGGGCGCGCACGACGACCCGCCCGGCGCGGCCGGCGGATTCAATCGCGTGCGCCGCGTTGTTGATGAGGTTGACGAAGACCTGCTGCACCTGGCCCACGTCGGCGTCGATGGCGGGGAGGCCTTCCTCGACGTCGAGGAGCACCTCGACACGACGGGAGACCATCTGGGTGCGGAGCAGGGTGATCGTGGCGTTGAGCAGCGGCTCCAACCCGATGGCACGGCGGGCGTGGTCCTGCTTCCGTGCGAAGTTCAGCAGGTTCCGCACGATATTGGCGGCGCGCTCGGCCTCCTGCTGGATGACGCGGACCGGCTCGACCAGGGGCGGGGGAACGTCGCGGCCCTCCAGCAGGAAGTCCGCGAACCCGATGACCGAGGCGAGGGGGTTGTTCAGGTCGTGGGCGATACCGGCGATCAGTTGTCCAATCGCCGACATCTTCTCAGATTGAATCAGTTGATCCTGCAGGCGGCGGCGATCGGTCTGGTCTTCGAAGACGAGGACCGCATCGCCCGGCAGATGCCCGATGAGGTAGGCGCTGACGGCGAAGGTGCGCACGCCGGCGCGCAATTGCACTTCGCCAGCGGTGCCGGGGGTCGCGAGGGCGGCGGCAACTCCCTCGCCCCACGCCGGCGGTACCAGGGCCAGCCAGGGCCGGCCTGCGATGGCCGTGGTCGGGGCATGCACCAAGTCGGCAAACGCACGGTTGGCCCGGCGTGCCCGGCCCTGCCCATCGACCAGGCAGAGGGCATACGGCACGGCATCGACCAGTCGTTCCCAGGAGCGGCGCGCCTCCTCGTGCGAAGCTTCGCGACGCAGTGTCTCCACCGCGAGGGAGGCCGTTTCGAGGTAGGACGCCAGCACCACCCGGTCGGCCGGCGCGACCGTGCGGCCGCGGATCAACAGCGCGGCGGCGCCGACCGCGTTTCCATCCACGACGATGGGCGCCGCCACCCAAGTCCCCTCGGCGCTGCCACTCTCGATCGGGCCGGCCAACGCCGCCTCGAGGGGAGGCTGCGAAGTGGTGCGATCTTCCGTTGGCACGGGGATGGGCACGAGGATTGCGCGGTGCCTGTCGTACATGGCGGTCGCCACCACGGCGTCCGGCAGGAGGGCCCGGAGGGCCTCCCCCAACCGGACGACCACCTGCGGTTCCTCGCGGGCGGTGAGCAGGGAGCGCGAAAACTCCGTCAGTCGACGGAGCGTGACAGAATCAATCACGGGGGACCACCTGATGATTGTCGCGGACACCCGAGGACACCTCGAGCCATCCGACCTGCAACTCGTCCTCCTGCTGCTGGCGGGAGGCTCGGCCGTGGCGCGCAGTCGCTGGGAGCGCCGCCTGGCCCAGGAAGGACCCGGTCCGTTGCTCGACGCGCCGGAACTGGCGGAGCGCCTCCTCGCGGTGCGGACGCTGCTGGCCCCCTCGGAAGCACTCTTCCTCTACGTGATGGTCCGGCACGCGCTCCGCGCCGAGGGTGTGGACGATGCCGACCTGGCCGACTACCTCGCGGCGCTGCTGCTCGCCTTCGGTCAGCGAGATCGGGCCTGGCGCGTGGATTGGAACGACGACCAGCGGCATCGGTACCTCGTGGACATCGTGGCCGACCTTGATCAGACGGAAGGTGACCGGCGGTTCAAGGTCATGGCGCACCTGGGGAACTACGCGCTCTGGCTGGCCGGGATCTTCCCCGACTACATCGCGGCTCGGCGCGTCCGCCGGGGCGGCCCCGGCCTGGGCTACTACGATTCGCTCGGGCGGCGCGGGTACGCGCTGGCCGCCGATCATGCCCTGGCGGACCGCATGGGGCTCGAGACGGTGTTCCGGACCGCGGCCGAGCGATATCCGGTCGTGCGTGGCGCCCTCACCGCGCTCAGCGACCGTGTCTTCTTCCCAAACATCGTGACCGACGACCGCATCGCGCGGGCCCGCCACCGTGGGGAATGGCTGCTCTAGTCCCCTATCGCAACACCGAATCGGGGAAGACGGGGCACTTCGGGTCTTCGTACTTGCCCGGGTTCAACTGAATGCCCAGGAGTGGTACGGTGGCGGACTCGATCGTCACCGATCCGAGCACCGGCGCCTGCGCGATGGGGGCGCCTTCGAATAGCATGACACCGCGCGCCGACCCGTCCGTGTTCAGGACCACCACGCCAAACCCCGGCGTGACGTTGGCCGGGAGCGATCCCTCGACGCCGATGACCCACCCGGAGTCGGTCCGCCCCACGATTGCCGGCATCGCCGCTCCCACCGCCATTCTGGCCACCAGCTTCGGCGGCAGCGACTCCGGAGGCAGGCCCAGGGTCTGGCCCGGAACGGCAAACTCCGCGAGCAGCAACGATGGGCCGGCGAGCGAGGCGACGCCGCAGGAGGAACGCGGGGTCCCGTCGCCGCAGGCGGAGAGCAGCAGGAGGGGAAGGAGCGCAAGGCCGGGGTGGCGGATCATGGGGTCTCTCCGGGTCGGTGTCGCCGGGGGCACGAACGTCGCCGAAAGTTACACCGGGAGGGCAGGGCTGGGGACGCCTCGCTTGACGCCCCTCGGGCCGATCCGTAACATTCCCCATCCTGCCAGAAAGGCTCGACCAGTGGCATCATACGATTATCGTTGCACCTCCTGTGACCACGCCTTCACGCGGCACCTGCCGATGCGGGATCTCGGCCGGGTGAAGGTGACCTGCCCGGCCTGCGGATCCGCCAAGGTCGAGCGGGTCTTTACCCCGTTCTACGCCAAGACGATTCGGAAGTCCTGAGGGTGTTCGAGAACCTGCGCGACCGCCTCGATCGGTTTCTCGCTGAGCGGACGCCGCCGGCCGATGCCCGGGAGCAACAGCAGGCGCTGCACGCGGCGCTCGTGGACGCCAAGGTCGGACTCGCGACGATGCGCGACGCCCTGGCCGCGGCCGAACGTGCGCTGGCGCAGGAGCGGCAGCAGTTGTCCGACGCGGCGCGGCGCGGGGGGATGGCCGCGGAGATCGGTGACCAGGAGACGGCAGAGGTGGCCGACCGCTTCACCGCGCGGCACCGCGAGCGGGTCCAGTTGCTGGGGCGGAAGGTGGAGGTGCAGCGCGATGAACTGGCGCTCGCCGAGCGGGAATACGAGTCGATGCGATTGGAGTTCCAGCAGCGCCGGGGCGCCGCGCCGCCGGTGCCCGGGGTCGGCCCCGAGGTCGACGATTCGGGATTACAGCACCAGTTGGACCGGGCCGCGATGGAATCGGCCGCGGAGGCGCAACTCGCCCACCTGAAGCGGAAGGTGCGGGGCGAGGGTTAGTCCTACTTCAACCAGGAGTCAGCTTCGTGGCCACTGCAACATCGCCGGCGAACGATACCGCTTTCTTCGGGCACCCCCGGGGGCTGTCCACACTCTTCTTCACGGAGATGTGGGAGCGCTTCGCCTACTACGGCATGCGCGCCATCCTCGTCCTGTTCATGACGGCCACGGTCGCCACGGGTGGGCTCGGGATGGACGTGGGTCGGGCGGGCGCGATCTACGGGACCTACGTGGCGCTCGTGTATATGCTCGGGCTGCCCGGCGGGTGGGTGGCCGACCGGATCCTCGGCCTCCGGCGCTCGGTGTTCTACGGCGGCATCCTGATCATGCTCGGGCAGCTCAGCCTGGCAGTGCCCGGGGCGAAGCTCTTCTACCTCGGCCTGGTGCTCATCATCCTCGGTACCGGCCTGCTGAAGCCGAACGTGAGCGCCATCGTCGGTGAACTCTACGGCAAGGATGACCAGCGCCGCGACGCCGGCTTCTCGATCTTCTACATGGGCATCAATCTCGGCGCCTTCATCTCGCCGTTGATCGTCGGCGGGCTCGCCCAAGCCCCCGGGTTCAAGGAGTTCCTCGCGGGAATGGGGTTCAACCCGGCGACCTCCTGGAACTGGGGCTTCGGCGTTGGCGCCGTGGGAATGCTCTTTGGCGTGATTCAGTATCGGCTCGGGTGGAAACACTTCGGTGACGCCGGCATTCACCCGAGCGTGCCGCCGGAGTCCGAAGAGGGGCGGTCGGCGCGGCGTCAGCTGGTCAACGGGATCGTCGGTTTCCTCGTGCTGATGGCGGCGATGGCCGTCATGGTTCGACAGGGGATCGTGAGCGTCGAAGCCATCACAGACGGATTCAAGTGGGTCTACCTGGCGCTGGTCGTCGCGTTCTTCATCTGGCTCTTCGCCGGCAACAGCTGGACGAAGGAGGAGCGGAAGCGGTTGATCGTCATCGTGGTGCTCTTTGTCGGTGCCGCCATCTTCTGGTCGGCGTTCGAGCAGGCGGCCACGAGCCTCAACCTCTTTGCGCTGAACAACACCCGGAACAGCGTCTTCGGATTCACCTTCCCCAGCAGCTGGTTCCAGTCGGTCAACGCGCTCCTGATCATCATCTTTGCGCCGATCTTTGCCTGGATCTGGCTGGCGCTGGGCAAGCACGATCCCTCGAGCCCGGCGAAGTTCGCATTCGGCCTCGTGTCGGTCGGTATGGGGTTCGTCGTGATGGTGGCGGCGGCAAAGGCGTCGGCAAACGGCGTCCTCGTGAGCCCCTGGTGGCTGGTGGCCACCTACCTGCTGCACACCATCGGTGAACTGAGCCTGAGCCCGGTGGGCCTGAGTTCCATGACCCGGCTCGCACCGGATCGGGTCAAGGGAATGATGATGGGGGTCTGGTTCCTCGCGGCGTCGATCGGCAACCTGATCGCGGGCGGTGTCCTCGGCTTCTACGCCAAGTTCACCCTGCCGCAGGTGTTCGGCGCCGTGGCCGGCTTCGCGATCGTCTCGGGCCTGGTGATGTTTGCGCTGGTGCTGCCGATCAAGCGGATGATGGCCCGGGCCGACTGAGTCGAGGCGGTTCGGCCGGGTACCGCGATCGGCGCGGGGCGCTCAGCGTCCCGCGCCGATCCACATCCGGACCGCGAGGACGATCAGGAAGACGGCGAAGAGTCGCTGCAGCGTGGCGGGCGGCGTACCGATGGCGAGCTTCGCGCCGAACCAGACGCCGAGAAAAAGACCGAGCGCAATGAGCGCGGAGGCCTTGACGTCGAGCAGGCCTTGTCGGTGGTACTCCAAGGCGCCGAGAAGCCCGACAGGGAGAAGCAGCGCCCCGAGTGAGGTGCCGGTGGCGGTGAGAATGGGCATCCGGAAGCCAAGCACCAGCGTGGCGACAATGACCACACCGCCGCCGATGCCGAAGAGGCCAGAGAGGACACCGGCGGCGAGGCCAAGCCCGAGGAGGAGCATGAGCGACATGACGTGGGGCTCCCAGTGGAGGAATGCCCACAAGTATGACGGGACCGGGAGACGCGCGCTACCGGGGTGCCGGTGAGCGCCGCCCGGGAGGTCGTCGTGGCGCGGCCCGAGGGGATACGGCGCGCTCTGCTCCGCGAGCCGCCGGGGCCGGACACGGGCCGGCGGCGTCCGGCGGTGATGCTCCTGCACGGCGCCGGCGGCACCGCCAAGCTTGCGCTGGAAAACACCGGATGGACCAGGATCGCCGATCGGGAGGGACTGCTGCTGGTGTATCCGGAGGGCACCCGCCGCGATCCCGCAGCGCCGCCGAAGTTTCTGCAGAATCCGCAGGCCTGGAACGACGGCTCGGGCCGGGGGCACACCGCGCGCACGGGCGTGGACGATGTGGGGTTCCTCGCCGCCTTGATTGATCAACTGGTCGCGACGCACCACGTCGATCCTGCCCGCCTCTACATGGCGGGCTTCTCCAACGGCGCCGCGATGACTTTTCGCGCAGGGGCGGAGCTGGCCGGCCGGGTGGCAGCGATCGGGCCGGTCTCGGGTCACTGCTGGGTGTCGCCCCAGGCCACGGACACGCCGGTGCCGGCGCTGATGATTTTCGGTGGGGTGGATCCGCTGAACCCTGTGGATGGCGGCGAGGTGAAGACGCCCTGGGGGACGGTCGAGTACCACCCGCCGATCCTCGAGTCCTTCGATCGGTGGCGCGCGTTCTGTGGGTGTGCTGGGAGCCCGACGCGCAGCGAGGCCATCCCAGGGGTGCGATCGTTCCAGGCCGCCGAATGCCCCGGCGGAGGCGCGGTCGGGTGCATGATCGTCGAAGACTTGGGTCATCACTGGCCGGGGGGCCCGCGCCTGCTGCCGCCGTGGGTGGCCGGCCCGGCGAGCACGAGGCTCGATGGCGCTTCCGCACTCTGGGAGTTCTTCCAGTCTCACGCGCGGCGGTGACTTCGTTTCCCACGTGGTCGTGATAGATTTCCCCGCATGTCACTCCGACGCATCTCCCTCGCCGGTGTCACCTCCCTCGTGCTTCTCTCCGCTGCCTGCGAGGGGCGTCGCGCCCCGTCTGTCGGCACGCCGGAGGCGGGAGGAGAGTCGGTCGCGCGCGAGTACCCCAACCCCCGTCCCAAGCCCGACTTCACGCTGACGGACACCGAGGGCCAGCCGTTCGCGTTCCGCGAGGCGACCGAGGGGCAGATGACGCTCCTCTTCTTTGGGTATACCAGCTGTCCCGACGTCTGCCCGCTTCACATGGCCAACATCGCCGCGGCGCTGAACAAGATTCCCGACGCGGTGGCGCGACAGGTCACGGTGGTGTTCGTAACCACCGACCCGGACCGCGACACGCCGGCGGTGATTCGCGCCTGGCTCGATCACTTCGACAGGCGGTTCATCGGGCTCACCGGCACGCAGGCCCAGGTGGACTCAGCCCAGATCGCCATGCGCATTCCGCCGGCCTACAAGGAAGAGCCGGTTGATGGCCGGCCCTACACGGTCGGGCACGCCGCGCAGGTGATCGCGTTTACCCGGGATGGGATGGCGCGCTTTGCCTTCCCGTATGGCACGAGGCAGTCGGAGTGGGCCCAGGAGATTCCCCGGCTCGTGGCATGGCCGGACACGCCATGACTGCCCGAGTCCTGCTGCTCCTCGTGCTGACAGCCTGTGCTGCAGAGGGGCCGCCCATCGAGGTGCGGGACGCCTACAGCTATGAGTCGGTGCTCGGCAACGTCGGGGTCGTGTATTTCACGATCGAGAACCGCGGCGCCCAGCCCGATACGCTCGTCGACGTGGAAGTCTCAGGGGCCCTGGTTGCCATGGTGCATGAACAGGTGGCCCAGGGCGCCATGGTGGAAATGCGGCACGTCGGTCCACTCCCCATTCCCCCGGACAGCACCGTGGTCCTCAGGCCGGGCGGCCTGCACGTGATGATGGAGGGCCTTGATCAGGCCCCGGTGGCCGGGGACACGCTGACGGTCACGGTGCGTTTTGCCCGCGGACAGGAAGTCGTCGTCCTGGCTCCGGTCATTCCCTACGGGGCCGAGCCGTGAGGCGCCGCACATGACCTGGTGGTGCTCCGCCCGTGACGTGGCCTGGAGTTGGACTTGGCAGGCGTATCCGGGGGTCTGGCTCTTCATCGTGGGAATCGGGCTCGGGTTTGCGCTGCTGGTCCGGCGGCTCGCTCCGCAGCATGCACCCCCGGGGCACCGGCCGATCTCACGGGGACAGACCGCATCGTTTGCGGCAGGGCTGCTCCTGCTCTGGGCGTCGACCGACTGGCCGATCGGTGCGCTCGGTGCGGGGTACCTCCTCACGGTCCACACTGCGCAGTGGATTCTCTACACCCTCGTCGTGCCGCCCTTCCTGCTGCTCGGTGTGCCGGAGTGGCTGTCCCTCGCTGCGGGCACCGCGTCACGCGCTGGACGGGCGCTGCGCCTGCTGGCACGCCCGGTCGTGGCGCTGCTCATCACGGACGCGATCCTCCTCGGGTCGCACCTGCCGCCAGTGGTAGACGGCTTTCGGCGTACTCAGTGGGGATCGTTTACAGTCGACCTGGCCTGGCTCATCGGCGGCCTGGTCATGTGGTGGCCCGTGCTTGCGCCAAATCCCTCGATCAGTCGCGTCTCCTACCCATGGAAGATCGGGTACCTCTTCCTCTGCACCCTGGTCCCGATCGTTCCCGCGGCCTTCCTGACCTACGCCGACTATCCGCTCTACGCGCTGTACGAACTGGCGCCTCGCGTCAACAACATTTCCGCCATCGCCGATCAGCAGGCCGCGGGCCTGATCATGAAGGCGGTGGCCGACCCGATCATCTGGCTGGCGATGGCGATCGTGTTCTTCCGGTGGCAGCGGGTGGAGGAGGCGGCAGATAAGGCGGAGCGAGAGGCGCGGAGGGTGGCTGTCGGAGCTGCGGGGCGGTGAGGAGGCAGAGAGCGCTCAGCCGCGTCGCCCCGGCGGATGCGAAGCTGTCATTGGCAATCGCATGCGTGGGCGGATCCACTTGTGCCGGATGAGCGCGTCATCTCCCCGCTTCCCCGCTTCCCCGCCTAAAACGAGACCTCGAGCCCCAGCCGCCAGAGCCGCGGATTCCCGTACTGGAAGACGGGCATGTTGTAGTCCCGCGCCGCACGGACATAGAGCGGCAACAACTCCGCCTGACCCTCGAGGATGCCGTTCGCGTTGAGGTCGGCGTAGGCCCGGTAGCGCGGGGATTCGTACGGGATCGGCTCGGGGTGCGCATTGTAGGCCGCTTCGGCCTGCGCCTGGATGGAGCCCTCGTCCAGGTATGGGGTGCCGGTGTCCTGCCGCACGTACTGGATCGTGCTGGTGTTGAAGACGTTGCGGATATCGAGGTAGATGCTCGCGAAATTGCTGCCGAAGGGGATCGGCTTGCGAATCAGGAGGTCGAGCGTGGTGTACGACGGGAGCCGCATTCCGTTGATGTCGCTGACCAGCGAGTCGCCAGCGGCGTTGGTCAGGGTGAAGGGGAGCCCCGAGGCGAACCGTACGACGAAGGCGGTCTCGAGGGCGCCGAACGGATGGCCGCCGAGCACCGTCGGACCGGCCTGCTGGTTGAGGACCGACTGGAAGACGGCCGTGAGGGCGTGGCGCTGGTCATAGTCCAGCGGATATTCGACCCGCCCGGGGTACACCGTGTCGCCGGTGGCCGGATCGATGCTGGGGAGCTGCTCACGCACGAAGGCGTTCGTCGACGTGGCGTTCGCGCTCTGCAGGACGTATGAGACCTGGAGGCCCCACCCATTGACGATCGGGCGGGTGATGAGGACCTCGAATCCCTTGACGGTGCCGTAGTCGGAGTTCGCAAAGATAGAACTGTCGGGATTGACGCCGAGCGGGACGGAGGAGACCAGCCCGTCGAGCCGCTTGTAGTAGGCACCGAGCCGCAGGGCCAGGTTCGGCTTGGGGAGGAGACGCAGGCTGAATTCGTATTGCGTGGAACTCTCGAACCCCAGGCTGGGATTGCCGCGGCGGTAGCGTCCGGTACGGGTCGAATCGTCGAAGGTGGCGTCGACCAGGAACTGGAGGTCCGGCGGCATGCTGAACTTCCCGTAGCTCGCCACCAGCGTCGCCCCGCTCAGGACGGTCGAGACCGCGAACCGGGGGTTCAGGGAGCTCTGCGAGCCGAGCTGGTCGTTGTTCAGGTCGGCGCCGGGATTGAAGAACTCGTACCGGAGCCCGCCGGTGAAGGCGAGGTCGACGAGCCGGGCCTGCGCCTCGGCATAGACTGAACCGGCGCGCGGGCTGAAGTCCGAGGCGGTGGCGGGAGGGACGCTGTCCCCCACCGGCGCCCACGCGTTGATTCGCTGGAAGGTCTGCACTTGCTGGCTGAGGTACTGCCCGCCCACGAAGAGATCGGAGCTGTGTCCCAGGCCGATGGTGGCGTCGATCTGGGTGCGGAGCTCCTCGAAGTTATTGAAGGCAATCTCGCCCCGTGAGCCGCCCGTCATGAAGAACCCCGGCACGCCCCACGGCGTGTCTGTGCTGTAGCTGGGGTAGGTGAAGCCGGGAACCGCCGCGCGCGCGGCGGCGGTGTCGAGCCGCTCCGCGATGTCCTCACCACGGAAATGAAAGGTCTGCCCGGTAAAGGCGCCGAACTTATAGTCTGGCTGCTCGGTCAGGTCGCCGCGGTGAAAGTTCTTGCCGTACCAGCCTGCGCGCACGTCGAGGATGAGGGGTGTGCCCGCGTCGGGAGATGAGGCGTACTGGTAGTCGGCCGTGAAGAGGCCGCCGGTAATCCGCTGGGCCGGCGCGAACCCGAGATTGTACTTGTAGAGCTGGTCGTACAGCAGCCCCTGCTGGGCGCCATACAGCCCGAACAGGCGAAGGGTCTGCTTCTGGCCGATCGGGATGGCCAGCTTGCCGGCGATGTCGAGCTGCTCCCCGCTGTTGTGCGGGAGCATGGCGACGGCGCTGGAGCGCGGATCGAGGGGGTCGGTCGGGGCGGGGGCGCTGACCGGGTCGTTGTCCAGCCGTCCGGTCGCGTCGACGACGCCGATGAAGGTGATCCCCGCGAAGAGCGGCCCATCGGCCTGGAGGAGAAGGCGGTCGAGGCCGAAGTCGGCGTTCCCGGTGAGGAGGCGGTCCGACTCGTACATGGCGAGGCCACGCCACGTGTCGCCGCCGTCCCTGGTGACGACGTTGACCACCCCTGAAAGTGCCTGCCCATACCTGGCCGAGAAGGCGTTGGTGGTCAGCGAGGCTTCGGTGACCATCGACGTCGGCACCCTGATCCCGAGTGAATTGCTGGAGGCGTCGAGCTGGTTCTTGACTCCCATGCCGTCGAGGACGAAGGACTCCTGGCCGAGGCGGCCGCCGCGGTAACTCTGCCCGACGGCACCGGCGGAGAGGGAGATGGCCTCGGTGACCGAGCTGACCGGAAGGCGGCGCATCTCTTCGCCGGTCGTCTTTTGCTCGGTGGCGGTCGCGAGCGGGTCGAGCACAGGCTCGGATGCCGCCTGGACGTTGATCGTCTCGACGGGAACCGCCGCCGGTTGCATCGTCAGGTTGACGATGGTGGTGCCCCCTCCGCGCACCAGGACACTATCCTTGGCCGCGGGGCTGTAGCCAATGAGCACCGCTTGGATCGTAGAGGTGGCGCTGCGGACCTCGCGGATGCGGTAGCGTCCGGCTGAATCGGTCACATTGCCCCGGCGGCCCCCCTCGATGCTGACGGTCACGTTCGCGAGCGGGGCGCCCGTCTGGCCGTCGCGCACCACGCCGGCGATGGCGCCGTTGGCTTGCGCGGCGAGGGCTGAGGCCGTCATCGTGAGCAGGCTCACGCCCACCAGCAGTGGGCGGGTCATGGCGCTGAGAACAGGTAAAGGTCCGGGTGCACGCTGACCGTGGTGTCGCTGTAGGCGGGGGTGCTGTCAGTCCCTGGAATGTTGGTGATGAGGAGGTCGTACCCTTCGACCACGAGCCGTGATGACCCGGGAGCGGGAGCAAAGGCGGGTCGCCGATACCACATCGGTCGGCTGGAGGTGACAGGGGTCTCGCCTCCGGTGGCGAGGTCGACGGACACCAGGGGGCCAGCGATATCCCGCCCTCCGACGACCGCCGCGAGTTGCCCGCCGCGCACGGTGATGTCACGCGGTACCCCGAGCGCGCCGAAGTCGTGGACCACACTGGGCTGCGGATTCTGGAGCGCCATGCGAAGCACCCTGGTATCGCCGGCCAGCGTGAAGTAGACAGTGTCGCGCGTGGGGGCGAGGTCGAGGGAGGTGGCACCAGACGTGCCCAGGACGGTCTGAAAGCTGGCCTGGTTCTGGCCGACGAGGTCCATCTTCACGATGGCGAGTCCGGTCACCACGGTATCGGGCTTGCAACTGGCGCAGGCGCGTGGATAGTCGACTGACTCAGCGAGCAAGAGCAGGCTGTTGGTGCCCAGCCACCGAACATCGGCGACGCTGGCGACCGTGGCCAGCCCCGGGATGGCGAACGGCAGGGACTGAACCTGGCTGCCCGAGAGGGGATCGGTGGTCGGGCCGATGTAGATGCCCGATTGGTCCGGGGCCACGGAGCCGGGTCGGGACGAGCCGCGGATGTAGAGCATCCGGCCCTCGACGGACGGGGACGGGACGTCGAAGAGGTCGGTCGAATCGATCGCCGCGGGATTGGGGTTGCAGATATTCCGGAGGTTCCGGCCGCCAGTCCCTGGCATCTCGGCGATGCAGCGGTCGAGATCGGGATCTCCGAAGCGTTCCCAGGCGTAGAAGAAGGAACCGCCGTCCGGCGCCCAGTACGGGCGCAGGTCCCGGCCGACATTGTAGGTGAGCTGGACCGGCGAGCCCGGGAGGAACGGGGTGTCGCTCCCGGTGTCAGGTGTCTCGAATGGCTGCTCATGGCTGCACGCGGTCGTGGCCAGTGCTGCGCAAAGCAGAATGCGCCGGATTCGCATCGACACCTGGGGCTGCTGGGTGAAGGGGGGTGGAAAGTTGTCCCGCGGATCCCGGGGCCGCTAGTCTGGCGCCGAGAGCCGTCCGGACAACGGCGGGGGACGACTGGGGAGCTGGAGGATGCACAGTGGGTGTAGCTTTGTAATACAAAGTACTTGACGACATGATGACTCTGTGCTAGACTGTCCCACCATGCCTGATCAACCTGCCGCGCCCCGCGCCGGCACGGACCTCGGTGACCGAGCCCGCGAGAACCTCTCCTTCATCCGAAACACGATGGAGCGCGCCACCGCGTTCACCGGCGTACCGGGGTGGGGCGGGGTCTGGATGGGGGCCACCGCGCTCGTCGCGGCTGGCATCGCGGGCGAGGCCTCGTCCGCACGGGCCTGGCTTGGCGTCTGGCTTGGGGAGGGGGTGCTCGCCTTCCTCATCGGCGCCTGGTCCCTTGGCAGGAAGTCGCGCCGGCTGCAGGGGTCGGTGCTGGCCCGACCTGCGCGGCAGTTCCTCCTGAGCTTTGCGCCGCCGGTGGTGGTGGGCGCCCTTCTGACCGCCGCCCTCCTGGGCGCGGGCAAACCCGAACTCCTGCCCGGCGTCTGGCTCCTCCTCTACGGTGCCGGTGTCGTAACGGGTGGAGCCTTCTCGGTGCGTGCCGTCCCGCTCATGGGTCTGGTGCTCATGGGCGTCGGCGCCGTGGCCCTCTTCTGGCCGGCGTGGGGCGACGTCGGCATGGCGGCCGGATTCGGCGTCGTCCAGATCGGATTCGGTTGGTACATCGCCAGGCGGCACGGTGGCTAAGTCCTCCTCGGCACGCAAGGCCCACTCAGCGGCCGATGCCTCGGGCCGCCTGAACGCGGTCGACGGCCACGGGAACGCCGCGACGGATCTCGACCACCTGATTCACGAGCGGAAGCGACTGGCCATCGTCAGCGCGCTTGCCGGACATGAGTGGCTCTCGTTCACCGAACTCAAGGCGCTCATCGACACCTCCGACGGCAACCTCAGCGTCCATGCGCGAAAACTGGAGGATGCAGGATACCTCGAGTGCCGGAAGGGCTTCGCCGGGCGGGTGCCCCGGACGGACTTTCGGCTGACCCCTCGTGGCCGCCGGGCGCTGACCACCTACCTCGATCACATGGAAGCTCTCATCCAGCGGACGCGCGATGCCTGACTCAGTCCCTGCTGCTCCACCCGGGCTCCACCTCGCCGTCATTCTCGACGGAAACGGTCGCTGGGCCACGCAGCGGGGGCTTCCCCGTGCAGCGGGCCACCAGGCGGGAGCGGGGGCGGTCCGCCGCCTCGTGGAGGCGGCCCCCGCCGCGGGCGTCGGCACCCTGACGCTCTACGCCTTCTCGTCCGACAATTGGACCCGTCCCGAGCGCGAAGTGCGCTGGCTGCTCCGGCTCTTCCGTGAACACCTGCGGCGGGAAACGGCGCGTTGCGTTGCGGAGGGCATCCGACTGTCGGTCATCGGCCGGCGCGACCGTCTGCCGCTGCCGCTCCTCACTGCCATCGACGCGGCAGAGGAGGCCACCCGGCGCGGCTGCCGTCTCCACCTGCGCGTCGCCGTGGATTACTCAGGGCGTGATGCCATCGTGGCCGCCGCCGTCGCCCTGGCGGACCAGGTACTGCCGAGCCGGGAGGCGTTCGACCGTGCGGTCACGGATGCGGGCCGGGGAGGCCCGGAGGTACCCCCTGTCGATCTCCTGATCCGGACCGGCGGTGAACAGCGGCTGAGCGACTTCCTCCTCTGGGAATCGGCCTATGCCGAGCTGTACTTCAGCGACACCATGTGGCCGGACTTCGGCGAGCATGACCTGCACCTGGCCCTGATCGAGTTTCGCGCACGCAGTCGACGCTTTGGCGGCCTGCCGCTCAGCGCCGCCATCTGACCATTCCCCCGGAGGTTGCACCGATGCTCGCCCATTTTCTCGGAGTCCTGGCCCTCATTGGCTCCGCGCTGCTGCTGGTCTTCGGCCTGGGGGTCACCGCCTTTGGGCTGGCCCGGGGCGATCGCCGGCTCGCACGCCGCGCCGCGCTGGGTACCGGCGGGCTGGTGGTCGTCTACCTCCTCGGCGTCGTACTCTCGGGCGCCCTGGCGCCGCGGCGGGTCCTCCCGATCGGCGAGGAACTCTCCTTCTGCGGGTTCGATTGCCACCTCCACATCTCGGTCACGCAGGTGGACATGGAGGAGGACCGGATTGGGTTGGTCGTGCAGGCGCGAAGTGACGCGAAGGCGGAGCCGGAGTACCCCAAATCCCTCCAGTTCCGGCTCGTTGGGCGGACCGGTATTGCGCTGGCACCCTATCAGGAGGGGAAGACCTTCCTCGAGCCGATTGCCGCGGGCCAATCAACTGTGGATACCGTGACCTTCACGGCCCCTCCAGAGGATTCTCCCTACACGCTGCGGGTCATCTACCCGGACCTGCCTGAGGCGCTCCTCCTCGGGCCGGCGAACAGTAGGGCGGTCGGGAAGACCACCCTCGGACTCGGCGAGTGACAACCATGCACGGACGCACGCAGCGGGCGCTGGCCCTTCTCCTCGTCGGTCTAGTGCTTGGCGTGGCGGGAGAGGTACTGCAGCGTTGGGTGCCGGACCGGCTGAACCTCGTCCTCTGGTTCACTGCCACATTGCTCGGTGCCACCGCGCTGATTCGCACCGGCGCCCTCACGGCGCTGCCTCCGGCGCGCTGGCTCGCCGTCGCCGCGTGGGTGACGATCCCATGCTTGATCTGGCGTGACTCGCCCGCGCTCTTCGGGCTCAACCTGCTCTGGCTCGGTGTCTTGTTCGTGGTCGTCGTGGCGACCAGCCAACTGCGCGCCCTGAACCGCATTCCGGTCTCCGCGCTGCTACGCAGCGCATTCTGGGCCGTCGGCGGCGTGATCGTCGGTCCGCTGCCTGCGCTCGTCCACGACATCAGCTGGAACGAACTGCCGGTGGCCGGCAAGACGCGGCGCCTCGCCTCGGTCGGGGTCGGATTCGTCGCCGCTGTCCCGGTCCTGGTCGTCTTTGGGGGGCTCCTTGGCTCCGCCGATCCGCTCTTCGCCAAGACGGTGTCGCAGGCGCTGTCGATCGATCTCTGGCCCGAGGTGCAACAATTCGTGCGGATCGGGGTCATTGCCTGGATCGGTACCGGTATCCTGCGGACGGGCTTCTGGCTGGAGGGGCGCCGTCCCGAACGGGCGATGGCTCGTCCCGAGCTCCCGCCGACCATCCTGTACACCTTCGTCGCCGCGATCGGCGGGCTGCTGGCCGTCTTCGTCGGTTTTCAGGCGGGGGAGTTCTTCCTGTCGGCGCAGGCCTTTCAGGCAACCATGGGAATGACGGTCTCGGAGTACGCGCGCAAGGGCTTCTTCGAGCTCGTCTGGGTGGCGGCGCTCTCGCTTCCGCTGTTGCACTTCGCCGACTGGTGTGTCAGCCGGCGGGAACCGGCGGCGGTGACCCGCTTCCATCGGCTGACGCTGGCCGTGATCGTTCTGCTGGCGCTCATCCTGGCCAGCGCTTTCTATCGCATGGTGCTGTACGGCTCGCTGTACGGTCTGACCGAACTGCGGTTCTACACGATCGCCTTCATGCTCTGGCTTGCGGGAGTGTTCGGGTGGTTCGGGATGACGGTGCTCCGTGGCCGCCGGTCGCGGTTCGTCCCCGGGACGCTGGCCGGAGCCTTCGCGGTGCTGCTGACGCTGAACGTCATCAATCCCGATGCCCTGATCGCGACGGTGAACCTGGATCGTGCGCACGCCGGCGCGGCGCTTGACCGGACGTACCTGGTGCAACTGAGTGCGGATGCGGTGCCGACCATGCTCAGGGCGGTCCCTGGCATGTCGGCGGAAGATCGCTGCCTCGTGATGCAGGGCTTGCAGCGCCGGTGGGGGCAGGACTCGAAGGCGGGCAGGGAATGGAACCTCTCTCGGCGTTCGGCCGCGCGCGAGCTGACTGGGGTCAGGGCACCGATGCCAGGTTGTAGAGCGCACGAAACGCGCTGAACGCCTCGGCGTAGTCGTCGTGCGTCACGCGCAGCGTCCTGGCACCGAGCCGCTCGCTCCCGGGGACCAGTTCGGCCATATCGGCGTGATGACTTGAGCAGAATTCCACCTCAATCGTGGCCGGCGACGAAACCGTCCACGGCGTCGGCGGCGCGCTGACCGCCGCCGTCACCCCGTCGCGAATGCGCCGTCGTGCTTCCTCGGGGGCCAGCGACCGGGCGCCGTGCCGGGCCACGGCGTGCTTCACCACCACCGCCCGCGTGCCCTCTCCAAGAAGCGCCGTGCACTCGGCAGCGAGCGCCTGATCGCCCGACACGAGCGCCACTGGCACACCGAATCTCCCCGCCAGCGCCGCGTTCAATCCGAGTTCACCGACTTCCTGTCCATTGATCGTCACCCGGAAAATCTTGTCGGTATAGGTGTGATCGAGGATCGCCCGCGCCGTTCCGGCCCGGGCGTGATAGCCAATGAAGCAGGCGGCGTCGAACCCCTCCTCGATGCCTTCGAGCATCGAGCGGGGCTTGGTCGACCCGCTCACCAGTTCAGCCGCCGGATGCAACTCCTCGGCGAGCAGGTTCCGCATCAGCCAGTGGCTGTCGTTGACCACGACCCGCGTGGCGCCTGCCGCCAGCGCCCCCTCGATGGCGGCGTTCGCCTCCCCGGTCATGATCCGGCGAAAGCGGCCATACTCGCCGGCGCAATTCGGGTCGATCGGGTTGGTCTGATCCTCGTGTACCACCCCCGCCACCCCTTCCATGTCCACCGACAGGTAAATCCGCATCGTTACTCCCTCAGTAGACCCGGCCGCCGAGCGGCACGGTCCGTTCCGGCTGCAGCAACACCACCTGGCCCTCCTCGTTGGGCAGGCCAAGCACCAGGACCTCGGAGACGAACCCGGCGATGCGCCGGGATCCGAGGTTCACCGCGGCGACCACCTGCCGCCCGACAAGTTCCTCGGCCGTGTAGACCTCGGTGAGCTGGGCACTCGAGGTGCGTTGGCCTAGGTCGCCAAAGTCGATCCAGAGGCGGTAGGACGGTTTGCGCGCGCCGGTATTGGGTTCCGCCCGGGTGATTCGTCCCACTCGAAGGTCGAGGATGCCGAAGGCGTCGACCGCTGCCTCGCTCACAGCAGCTCTCCGCGCGACACCGTGACGGCCTTGCCCCCGAGCTGCACCCGGCTTCCCCGGACCTCCACCCGCACCTCTCCGCCGCGAGGCGAGGCCTGGTAGGCAAGGAAGGATGACCGTTCCAGCCGCTCCTGCCAGTACGGGCCCATGACGCAGTGTGCCGAGCCGGTCACCGGATCCTCGTTGATACCGACGGCAGGGCCGAAGAAGCGGGAAACAAAATCGTACTTCCCGTTGTCGCCGACGGCGGTCACGATCACGCCGCGGGCGTTCACCACGCGCAGCGCGCGAAAGTCCGGCTCGAGCGCGCGCACCTCGGCCTCCGTGGCCACTTCGATCAGGTAGTCGTACGCCGACTTGGTCACGGCCACCGGGGTGCAGCCGAGGGCGGCAGCCATGCCGGCCGGCGCGGGGGCGGGGACCGCGGGTGTTGCCGGGAAATCGAGCTCGATCCAGCCGTCGCGCTGGGTGGCGGTCAGGAGACCGCTCTGGGTGTGAAAACGGGCGACCGCGTCTGGCTTGAGGTGGCGTTCCGACCAGAGAAAGTGTGCGCTCGCCAGGGTGGCGTGTCCGCAGAGCTCCACCTCCACCTCGGGGGTGAACCAGCGGAGGCTGAACCCGTCGTCGCGGGGGAGAAGGAAGGCGGTCTCGGAGAGGTTCATCTCCTGCGCCACCGACTGCATCCAGGCGTCATCCATTTCCTGTTCGAGCAGGCAGACGGCCGCCGGGTTGCCGGCAAAGGGGCGGTCGGTGAAGGCGTCGATATGATGGAGCGCGAGGGGCATGGTCGGGTATCCAGGAGGGAGGGCGGGGTCAGTCGTCGGCGGCGGACCCATCGAGGCAGGCGTCGGCCTCGATCTCGACGAGCATGCGGGGGTCGATGAGTCGGCTCACCTCCACCATGCTGGTGGCGGGCCGGATGTCACCGAAGCGCTCGCCATGCGCCCGGCCGACGGCCTCCCACTGGTCAATGTCGGTGACGTACATCCGGGTGCGGACCACATCTGCCATCGTGGCGCCGGCCTGCCGCAGCGCGCGCTCGATGTTGTCGAGGGTCTGGATTGCCTGTGCGTAGGCGTCGCCCTCGCCGACGATGCCGCCCTGGCCGTCCGTGGCGGTGGTTCCCGACACATGCACCCAGCGTCCGATGCGGACCGCACGGGAATAGCCGACAATCGGTTCCCACTGGGTGCCACTCGAGACCCGGCTCCGCATCAGCGGCGCTCCTCTGCGTGGTGGCAGGCGACCTCGATTCCACCGAGCTGGTGCAGCAGCGGCCGCTCGGTGGTGCACCGCGCATCTTTCGCAGGATGCGGACAGCGCGGGTGGAAGGCGCAGCCGGACGGCGGGTTGGAGGGGCTGGGTGGATCGCCGGGCAGGACAATGCGCAGCCGCTGCGTATCGGGATCGGGTACGGGCACCGCGGAAAGCAGCGCCTTGGTGTACGGATGGGCAGGATGGGCGAGCACCTCCTCGGTCGGGCCGGTCTCCACGATGCGGCCGAGGTACATCACCGCCACCCGGTGGGCAATCTGGCGGACCACTGCCAGGTCGTGCGCGATGAAGAGGTAGGAGATGCCGCGCCGCGCCTGCAGGTCGGCCAGGAGGTTCAGCACCTGCGCCTGGACCGACACGTCGAGCGCCGACACCGGCTCGTCGCAGACGATGAAGGCGGGTTCTACCGCGAGCGCCCGGGCGATGCCAACGCGCTGGCGCTGGCCGCCGGAGAACTCGTGCGGATAGCGCGTCGCGTAGCCGGGGTCCAGCCCGACTTCTTCGAGAAGCTGCGCCACTCGGCCCCCGATCTCTGCGCGCGGCGCGAGCCGGTGGATCTCGATCCCCTCCGCAATCGCGTCGCCGACGGTCATGCGCGGGTTGAGCGAACTGTAGGGGTCCTGGAAGATGATCTGGAGCTTGCGCCGGGCCTGCCGGAGGGAGGCCGAATCGAGCGCGAGGAAATCGCTCCCGTCGAAGGAGACCGACCCGGCGGTGGCGTCCTGCAGCCTGAGGATCGTCCGGCCCACGGTGGACTTGCCACAGCCGGACTCGCCGACGAGCCCGAGGGTTTCCCCCTTGCCCACTGAGAACGATACGCCATCCACCGCGCGCACCGGTGGCGATTTCCGCGCGAGGAACCCGGTGGCCTTGTAGTGCTTGACCAGGTCGCGCACTTCGAGGAGCGGGGCGCTCATGGCTGCCCCGCTTCCGCCAGCCAGCAGCGCATCTGGTGGTGTGGTCCGACGGGAAGTGCTGGCGGATCGTCGGTGGCGCAGCGGGGGAGCACGGCGGGACACCGGGGGTGGAAACGACAGCCGGCGGGCCACGCGGTGGGGGGCGGCACGGTACCGGCGATGGGCGTCAACCGTGTGACGGCGCCGGTGATGCGTGGCACCGAGGCCAGGAGCCCCTTCGTGTAGGGATGCGAGGGCCGCGCGAAGAGCGCTGCCGTCGGTGCCTCCTCCACCAGCCGCCCGGCGTACATCACGGCCACGCGGTCGGCCCGCCCCGCCACGATGCCGAGGTCGTGGGTGATGAGCAGCACCGCCATGCCGCGCTTGGCCCGCAGTCCGTCGAGCAGCTCGAGGATTTGCGCCTGTACGGTCACGTCGAGTGCCGTGGTCGGCTCGTCGGCAATCAGGAGCTCGGGCTCCGAGGCGAGGGCGATGGCGATCATCACCCGCTGGCGCATGCCACCACTCATCTGGTGCGGATAGTTGTCGAGCCGCTCCACGGGGTCGGGAATCCCGACTTCCTGCAGCAGTTCGAGCGCTCGGTCCCGCGCAGCGCGCTTGGACACCTTCTGGTGGGCCCGCACGCTCTCGCTGATCTGATCGGCCACGGTGAACACAGGATTGAGGCTCGTCATCGGGTCCTGGAAGATCATCCCGATGCGGCGGCCCCTGATGCCGCGGAGCTCCGAGTCCTTCAGCGCGAGCACGTCGGTGCCGCCGAGCCGGATGGCGCTGCCCGGAAGGATCTGACCGGGGGGAGGGACGAGCCGGAGAAGGGCCAGCGACGTCAGGCTCTTGCCGCAGCCTGATTCGCCGACCACGGCGAGCAGCTCGCCCTTCGAAAGCGAGAAGCTCACGCCGTCCACCGGGTGCGAGGTGGCGCCCGACGTCGGGAAGGCGATACGCAGGTCCTCAACTTCGAGCAATGGGCTCATGCGCTCCGCGGGTCGAGGGCGCCGCGCAACGCGTCGCCGATGAGATTGACGGCCAGGACGGTGATGACGATGGCCAGCCCGGGGAAGATGCTGGCCCAGGGGGCGGTCGTCAGGAGCGAGCGGGCGTCGAGGATCATCCCGCCCCACGAGGGAGTCGGTGGGCGCACGCCCACGCCGAGGAACGAGAGTCCCGCCTCAAGCAGAATGACGTCGCCCACGCCGAGGGTGGCGGCCACGAGCAGGGGGCCGGCCACGTTCGGCAACAGGTGATGCAAGATAATCCGGCCCGGCCCCGCGCCGAGTGCCCGGGCGGCGGAGACGAACTCCGCCTCCCGCAGGCGCAGCACCTCGCCGCGAACGATGCGGCTGGTCCCGAACCAGCCGGTGCCTCCGAGCACCAGCACGAGCGCGCCGAGCGGCATCTGTTCCCAGACGGCCACCAGGAGAAGGAGGAGGAAGAGTCGGGGGATGGCAAGTGCGCCGTCCACGAGGCGCATCAATGCCCCATCGAGCCATCCACCGTAGAAACCGGCGAGGCCGCCGACCAGCGCCCCGAGCACGATCGCGAGTGCCACGGCGAGCGCCGAGATGGAGAGCGAAATGCGCCCGCCGGTGATGACCCGTGAGAGGATGTCACGATTCAGTTGATCCGTGCCAAAGGGATGGCCCGCGCCGGGCGCGAGGGCGCCAGCCATCAGGTCCGGCATGGCATTCGGGTCGGGGAGGAGCCAGGGGCCGATGAGCACGAATGCCGTCAATACCGCGAGGATGAGCAGGCCGATCCGTCCTGACGGATTGGCTACGGTGCGCGAGAGAAGCCGCCAAAGCGAGCCGGTCATGCGCGGCGCACCCGGGGATCGAGGGCGTAGTAGCCAATGTCGGCCAGGATCCCGCCGAGGAGCACCAGGGCGGAGACCAGCATGGCGGTGCCGAGGATGACCGGGTAGTCGCGGGCCCCCACGGCATTGGCCGCGAGTGAGCCGAGTCCGGGCCAGTTGAACACCTGCTCCACGAAGACCGAGCCGGAAACGAGCATCGGCAGCCAGAGACCGAGCAGTCCGATCACCGGAAAGAGCGCGTTGCGCCAGGCGTGGCGCCACAGCACCTGCCGCTCGGGGAGGCCGCGGGCGCGGGCGGCGAGGACAAAGTCGAGCCGCAACACCTCCAGGAGCGCGGTGCGCTGGTAGCGCATCACCGCGGCCAGGCTGACCGCCGTCAGCGTGACCGCCGGCAGGATCAGGTGGCGGAGCACGTCCCCGGTGTTGGCGAGCCATCCGCTCTCGGGCCCGAGGAGGGGGTCTTGCATCTGCGCGACAGGCAGGAGTTGATGCCGGATGCCGAAATACCAGGCGAGCACCAGGCCGAGCCAGAAAGAGGGCATCGCGTAGAGTGCCAGCGAGGCGCGGGTCAGCCAACGGTCGGTGGCCTTGCCGCGCCGGACCGCCTGGGTCACGCCGAGGACGATGCCGATCCCGAAGGTCATCAGCAGCACGGTGGTCCCCAGGAGCAGGGAGGCCGGCAGGCGGGTGGCGAGGAGCGTCGAGACGCGAGTTGGGTAGTGTTCGATGGACACGCCGAGGTCGCCGCTGAGGGCGCTGGCCACGAATGTCCTGAACTGGGTGGCAATCGGCTGGTCGATACCGAACCGGCGGCGCAGTTCGGCGATTTCCTGCGCGGAAACCTGGCGGTCGCCGGTGAGCCGCTCCAGGGGGTCGCCCGGGGTCAGGCGCATCAGCACGAAGAGGAGCACCGTGACCACCAGGAAGGTGAGCACGGCCTGCGCGAGGCGCCGGAGGAGCCAGCGGGTCACGTCAGGGGAGGGGGCCCGGGTTCCATCGCCAGAGCGCCGAGTAGAGGTACGTCGGGTTGATCTCGACGCGGCGGATCCGCCGTGACACGGTGAAGGGAAGCGTCGGCGAGTAGACAAAGACGGCGGGCACGTCGTCCACGATGGTGCGGACCGCCTGCCGGTACAGGGCCAGCGCGTTCTTCCGGCTGAGCAGGGCGGCACTCAGCAGCGAGTCGACCTTCGGGTCACAATAGTAGCCGACGTTGCTTCCTCCGCGACCGGCGCATCCCCAGCTCTGCATCAGGCCGTACGGCGAGGGATCGAGTGTCGCCTGGCCGAAGTCGATGTCAAACTGGCCTTTGTTTCTCCGGTCATTCCAGACGGACCCCTCCAGCCGATTCAACTCGATCTTGATGCCAATCTGGCGCAGCTGCTCCTGTGCGAGCAGCGCGACCTGGGCGCGGGGAGCGCTCGACGCCGGAAAGCTGATCGACAGGGTGAGCGGCTTCCCATTCTTGTCCAGGTATCCATCCCCGTCGGTGTCGAACCACCCGCGTGCCTTGAGAAGCGCCAGCGCGCCGGTCGTGTTCTGGGCTGCCGGCCTGACGGAGGGGTCGCGAATCCAGAAGAGTTCCGGGACCGGCCCGACTGGCACGCTGGCCCAGTCGCCGAACGTCGCCTCGACGATCGCCGGCACGTCGAGCGCCATCCGGATGGCCCTCCGCAGGTCGCGATCGGCAAGCAGCGGATGCGGCCGGGTCAGGTCGGCCGGGTCGCGCTGATTGAACAGGAGGTAGCCGACGGTGAACGATGGAGCGGGGTAGATCGCGAGCCGCTTTTCGGCCTGGACCCGAGCCACGTCAGAATTGGTCCCGAGCGTTTGCAGGACATCGGCGCCACCGCTCAAGACCAGGTTCATGCGTGCCTCCGGGTCCTTGACCGTGAGAATCGTGACGCGGCGCGGACCCGGCTTGCCGAGGAAGAACTGGTCGTTCGCCAGCAGGTCCAACTGCTGTCCGGCCACCAGTCGGCTCCAGCGAAACGGCCCGTTGCCGACCGGAGCCGACGCGTAGGCGGAGTGCAGGAGCTGGCCCTTGGGGATCGTGTCGACCAGGTGCGCCGGCAATGGGGACACATGGTAGATCGCGTCGTAGAGCTGCTCGTCGTATGCCTCGGTGAAGCGGACCACCAAATGCTGTGGATCTTCGGCGGTGGCGCTCGCAATCCGTCGAAGCAGCAACGCCGTGCCGGCGCTGACCGCGGAGTCCCGCGCCAGGTTCAGCGCCAGCGCGGCGTCCCGCGCCGTGACGGGCACCCCGTCGTGCCAGCGGGCGCGGGGATCCATCTCGAACACGAGGGTGAGGGAGTCCCGCCGCTTCCAGCTCCGCGCCAATGCCGGCACGAAGTCCTTGTCGCCTGCCGTGATGTTGTTGGGGCCGAGCTGGGCAAGGGGGAGAAAGAGCAGCGTCGACACGTCGTGGGACGCGGACCCCCCGCTGGTCAGGGTGGGGATCGGCGTAACAGGCTCCCGGCCCATGGCGATGATCACCGTCTCCTGCCGGGCCGCGGACTGCCCGATCGCTGCCGTGGTGGCAGTGAAGAGGAGGAACAGGCTCAGGGTGGCAGCGGGGAGGGGTCGTCGCACCAGCAAACCTCGTCTGGGGGGAGGGGTCCGGAACGCCCTCGTAATGTCGCACGGAAGAGGGGTTTGGCCAACCGTGGCTAAAGCCACGGCTCGGCTGATGTCGCTACAGCACTAGAACCCAGCCACCTCATTCCGATACGGTCCGCCACCCCGGCGAAAGCCGGGGTATAGGTCCGTTGCGCGAGCTCGTGGCTAAAGCCACGGCTCGGCTGATGTCGCTAAAGCGACGTCCACACCACCCCCGCCCGTCACCCCGGCGAAAGCCGGGGTCCAGTCCGGCCTACCGCCGCCAGGTCCAGTCGGGATCCTGGAATCGATCGAGGTGTCGTCGGGTCGCTTGCACCAGTGGGGTCGGTTCCTCAGCCGCAGCGTCCCAGTCGCCGGGCCACATCCCCGCCGCCTGCGCGACGGCCGAGGCGACTTCCTCGAAGCGCACCGGTGCATCCCGGGCGGTCGAGAGGGCTACGGAACCGTCGGGCGGTGGGGAGCCGAGCGTCACGTCGCTCACCAATTGCTGGGAACCGTCGAGAAGGATGGAGCCATGTTGCAGAAATGCGCCCCCCTCCCTGAGCTGGGCGCTGCCGACGACCTTCTTCCCACCCAGCATCACCTCGCCGCCCGCGGGAGAGGCGAAACAGGCGCCGGCGTGCACCGCGCTGGCGCGCGCAGGCGGGGAGGCCAGCTCAGCGGGAAAGTCGAGTGCGCGTAGCGCGGCGGCGAGCGCTTCGTGAATCTGCTGGTAGGTCTGCGGCAGCGAGCCGAAGGTACTGATCGGCGCCGCCACGGCGTAGGTCACTTCGTCGGCGTGCCAGACCGCGCGCCCTCCGGTCGGCCGGCGGACGGTGTCGAGCCCGCGCCGCTCAATGGCGGTGCGGTCGTAGCGCCTCAGCGCCGGTTCATTGCGGCCGAACGAGAGGCAGAACGGCGCCCATCGGTAGATCCGCAGAAACGCACGACCCTCCCCGGCCGCGAGGTCGAGGAGGGCCTGATCCACCGCCATGTTGTGCCAGCCGGGGCGCCCCGCAGGGTCGACGAGGAGCGTCCACCGCATACGCGTTACGACTCGTAGCTCTCCACCGGCGGGCAGGTGCAGACGAGGTTGCGGTCGCCGTAGGCGCCGTCCACCCGGCCCACCGTGGGCCAGGACTTGTGCTCGCGCGTCGCGGCCGACGGGAACGCCGCCAGCTCGCGGGAATAGGGGCGATCCCAGTTGTCGGCGATGACCCGCTGCATGGTGTGCGGCGCGTTGGTCAGCACGTTGTTGGCGCGGTCCGCCTTCCCCTCTTCGATTTCCCGGATTTCGGCGCGGATGGAGATGAGCGCGTCGGCAAACCGGTCGAGCTCCGCCAGCGGCTCGCTCTCGGTCGGCTCCACCATCAGCGTGCCCGCCACCGGGAAGGAGACCGTCGGCGGGTGGAAGCCGTAGTCGATGATCCGCTTGGCAATGTCCTCGACTTCGATGCCGGCGGTGGCCTTGAAGGGGCGCATATCCACGATGCATTCGTGCGCCACGGTGCCGTTCGGGGCCGTGTAGAGCACCTCGAACGACCCCTCCAGCCGCTTGGCCAGGTAGTTGGCGCTGAGGATGGCCACCTTCGTCGCCTCCGTGAGCCCTTCCGCGCCCATGAGCACAATGTACGCCCACGAGATCGGCAGGATCGACGGGCTTCCCCACGGCGCCGACGACACGGCGCCGCTGGCATCCGTGTGCCGGAGGTCAACCACCGGGTGCCCGGGAAGGAACGGTTCGAGGTGCGCCGCCACGCAGATCGGCCCCATCCCCGGGCCGCCGCCGCCGTGCGGGATGCAGAAGGTCTTGTGCAGGTTGAGATGGCACACATCCGCGCCGATGTCGCCGGGGCGGCAGAGGCCGACCTGCGCGTTCATGTTGGCGCCGTCCATGTACACCTGGCCGCCATGCTCGTGCACAATGGCGCAGATGTTCTTGATGGAGGCCTCGAAGACGCCGTGGGTGGACGGATACGTCACCATCAGCGCGGCCAGGGTGTCGCGGTGTTCGGCCGCCTTCTGCTTCAGGTCCTCGACGTCGATGTTGCCGTTCGCGTCGCTCTTGACCACCACGACGTTCATCCCGGCCATGACTGCGCTGGCGGGATTGGTGCCGTGCGCCGACATCGGAATCAGGCAGGTGGTCCGCTTCTCGTCGCCCCGGGCGCGGTGATAGGCCCGGATGACGAGCAGCCCGGCGTATTCGCCCTGTGACCCGGCGTTGGGCTGGAGCGACACGGCCGCGAAGCCGGTGATTTCCGCCAGCGACGCCTCGAGGTGGCGGAAGAGCATGTGGTAGCCCTGCGTCTGCTCCAGCGGCGCGAAGGGGTGCAGCCGGTTGAACTCGCGCCAGCTGACGCCGACCATCTCGGTGGTGGCGTTGAGCTTCATGGTGCAGGAGCCGAGGGGGATCATCGCCGAGGTGAGCGAGAGGTCCTTGGCCTCGAGTTTCCGCATGTAGCGGAGCATGTCGGTTTCCGACCGGTTCCGGTGGAACACCGGATGGGTCAGGTAGGCGGACGTCCGCCGGAGCGCTTCGGGAATGGCCGGCGCGGCCTTTTCCCCGGTCTCGCTCAGCATGTACGGCAGCACTTCGTTGAGCGAGAAGGTGGCGATCAGGTCGGCGAGGTCATCGAGCGTGACCGTCTCGTCGAGTGCGATGCCGATCCGGTTGTCCCCGATGGCGCGCAGGTTGATGCGGCGGCCGCGGGCGTGGTCGAGGATGCGCGGCTGCGCCCACGGCTCGACCTCGACGCAGAGCGTGTCGAAGTAGTGCTCGTGGACCAGTTTGTAGCGAAGCCGGCGGAGTGCGGCGGCGAGGAGCCCGGTGATGGAGTGGGTCCGCTCGGCGATCCGCCTGATCCCCTCGGGGCCGTGGTACACCGCGTACATGCTGGCCATCACGGCCAGGAGCACCTGCGCCGTGCAGATGTTGCTCGTCGCCTTGTCGCGGCGGATATGCTGCTCGCGGGTCTGCAATGCCATGCGGAGGGCGGGGTTGCCGTCGGAGTCCTTGGAAACGCCGATGATCCGCCCCGGCAGGAAGCGCTTGTGGTCTTCGGTCGTGGCAAAGAAGGCGGCGTGCGGGCCGCCGAAACCCATCGGCACCCCGAACCGCTGGCTGTTGCCGATGGCGATATCGGCGCCGAACTCGCCGGGCGGCACCAGCATCGTAAGCGCCAGCAGGTCGGTGGCCACCGTTACCAGGGCGCCCGCGGCGTGCGCCGCCTCGCAGAACTTCCGATGATCGCGAATGGCGCCGTCGGTGGCGGGGTACTGGACCAGCGCGCCGACGACCCCGGCCTTGAACGTGAAGGTGTCGGGGTCGGCCACCACGATCTCGATGCCCCGAGCCTCGGCGCGGGTCTTCACCACGGCGATCGTCTGCGGGTGGCACTGGCTGTCCACCATGAAGATGGGCGTGCCCTCGTGCCTGGTGACCGCGATGGTCATGTACATCGCTTCGGCGGCGGCGGTGGCCTCGTCGAGGAGCGATGCGTTCGCCACCGGCAAGCCGGTCAGGTCGGCCACAACGGTCTGGAAGTTCAGCAGCGCCTCGAGGCGCCCCTGGGCGATTTCCGCCTGGTACGGCGTGTAGGCGGTGTACCAGCCCGGGTTCTCGAGGATGTTCCGCTGGATCACCTGCGGGGTGAAGGTCCCCGAGTAGCCCATGCCGATGTAGGAGCGGAAGACCTGGTTTTGCGCCGCAATCCGGCGGAGCTCCTGCAGCACCTCGCGCTCGCTCCGGCCGGGGGCCAGGGCGAGGGGGCGGCGGAGCCGGATGTCCTCCGGCACGACGGCGTCGATGAAGTCGTCCATCGACTTGTAGCCGACCGTCTTGAGCATCTTCTCAATGTCAGCGGGGCGGGGGCCGAGGTGGCGGGTGACGAAGCGTTCGGTCTGGACCAGCCCGGCGAGCGGGGAAGCCGGGGTCGATTTGGCAGCCATGGGGTTACGTCCTCAAGACATATAAGAATGCGCGCCCCGGTCCGGGGGGAGCGGGGCGCGCGGTCAATCAGGGCACTGCGGCATCGGTGTGTTACTCGCCGATGTGCTTCTTGTAGGCCTCCGCCGAGAGCAGCGAACCCATTTCGCCGGCGTCGGTCACCTTGATCTTGACCAGGTAGCCCTCGCCGTAGGGATCGGTGTTGACCGCGGCGGGGTTGGCGTCCAGCGCGCCGTTGACCTCGACGACTTCCCCGGCCAGGGGGCTGTAGAGCTCGGAGACCGCCTTGACCGCCTCGATGGTACCGAAGACGGCGTGGGCCCCGAACTTGTCGCCCTTCTTGGGGAGGTTTACGAAGACGACGTCGCCCAGTTCGCCCTGCGCGTAGTCGGTGATGCCGACCTGCACGATGGCGGGGTCGCTCGTCTTCTTGACGTATTCGTGATCGTTGGTGTAGAGCAGGTCGGCCGGCACGTTGGACACGCGTACTCCCGGGAAGATTGTTCGGGGCGGAGAATAGACCGAAAGAGGCCCGAAATCAAGCGGCGTCGGCGCGTGCCTCGAGGGCGAGCCACACATCGCGGGTGCGGCGCTCGAGCTGCGCCCGGTCACCATCGTTGTCGATGACAAACTGGCTGAGCGGCCGCTTGCTGACGCTCGGCAGCTGGGCCGCCATCAGCCGTTCGGCGTCCTCCAGCGGGAGGCCGCGCATCGTCACCAGCCGGTGGAGCCGGATCGCCTCCGGGGCGTCCACCAGCACCACGGCGTCGAACTCGGCGGGGTCGGCGGCCTCGAAGAGGAGGGGGATGTCGGCAACGATGATCCTGGCACCGGCGGCGCGGGCCGCGGCGACGAGGGTGTCTCGCTGGGCGCGGACGGCGGGGTGGACGATGGCGTTCAGGTCGGACCGTGCGTGGGTGTCCGCGAGGATCAGCCGGCGGAGCGCGGGGCGGTCGATCTCGCCTTCCGGGGTCAGGATCTCCTTGCCGAACCGCTTCACGATCTGCTGGAAGACTTCGGTGCCGGGGCGTTGGAGGTCCCGGACCACTTGGTCGGCGTCCACGATGCCGGCCCCCCACTCCTTGAAGAGGGCGACCACGGTGGACTTCCCGGCGGCAATATTTCCCGTCAGTGCAACGATCATAGTAACGCTCGCTGGTCTTCGTCGGCGCGCGGCACCCGGTGGCAGTGCCGACACCGGGCCTCGTAGCTCTCCCGGCCGCCGACCATGATGGTGGGGGAATCGTAACGGGCAGGGGCGCCATCGATCAGGCGCTGGTTGCGGCACGCCTCGTCACCACAGACGACGCAGATGGCGCGGAGCTTCGTCACCTGTTCGGCCACGGCCATGAGCGATCCCATCGGCCCGAACGGCTCGCCTCGAAAATCCGTATCGGTGCCGGCCAGTACCACCCGCACACCGCGATTGGCGAGTGCGGTCGTGACCGTCACGATGTCATCGTCGAGAAACTGCGCCTCGTCGATGGCCACCATCTCGGCGTCGGGACTGACCTGGCGGAAAATCTCGGCGGCGGTATCCACCGGGGTGGCATCGAGTTCGAGTCCGTCGTGACTGCTGACGCTGTAGAGCCCGGCGTATCGGGCGTCGAGGTGGGACTTGAACACCTCCACCCGGCGCCTGGCGATGATGGCGCGCCGCACCCGCCGAATGAGTTCCTCGCTCTTGCCGCTGAACATCACCCCGCTGATGACTTCGATGGAACCTGGTCTGCTGCCGTGAAACATCCGGTGGGTCTCCACATGCGGGGGTGTGGCTGAGGTTACCGCGCGGAGGGGGTGGGGTCAAGCGGGATGCCGGTGTGTCGCGGCGGTGCCGCTCTTGCGCCCCCCTTCATCGCCGCGCCATATTGCCGCCGCACCCTCCCCCCGCCGATGCCGCCGAAGGAGTCCAGCGTGAAGAAGTCCGAACTCGTGGCCGCCGCCGCCAAGCGTCTGGACACCTCCAAGGCGCGGGCCAGCGAGATCGTGGATGCGTTCTTTGGGACGGAAGGGATCGTGGCCGGGGAGCTTCGGAAGGGAAATACGGTGCAGATTTCGGGCTTTGGGAGCTTCGAACCCCGTCAGCGCGGCGCCCGGAACGGTCGCGACCCCAAGACGGGCAAGTCAATTCCGATCCGGGCGTCAGTGGTCCCCGCCTTTCGGCCGGGGAGCGCCCTCAGGCGCTCGTGAACCGCCGGAAGTAGGCGCCCGGCGCTTTGGCGGCGGAGGCGAGGCAGGGCCCGGTCCACTTTGGCCATGATCTTCTTGTTCCGCACCGTCCGCCCGTCCATCCCCCGCACAATCTGTTCGACCTCGCCCGCCGGCAACTCCACCAGGCAGTAGGCCTCCTTCAGCTCGATCCGACCGATCTTCGACTTGTCGATTCGGACTTCCTTGGTCAGCACCGCCACCAGGTCGGCCGCGGTCGTCCCGTCCTGGCGGCCCACGCTCACGAACATCCGCGCGGTGGCGCCGGGCGCGTGGGTCTCGACCGCTGCCGGTGGGTCCGCGGGACGCTGCGCCGGGACCGGCACCGGGTCGCTGGCGTGGCCCGTCCAGAGCTGGTACATCGCCGCCGCCACCGCCGAGGGGTCATACCGCTCGAAGAGCGGGGCAAGGGCCAGGAGCCCGGTGCCGGGCACACCCGTCTCAAGCACCTTCGCAATGGTGCCCCGTCGGCGCGCGGCCTCATCCTGCGCGGCGTCGACCGCGCCGGTCAACCGGAGGCTCCGTCGCGGCGCGGCAATCTTGGCCACATACTCCTCGCCGGCCGGCGTCACCAGCAGCACGACCGGTCCGGCCGTGATCAGCGTCTGGAGCTGCGCCGGTGTCGGCAGGTCATACGCGATCACGAGTTCGGTCGCCTCGACCTCGCCACTGGTGACCATTGCATCGGCGTCGTGTCCCGCCATCGCGTCCTTGACGGCCGTGACACCCGCCTGATCCAGGCACCACACCGTCACCCTGGCCGGATCGAGCAGCTCCACCACCTCGGCCACCGCCGCCGCGCGCCGGTTCCACGACACGCTCACCGTGCGCACCGGACCGACCGGGCTCATCGGCGGCGCCTCCGCCGGCGGGAACCCCACCATCAGCGCCTTGCGCGCATACCGCTCGATCACGTCCGCCGCCGCCTCCGGCTGCGCCGTGCACACGATGCGCTGCGTCTCCTTGCCGAGGTCGTGCATCAGCACCGCCAGCGCCTCGGCACCGCCCCACGACTCGGGCCAGGCAAGGATGACCGCAGACAACTGATCGGTCTTCAGCACCGACTTCTCCACCAGCTGCCGCGCCTCGACGGGGGAGGCGACCAGCACGTCCACCTGCCCGGCGCGAAGCTGCCGGGTGGTGCGGGTCAGGTTGCCGGATGAGCGGACGCGGCACGAGGGCATGGCCCGCGTGGCGGCATCGGTCCAGTCGGCGGATGTGTCGGGAGTGGCGAGGATGAGGGCCCGGAGTCCGGTGGCAGGCGCGGCAGCCAGTCTCCTGCCGAGCGCGGCAAGGATGGGGGCGGCACCGGCGGCGCATGGCGGCAGGGCAGCCACGACGTTGTGGCCGCGCTCGGCGGTTGTGGCCGCCTCGGCGAGGTCGGCGGGGGATGCAAACACGGTTGACTCGGACACAGGACCCTCGGTTGTCAAATAGTCGGCTCGCGCCGGGGCTCAAGAATAAGCGTACGGCGCTGTGGATGCCACCGGGGACGCAGTTGACATCACCTCGCGGCGTGGGGAGCTTTCGGCTCGACAATTCCCACTCCCCTCCGGACTCCCCGATGCCCGAACCGCTCTCGCTGAACCTGGTGCACCTGAAGCCCTCCGAGACGATCGCGATCAGCGCCGAAACGAAGCGCCGCCGCGCCGCTGGTGAGGAGGTCTTCGACCTCAGCCTTGGCGAGCCGGACTTCGACACGCCCATGGTGGCGGCCCAGGCGGGGATCACGGCCATCCAGAAGGGGATGACCCACTATCCGCCGAACCCGGGCATCCCCGAGCTCCGGTCCGCCATCGCGAAGAACCTCTCCGCCCTGAGCGGCGGCCGGCCGGTCAGCGCAGACAACATCCTGGTCAGTTCGGGTTCGAAGCACTCGCTCTTCAACGCCTGCTTCACCCTCTTCGGGCCCAATGACCAGGTGCTGATTCCCGCGCCCGCGTGGGTGTCGTATCCGCAGATCGTCCATCTCTGCCGAGCCGAGCCGGTGCTGGTGCCGGGCGACATCGAGTGGGGGCTAAAGGTCGGCGCCAAGGAACTCGACAACCACTCCACCACGCGCACCAAGGGGCTCATCCTCTGTTCCCCGTGCAATCCGACCGGGGCGGTCTACACCCTGCCGGAGTTGAAGGCGATTGCGGAGTGGGCCAGGAAAAACGAGGTGTGGATCATCGCCGACGAGATCTACCGGCGGATCAACTACGGTGCGAAGGCGGCGCCGAGCTTCCTCGACCTCCCCGATGACCTGCTGGAGCGCACGGTGGTGATCTGCGGCGCCAGCAAGGCATACGCGATGACCGGCTGGCGGATCGGGGCCGCCCTGGCGCCGACCCATGTCTTCAAGGGAATGGCGGCGCTGCAGTCGCACACCACCACCGGCGCCAACCATCCGGCGCAGTGGGCCTCGGCAGCGGCGTTCAGCGATGAGCGGGTCGAGGCCGACGTCCTCCGGATGGTGGCCGCCTTCCGCGCGCGCCGCGACCGTCTCGTGGCGCGGTTCCGGTCGGAGGTGCCGGGTGTCGAGTTCGTGGAACCGCACGGTGCCTTCTACTTCTTCTTCCGGGTGGACGGCCTGACCGGCCCGGGGAGTGGCGGTGCGGCTTTCTGCGAGAAGCTCATGTCCGAGGAAGGCGTCGCGCTGGTACCGGGTGCGGCGTTTGGGGACGACCGGTGGGTCCGGCTGAGCTATGCTGCGGCGGACAAGGAACTCGACGCCGGCGTGGACCGCATCCTCAAGTTCATTGGCCGGCTCACCGCTGCCCAGGCCGCGTAGGAGCGCCCGATGAATGTCGATACCCGGGTCGAACCGCTCGAGGGGAAGCTGCCCTCCGTCGAATGGCGCTGGGATGTCGAGACCGACATTCTCTCCGGTGGATTCCGGGCGGCAATGGGGGGCGGTGGCCGGGAGGCGAGTGTCGAGCTGTCTGATGAGGAGGGATCCGTCATCGTCCTCGACGTGGTGGGCGGTGTGCTCTGCGGCCTCGATGTCGTCGTGTGGCCTGAAGTGGACACGGTACCGGGACTGGCCCCGCCCGACGGCGCGCGCGCGGGGCAGGTACTGCTTCCCAGCAAGACCTCGAGGCAATCGGTCTCTGCCGTCGAGGTTGACACCACCTTGTCGGTCTCGGCCACCCCGGACGAGAAAATTGTCCACCTCCGCATCGGCGGACGGCGCGAGGTGGAGGTGGTGCGGGTCGCGGACCACCTGCTGGTCGAGCTCGACCACAAGCGCCGTCTCGCCGGGTTCTGGTTGACGGAGGTTCCGCCATTCGCCCCGATCTGATCGGGCGGGTCGTCGCCACCGAGCTCCGACCCTCCACTCCCCATCAATTTCATTTCTGGACCGCGCGTGAATCTCCCGTGGGGGTCGGTGCCATCGTGCGCGTCGATGCCCCCGGGCGAGTCGTTTTCGGTGTGGTGATGGATGCGGCAGCCTACGCCGACCTGGCCCGGCCGCTCGACGCCGTCGCTGGAGCAGCAGGAGATCCAGTCCAGGCTGCAGCGGCGGGACCGGTCCGCACTGAAATCCGACTCTACACCGCCGCCGTTCTCCGGCAGGAGCCCGAGGAGCCGCTGCAGCCCGTCCCGCTCGGCGAAGTACGGATGGCCACCGACGAGGATGTGCGTTCCGCGCTGCGGATGGATGCATACACGAGTGGCGAGCGTGCCACCGGGGTCCCGGTGGGCACCTATGGCTCTGCTGGTCTGGCCGCGCCCGTCTACCTCGACGCCGACTTCCTCCTCGGCCCCGAGGCGGCGCACCTCAACATCACCGGCGTGTCGGGCCTCGCCACCAAGACCAGCGCGGTGGAGTTCTTCCTCACGAGCATCTTCCAGACCTTTCCAAGGCACAAAGGGTCGGTGGCCGCGCTCTGTTTCAACGTGAAGGGCCCCGACCTCTGCTTCCTCGACCAGCCCGCCGAGCTGTCGGCCGAGGACCTCGCGGCATACGATCGACTCGGGCTGGATCCGAAGCCCTTCGACAACGTCCACTACTTCGCCCCCTGCAAGCCCGACGGCGTCAACCTCAACACCCTGCGCACCCATCCCGACCTGGCGGCCAACACGGAGCCGCTCACCTGGGGGCTCCGCGAGGTGCTGGAGTACGCCGAGGTGGTGCTCAACCGCGACGACCTGGACGCGAAGGCCGATGCCTTCATCGATTTCCTGGCGGACCGGGTGGTGGGCAAGGACTTCCACGCGCCGGAGCTGCAGCCGACCGACTGGCGGGTCCTGACCTTCGCCGACCTTGAGGCCTTCTTCCGCGCCATCTTCGATTCACTAGAGACCAAGAACCGGGGCGACGTCTGGCGCACCCACCACATCGCGACCATCCGAAAGGTGCGGAACCGCCTCGGCAACATCACCACCCGTGCCAAGGGGCTGGTGACCGACGACGGCGCGTCGAACGACCTGCCGTGGGGCGCCTTCGAAGACCGCGGCGTGTACGTGGTGGATGTGGCCAGCGTCGATCCGCTGGCGCAGGATCTCGTCTTTGCCCGCGTAGTGAGCAAGCTGCGCGAGCATCTCGAGCGGCGGGACCTCGGCGTGGACCATGTGGTCGTGTTCGTGGACGAACTGAACAAGTACGCGCCGGCCGACGGGACCGACACCTACGTGCGGAAGATGCTCCTCGACCTGTCGGAGCGGGGCCGCTATCTCGGGCTGGTGCTGTTTTCCGCCCAGCAATTCCGGTCGCAGGTGCTGCGGCGGGTCGTGGGCAACGCGGGGACCACCATCTACGGACGGATGGATCCCGACGAACTGGCCACCGCCGGGTACGCCACACTCTCCCCGGCCACCAAGATCAAGCTCGCGACCCTCCCCAAGGGTGAGCTGATGGTGCGCCACCCGCACTTCACGCAGCCGGTCTTCATCCGGTTTCCACGGCCCTGTGTCCTCTCGGGCCGCGACGGCGTGGAGAAGTTCCCGCCCGCCACCGACTTGCCATTCGACGAGGCGGTGGCGCAGCAGCTCCGGTCGATGGACCGGTCCATCGGGATCGACAAGATCCGCACGCTGGTCGACGGGCGCCGGGAGGACGATGTTCGCAGGGCCCTTGCCCGCACCCGGCAGCTTCGCCCCGATGACGTGCTGGCCTACTTCACCGCGGCGCTGGGCCGCCGGGTCGAGCCGGAGCTCGTCACCCGCCGGAGCGGGGTCATCCCCCTGCGCGGGACGCCGGATCCATACTCCTAATGGATCTCCCTCCCAAGGGGCACGCGAAGCCGCGACGCCGCGAAAGTGTTTGTCCCCACCCCGCCCACCAACAATGGGGCGAAGTCGGGTAATTCTTCGCGTCTTCGCGTCTTCGCGTGAGCTCCCCGTACCTTGCCTCCCGCCCCTGTCAGGCGCATTCTCCTACCTGTGAAACTCGCCCATCTTGCCGACCTCCATCTCGGATTCCGGCAATACCATCGGCAGACCCCCGCCGGCATCAACCAGCGGGAAGCCGACACCGCCATGGCGTTTCGTCAGGCAGTGGACGGCGTCCTGGCCGCGCGCCCCGATGTCATCGTCGTGGCCGGCGACCTCTTCCATTCCGTCCGGCCCACCAATGCCGCCATCGTCTTCGCCTTCCAGCAGTTCCAGCGGCTCCGCGCTGGGCTTCCGGACGCCCCGATTGTCCTGATCGCCGGGAATCACGACACGCCGCGATCCACCGAGACCGGCAGCATCCTCCGACTCTTCGACGAACTCGGCGTGGATGTGGCCACCCACGAGGCGCGACGGTTCAGCTATCCGCAGCTGGAGTTGAGCGTCCTCGCCGTCCCCCACGAGGCCTTGGTGCAGCCGGAGCGACCGGCGCTGAAGCCCGACGGGAGCGCACGGTACGAGATCCTCGTGGCGCACGGTGAGGTGGACGGCGTCTTTCCCTCGGACCGTTCCGCGGTGGAATACGGCGGCGCCGTCGTCCGGCCCGACGAATTCGGTTCTGGGGAGTGGAGCTACGTGGCCTTCGGCCACTACCACGTCCAGACTCCGCTCGGCCCGCGGGCCTGGTACTGTGGCGCGCTGGAATACGTGAGTACCAACCCGTGGGGAGAGCTGCGCGACGAGGCGGAAAAGGGGGTCCAGGGGAAGGGCTGGCTGCTGGTGGACCTGGAAACCGGGGTCGCCGAGCGACAGCCGGTGGTCCCGGCGCGGCGCGTGCTCGACCTCCCCCGGCTCGACGGCACCGATCTGGCCCCGGACGAACTGCAGGCGGCCATCACCGCACGCGTTGACGCGGTCTCGGGCGGCATCGAGGACCAGGTGGTCCGCCTCGTGGTGACCGGCGTCCCTCGGCACGTCGGGCGCCAGCTCGATCACGCCGTCCTGCGGAGCTGGAAAGCCAAGGCGCTCCACTTCCAGCTCGACCTCCGGCGGCCGGAGCCCACGCGGGTGACGGGAGTCGGTGCGCCAGGCCGCCGACAGACGCTCCCTGACATCGTGCAGGATTATCTCAGTCGACGGCCGTTGCCGGCGGGGATCGACCGCGCCGCGTTCGTGAACGAGGGCGTCGAGCTGGTGGCGTCGGCCGAACGCGAGCTGGAGGAGGACTGATGCAGATCCACCGCCTCCGGCTCGTCAACTTCCGCCAGCACGAGGACTCCGAACTTGTCCTCGGCGCCGGCCTGACCGGCATCGTGGGCGCCAACGGTTCCGGCAAGTCCACGCTGCTCGAGGCGATCGCCTTCGCGATGTACGGGACCCCGGCGGCCCGCGGCACCCGCGATTCCATTCGCCGCCGCGGCGCCCCCCCCCGCTCGCCGGTCCGGGTGGAACTCGACTTCGCCCTCGGTGCCCATGAATTCCGGGTAGTCCGGAGCCTCAGCCAGGCCGAGCTCTTCCAGGACGGCGACCCCGCCCCGATTGCCAACAGCCTCGGAACCGTCACCGAGAAATTGTCGCACCTCCTCGGGATGACCCGGGCCGAGTTCTTCAACACCTACTTCACCGGCCAGAAGGACCTGATGGTCATGGCCAAGATGAGCGCTCCGGAGCGGGCACAGTTCCTCGCCCGGGTGCTCGGCTTCGAGCGGCTTCGTGTGGCCCAGGAGACGTTGAAGGAGACGCGGAGCGAACTGCGCGCACGGTTGCAGGCGCTGCAGGCGGGGCTGCTGGACGCCGGGGCGCTCGAGGCCGAGGAGCAGCGGGTCGCGGGCCTGGCGGCGGCGGCGAGCGAACGGGACACGAAGGCGCAGGAGGCGGTGCGGACGGCGGTGGCGCGGCTGGCGGAGGTGACACCCCGGTGGGACACGATGCAGCAGCTCCGGACCCGCGTGCAGTCGCTCGAGGGCGACATCCGGGTCGCTGAGCACCAGGTGACAACGTCCCAGGAGCGGACGCGCGATCTCGACCGACAGATCGCCGACGCCCTCCAGGCGCAGACCAACCTCGTCGCGCTCAGCGAGGAGCTGGCACCGCTGCCGGGACTGCGCGCGGAGAACGAGACGCTGCAGCAGCTCTACGCGGCGTCCTCGCACCGGGCTGCACTTGCCGCGAAGATCGAGGCCGCAAAGGCGACCCTCGCCGACCTCGACCAGCGGCTCGGTGCGCTGCCCACGGCAGAACAGCTTGAGGCGGCGAGGGGAGCCGCCGCCACGGCGCGTGCCGCCTCGCTGACGGCGGCGGAGCAGGCGGAAGAGAAGCACACGGCCTGGGTGCGCGATCTGCAGGACGCGCGCACCAAGCTGCTGGCGCTCCGCGACCAGTATCGCGACCTGCAGGAGCAGTTTGACCGCATCACCGAGGCGGGGAAGGAAGGAGCGTGCCCGACTTGCTCCCGCCCGCTCGGGGAGGACTTTGAGTCGGTGCGCGAAGTGCTCGGGCGCCAGGTCGAGGAAGTGAAGTTCAACGGCAACTTCTACCGGAAGCGGGTGGCGCAGCTGGAGCCGGAGCCGGCGGAGGTCCGGGAGCTGGAGGCGCTGCGTCTGAAGGCGGAGGCCGCCGCCGAAGCGGCCGCGGCCGCCGTCGGGCGGCTGGAGTCGCCGCTGAAGGAGGCCCCCACGCTTCGGGAGAAGCGGGTGCAACAGGAGCGCATCCTCGCCGAGTTGCAGGCGTCGCTCAAGGGGGCGGAGGGGACCTACGATCCGGAGCGACACAAGGTGGTCCGTCAGGAGCTCAAGGCGCTGGAGGCCAAGGCGCTGGAGGCCGAGCGGTACCGGGGGCTCGCGGAGCGCGCCGCCCGCCTGGCGCCGGAACTCCTGGCTGCGGAGCAGGCGGTGAGCGTCCGCGAGGAAGTCCTTACGGCGCTTCGGCATCAGCGGCAGGAACTCGGATTCTCGGAGCCGGCGTTCGAGGAGGTGCGCGCGCTGGTGGCGGCGGCGGAGGAGGAGCGGCGCCGGGCGGAGCTGCAGGTGGTGGAGGCGAAGGGAGAGCGGGCGACGGCGGAGGAGGCGGCGCGCGCGGCGGCGCAGCGCCGGACGGAACGCCTGGCGCGCGAGGCGGAGGTCAAGCGGGTGGAGGCACGATTCCTCGTGACGCAGGAACTCGACCGGGCGCTGACCGACTTGCGAACCGACCTGAACACCCAGCTTCGGCCCGACCTGTCGGAACTGGCGTCGAGCTTTCTCCGCGACCTTACCAACGGCCGCTACACCGACCTCGAACTCGACGAGAGCTACACGCCGACGCTGGTGGACGAGGGCGAGGCCAAGCCGGTCATTTCCGGCGGCGAGGAGGACGTGGCGTACCTGGCGCTGCGGCTTGCCATCAGCCAGATGATTGCCGAGCGGGCGGGACAGCCGCTCTCCCTCCTGGTGCTCGACGAGATCTTCGGCTCGCTCGACGAAGAACGGCGCGGCGCGGTGATGGTCCTGCTGCGGAGCCTCGCGGACCGCTTCCCGCAGGTGGTGCTCATTACCCATATCGAGTCGGTGCGGGAAGGCTTCGATCGCATCATTCGCGTCGAGCGGGACCCGGCCCGCCGGGTGGCGGTGGTCAGCGACGACCTGCTGGAGGGAGGGGGCCGCGATGTGGCGGCGTGACAAGAGCGTGCGGGGGCCGGAGCACCCGACCGGCGATGACATCGAGCCCCTGAACAAGATCTTCTCCAACGCCTTTACCGACCGCTACCGCCGTGACGGCATGCCGGGGGTGCGCGTGCCCCACCTGAACCAGGACGTCTGGCGGTTTGCGCTGGAGTCGGCGGGGAAGGGAGCGATGCTCTGGCGCGACAGCGCCGGCGACATCGTCGCCTTCAATCTCGCGCACCTCTCCGGGACCGAGGGGTGGATGGGACCGCTCGCGGTGCGCCCCGACCGCCAGGGCGAGGGCCTCGGCAAGGTGATTGTCCTCGCCGGCGTCGACTGGCTCAAGTCGCAGTCCGCACGGACCATCGGGCTGGAGACCATGCCGCGCACCGTCGAGAACATCGGCTTCTACAGCCGGCTCGGCTTTCTCCCCGGCCACCTGACCATCACCCTGGCACGCTCCCCCAGCGCCGGCCCCACCATCGGGTGTACCCGCCTTTCCCGCGATGGCGCGCCGGACGCCGCCGGGGAGTGTGCGGAACTCACAGGGCGGGTGGCCCCCGGTCGCTCGTTCGCGCGGGAAATCCGCCTCACGGCGGACCTCGGCGTGGGCGACACCACGCTCTACCGCCGCGACGGGGCGCTGGCGGCCTTCGCCGTCTGGCATGCGGTGCCGCTCGCGCTCAGCCGGCCGCGCGAAGACCTGCGGGTGCTGAAGCTGGTGGCGGTGGATCTCCCGGCGCTGCTGGCCGTGCTGTCCGGGGTCGAATCGGTGGCGGATGAGGAAGGGGTGGAGCGGGTGACGATCCGCTGCCAGGCTGCGCAGGGCGAGGCCTATCGCGCGCTTATCGCCGAGGGTTGGCAGAGCCACTGGACCGACCTGCGGATGACCTTGGACGGGTACTCGGAGCAACCGGTCTCGGGCGTGCTCTTCTCAAACTGGGAAATCTGAACCTGCTCGCCGGTCCGTGACTCACACGAAGCCACGACGTACACGAAGGAGCAACCAGAACGGGAAATGTTGTGTTCGTGGCTTCGTCTGCTTCGTGTGAGTTAACCCTGCTTCTTCGCCTCCGGCCTGAGCGCCCACCAGCGCACCAGCAGCACGACGCCGGTCGCGAGCAGGAGATGGACCGCGCCCGCCTTGATGCCGACCGGCACCAGGAGGACATACCAGAGCGCCAGGGTGGCGAGGGCGAGGACCAGCGAAAGGCGGGACGACATGGGAGCGCTCCGGCGTCGTTGTTGACGGGGTTGGGACCGGTCCGTATCTTAGCAGTGTCGGGCGGTGGTGGGGAACCATGTGCTTGAGCCAACAGGTCCGTAGATAGGGTCCGCATACTCTGGCTGATGCCACGCCCCTCGGGGGAAGACAGACGTCAGGGCGAGGATACCGCAGCTTTCTTTCGGGCTTCAAGACACCCTCCCCACCATCGTCCGCCTCCCGGCGCCGACGCACCTCGTCGGCGCTTTGTGCTTCCGGGCCACCCGGCGCTTGACCTCGCCGGCAATTCGCCCAATTTCCGTCATCCACACTCGGGAATCCCGATGCCGTCCTGCGCCGTCACCCGGCGGGTCCACTTCAACGCGGCCCACCGCCTCCATAACCCCGCCGAGTCCGACGAGTGGAACCGCTCCACCTTCGGGCCGTGCAACAATCCCAACTACCACGGGCACAACTACGAGCTCGAGGTGACCGTCGAGGGGCCGATCGACCCGAAGACCGGCTACGTCCTCGACATTGCGGTGTTGAAGGAACTCGTGGACACACGCGTAAGTTCCGTGCTCGATCATCGCAACCTGAACCTTGATATCCCCTACTTTCGCGAACACATCCCGTCCGCCGAGAACATCGCCGTCTTCTGCTGGGAGGCGATTGCCCCGGTGCTCCCCGCCGGCACCCTGCACCGGGTCCGGCTCTGGGAAACCCCGAGGAATTATGTCGAGTACACCGGTGGCTGACACGCCGCTCGCCCCCCATGTCCGCGCCCTCCTGGCCGGCATCGGCGAGGACCCCGAACGCCAGGGGCTCGTCAAGACGCCGGAGCGGGTGGAGGCGTCGCTCCGCTGGCTGACCCGCGGCTATGGCCTGACGGTCGAGGACGCGGTCGGGGATGCGCTCTTCGAGGAGGCACACGAGAGCATGATTCTCGTGCGCGACATCGAATTCTATTCCCTCTGTGAGCATCATCTGTTGCCCTTCTTCGGGGTGGCGCACGTGGCCTATGTGCCTGATGGGCGGATCCTCGGCCTGTCCAAGCTCCCCCGCATCGTCGATGTCTTCGCCCGGCGCCTGCAGGTCCAGGAGCGCCTCACCGACCAGGTGGCGAATGCCGTCATGGATGTGGTGGCTCCCCGCGGCGTTGGCGTCGTGCTCGAGGCGTCGCATCTCTGCATGATGATGCGGGGGGTCGAGAAGCAGCGCTCGCGAACCGTCACCAGTGCGTTGCGCGGCATCTTCACCAGCGACTCCAAGACCCGCGCGGAGTTCCTGCGGCTCGCCCACGGAACCGGGGCGGAGTCGGAGTGACCGCGCTCCGGGGACGGATTGCGGTGGTGACGGGAGCCTCTCGCGGCATTGGCGCCGCCACCGCCGACCTCCTCGCACGTGAGGGGGCCAGGGTGGTGCGGATGTCGCGCAGCCTCGCCCCCCGGCACGGCGAGGACACCCTTGATCTCCGCTGCGACGTCACCGACGCCGCGCAGGTGCAGGTGGCCGCCGACCTTGTGCGGGCAGAGTGGGGGACACCCAACCTGCTGGTGAACAACGCCGGCGCCTTCCACCTGGCGCCGTTCGAGGAGACCACCACCGCCGAGTTCGACGCGCAAATTGCCGCCAATCTGCGCGGCACCTGGCTGGTGGCCAAGGCGTTCGTGCCGATGATGCGTTCCGGCGGCGGGGGCCGGGTCGTGACGGTCGGCTCCGTCGCCGACCACCATGGCTTCCCCGGCAACGCCGCCTACGCCGCCGCCAAGTTTGGGGTGCGCGGCCTGCACGAAACGTTGTTGGCGGAACATCGTGGCACCGCCGTCCGCTTTACGCTGGTTTCGCCGGGCCCGACCGACACCGCGGCATGGGACGCCGTTGATCCCGATTCGCGGGAGGGTTTCACCCCCCGCGCGAAGATGCTCCGGCCCGAGGATGTCGCCGCGGCCATCGTCTTTGCCGCCACGCGCCCGTCGCATGTCGAGCTCGACTGGCTGCGGCTCGGGCCTGCATGACACGTACTCACTTCACCCCTATCCCGGTGCGCGCCATGAAGTGTATTCGATGGATGGTGCTCAGCCTCGCCCTCACGCCGGCGATCCTCGCCGCGCAGTCCGCCCTCCCTCCGCTCCCCGACACGACCGGTTGGGGCGTGCATGTCCTGACGCTCGTCCGCGACCCGTCCGGCGGAATCTGGGCGGGGACGTACGGTCGCGGCATCTACGTCCTCCCGGCCGGTGGCGTGGCGTGGGAACAGATCAAGAGCGACACGACCCCGGAATCCCTCTCGTGGGATTTCGTGGCGTCGATCGCGTTCGGGTCCCGTGGCGAGGTGTGGTACGGAACGGTCGGGAATGGCTGGGGAGTGTCGACAGACGGCGGACGGAGCTGGAAGAACTGGACCCTGAGCGAGCTCGGCCCGGAATGGCAATACGTGGCGCCGGCCGGCATCGTGGTGCGGGGGAACTCGGTCTGGATCGGCACGGCGGACGGGCTGCAGATGACCCTCGATGCCGGCGAGCACTGGACCGCCTACGTCGATGCCACCGGCCCCGCCGCGCGGGGCCCCGCCGATAGCGCCCTCGTCGTGCTGCCCAGCGAGTACATCCGACGTATTGCCCGCTCCCGCACCGGGATTCTCCTCTCCACGCTGGCCGGCTCGGTGGCCCTGACAAGGAGTCCGGACGGCGCGGTGTCGATTTCCCAGCGCGGCTACGCCGGATTCCCGCCGCTCGCCCGCCTCGGCAACTGGAAGGGCACCCTCTGCGGTATTCGTGAAGTGAGCGATACCACTCCCTGCTACGAGCGCGCCGGGCGGCTGGCCCGTCCGGCGGAGGCGCCTGCCGCCCCGAAGACCACCTGGTTCGAGCGCCCGATCTCCCTGGAGGACAACAGCTACATCGACCAGACGTACCGGTATGGTTCCACGATGGGCGGCAACTTTCAGCCCCATCAGGGCGTCGAATTCAACAATCCCGACGGCACGCCGGTGCACGCCATCGGCAGTGGGGTGGTGGTGTATGCCGGGCCCGCCGAGGCGGGCGCGCTGACCGTGGCAATTCGGCACGACTCGGTGCTCAAGGCGGACGGAACGAAGTATCTCTACTCCGTCTACTACCACAACTCGGCATTGAAGGTGTCCCTGGGCCAGCGCGTGGCCACCGGGGATGTCATCAGCGAGGTCGGCAATACCGGACGGGCCACGAACGACCATCTCCATCTCGAGGTGCACGTTTCCCCGGTCGAGGATGTCCAGCTGATCGTGGACTCGCTCCAGCGCTATCCGGAATACACCACCAATCCGGAACTCTGGATCCAGCCGCTCCCCGGGACCGGCATCGTGGCCGGGCAGGTGCTGGACGACGACGGGAGGTTGGTGGAACAGGCGCGCATCTACGGCATTATCAAGCCGGAGCCGGCCGAGACGCCCTATTCATTTGCGGAGACATACGGACCGAAGAACCATCCCCATCCCCTCTACGGCGAGAACTTCGCCGTGAGCGACGTGCCCCCGGGCACCTATCTCGTCGGGACAGAGATCAACGGGCGGAAGGTCTTCCGCACCGTCACCGTGGAGGAAGGCAAGCTCACCTGGGTTGTCTTCCGACCATAGTCCATGTTCATCGAACTCACCGACATCCTTCGCTGTCCCGAGGAGCACGAGGAGAATGTCCTCGTGCTCCTTCCTGACACGGTCGTCGACCGGCAGGTCCAGGGCGGCCAGCTTGGCTGCATGGACTGCGGCAGGGTCTACCCCGTTCGTGATGGGGTCGCCGAGTTCATCCCCACCCCGGCCGAAGTGCATCGGTCAGATCGACTCACCGGTCCCGCGATGGCCGCCCTCCTCGGGCTGGGCGGGCCGGGCGGCTATGTGGCGATGGTGGGTGGAGCGGGGGAGCACTGGGAGGCGTTCGCGGCGGAGGCCGAGGGGGTCCATGTGCTGGCCGTGAACCCCCCGCCGGGAGTGGCGAGCGGCCGCGGCGTGAGCCTGGCCCACGCCGCGCGCCTTCCGGTGAAGAGCCGCCACCTCCGCGGGGTGGTGCTCGGACCGGGCTTCGCGTCGGACGCCGCGTGGCTTGCCGATGCCATGCGCTGCCTGCTGCCGGGCCTCAGGGTCGTGGGCGAAAGCGAGACCCCGTCCCTGCCGGAGCTCGAAGTGCTCGCCAGCGCGGACGGGGTCTGGGTGGCGCGGACGCGGCGCGTTTAGTAGACCGTTTCCACGCCTCCGGCAGCATACAACTCCTCGATCCGATCCTTGTGGATCTTCTCCACGACCCGCCGCTTCACTTTCAGCGTCGGGGTCAGCTCGCCGGTCTCAATGCTGAAGTCCCGGTCGAGAATGAGGAACTTCTTCGGCATTTCGTATTGCGCGAGTTCGCGCAGGGTCTTCTTGATCTCCCCGGTCAGCTTGTTGTGCACCACGATGTCAGCCAGTAGCGCCTGGTCGGTGCGCCCGGTCATGCCCTCGGCTTCCGCCCATTTCCGCACGCTCTCCATGTTCGGCACTACGAGCATGATCGGGAACTTGCGCTTGTCGCCGATCATCACCGCGTTGAGGACCATCGGGTTGGTCTTGACCAGGTTTTCGATCGGCTGCGGCGCGATGTTCTTGCCGCCGGCGGTCACGATGATGTCCTTCTTCCGGTCGGTGATCTTCAGGTAGCCGTCGGCGTCGAGCTCGCCGATATCGCCGGTGCTGAACCACCCGTCGGCGCTGAGCACCTCGGCGGTGGCCTCCGGCTTGTTGTAATACCCCTTCATCACGTTGGGGCCACGCGTGAGGATCTCACCGTCGGGCGCGATCTTCACCTCCACGCCGGGCACCAGCTTGCCCACGGTCCCGAAGCGCGAGCGCCCGAAGCCGTTGACGGTGATGACGGGGGAGGTCTCGGTGAGGCCGTAGCCCTCCATGATCGGCAGGCCGGCGGCGTAGAAGAAGCGGGCAATGTCGGCCGACAGTGGCGCGCCGCCGGAGACGAAGAAGCGGAGTCGCCCGCCAACCCGCGCCACCAGCTTCGAGAAGACGAGCTTGTGCGCGACGGCGTACTTCAGGCCGAGCCCGGCCGGGATCGGCTTCCCCTCGATATCCAGTTCCGCCCAGGCCTCGCCGATCCGCTTGGCCCAGATGAAGATCTTCTGCTTGAGCGGGGAGCCCGCCATCGCGTTTTCGAGGACGCGGGCGTAGATCTTTTCGTACAGGCGGGGCACCGAGCAGACCACCGTGGGGCGGAGCTCTCCCATTTCGATGGGGACGCTCTCGATGCTGGTGGCGTAGTTGATGATGGCGCCCATCTGGGTCATGCAGTAGTGGCCGGCCATCCGCTCGAAAATGTGCGAGAGCGGAAGGAACGAGAGGCACTCGTCGGTCTGCCGGAGGTCGAGGACGGCGAGGCCGGCCATCACGTCCGAGGTGATGTTCCCGTGGGTGAGCATCACGCCCTTGGGATCGCCGGTGGTGCCGGAGGTGTAGATGATGGTGGCGAGGTCGTCTGGCTTGACGGCCAGGGCGTCGGCGCGCCACGAGGGGTACTTGTCCAGCGCGTTCCGACCCTTGGCGACGACCGATTCGAAGCTGATGGCGCCGCCGGTCGCGGCCTCGCCGTCGAAGACGATGACGTTCTTGAGCGCCGGCAGGTTGCCCTGGATCTCGAGAATCTTGCTCAACTGCGCGGCCGACGAACAACAGACCGCGACGGCGCCGGAATCGCGCAGGATGTACTCGATCTGGTGGGCAGGCAGCGTGGGATAGACCGGGACGTCGGCGCAGCGGGCGGCAAGGCAGGCAAAATCTGTGATGGCCCACTCCGGCCGGTTCTCGGAGAGAATGGCCAGCCGGTCGCCGGCACGGACCCCCATTTCACAGAGGCCGACACTAAAGGCGTGCACCTGGGAGAGGAGGTCGGCGAAGCTGAGGCCCGTCCAGGTGCCGTCCCGCTTGACGCGGAGGGCGACCGGGCGTGTTGCCGAGCGGTCCATGGCCCCGAAGAAGAGCTCGGTGAGGGTGCGAGGCGCGGTGTTCACGGTACCTCCAGAAATTCCCGGCTACGGGCCGAAACGAATGATCCAGCGCTGCCCCGACCCGGGGACCGGCTGGTTCTCTTGGTATCGAGTGGCGCGAATTTCGACGATGGCGCTGTCCGGCGCCGCCAGCGCGGGCTTCCGGGACAGCACGACGGGGTTCGTCGGTTCCCCACTGCTGTTCGTCAGCGCCGTGTCGGCCAGCTGGCCGTTGCCGAACACCAGGGCGGCGCTGGCGGTATCTGCGTAGACCGGCTCGATCAGTTCATAGATGATCGGGCGGCCGGCGACAGGCGCGGGAGGATTGAACGCCTCGAGCCGGGCCACCAGGGGTGGTGTGGCGGTCGACAGCAGGGTGTCCACGACGATCGTGTCCGGCGGCACCAGGATCAGCGTGTCCGGGGATGCGTAGACGGTGAGAATGTTGAGGGGCGACACGAGCCCGTCCGTGGAGGCCTGCACCCGGCCCTGTCCCGGCAACTTGCCGAGCACCAGTCCGGTCGCGCTGTCCACCGCGATGGTGGCGGTATCCGGGGTCGACCAGACGATGTCCGCCGGGACGACATCGCCGTTCCGGTTGAGCGCGATGACGCTGTAACTCACGGTGTCGCCCACCTCGACGGCGGCGCCCGGGGGGGACGTGACCTGCAGCGCGATGACGGTGTCATCGCTCGAACTCAGGTCGCTGCAGGCCGCCAGCGCCAGCAGCGTGAGCACCGCGACGCCGTGCCTCATTCCGCGCCCTCCGCCGCCGCGCGGTCCGCTTCCTCCAGCGCCGCCTCCGCGTGCTTGATCCACCGCTCGGCGTCCGGTCCTTTGGGCGGCCGCGCCAGGAACGCGCGCAGGTGCTCCGCGGCCTGCGCCGAATCTCCCCGTTTCAGCAGGAGGAACGCCACCCCGTAGTGGGCGCCCACCAGGCCCGGATCCAGCTCGATGGCACGCCGATAGTGCCGGACGGCCTCATCCGGCTGGCCGGTCTTGGTGAACGCGATCGCCATGTTCTGGAGAATCCGTGTGTCCTGCGCGTTGTCGCGCAGCGCCAGCCGGTAGGAGGTGAGGGCCGCCTCGAAGTCCCCCTGCCGTTCGAGCGCCAGCGCCTCGTTGAGATAATCGAGGCGCTGCGGTCGCAGCGTGGAGGACTTGCCCTTGCCGAGCAACCGACGCCAGAAGCTCATACGGTCGGCGGATCCTTGACGCAGGGTGAGAAGGGACTCAAGTCGTGGTGTCCTCGCAAGATAGCCCCAATTTTGGGGGGTCGCAATGCGGTTGCTCGGCCCGGGACGACCGGGTAGCTTGGAGCATGGCGAAAGCACCAGTGACCGATACCCGCGACGTGATGGAAATTGACTGGGCCTTCTTCGGGGAGGTCTGTCGGGCGCTCGCCCTGAAGGTGGCCCGGGAGTTCGACCCCGAGGTGGTGCTGGGCATCGCCAAGGCTGGTGTCATGCCTGGCGTCGTGGTCGCCTCCATCCTGCAGCGGGAATTCGCCTCGATGGTGGTCTCCCGGCCCAGTGGCCGCAAGGCGCCAGTGCTGGTGGCTGGGCCACCCGCCACCATCCGCGGCCGCCGCGTGCTGGTCGTGGACGAGACCTGCGAGTCCGGGAGCACGATGAAGGTGGCGCTGAGCGAGGTGCGCCTGCTCCAGCCCTCGGAGGTCAGGACGGCCGTCTCGTTCAAGACCGGCCCCTACCAGCCGGACTATCACGCCTTCGAAACCGACAAGTTCATCATCCTGCCCTGGGATCGTGAAGTCGTGGTGGACGGCGAACTGGTTCCCCATCCCGAGTATGCCGCCCGACGTCCGTGAAAAACCGGCTCCGCGACGCCATCCAGTCCTCCCGGGCTGACTTCACTGAAATCCGCCTCGAGCGCAGTGTGACTTCGGCGGTGACCTTCCGCGGCCCCCGCCTGGAAGGCGCCACGGTCTCCACCGACGAGGGCGGCTTCGTCCGATGCCTCAACCGTGGATACGGCTGGGGCGTGGCCAGCTTCACCTCCCTCGAACATCTCACCGCCATGGTGGCGCGGGCCCACGAGCTGTCCCTCGCGGTGCGGCTCGACACGCCGATCCGGCTGGCCGACGTGCCGGTGCGCGAGGCGGACGTGACGCTCCCGCTCGGAGGGGACGTCCGCGGCATTCCGCTCGACGTGAAGAAGCGGCACCTCCAAGACCTCAACGCGCTGATGCTGGGCCGGGATCGCCGGATCGTCGATACCCAGGCCGGCTACCGCGACGAGGTCGTCGAGTACTGGTACGCCAATTCCGAAGGCACCATGCTCTCGGAGGTCCGGCCGGAAGTGACCCTCTCGGCCGTGTCCGTGGCCCGGGAACAGGGCACGGTCGAGCGGGCGCTCGAGTCGTTGGGGCGTCGTTCAGGCTGGGACGCTGTCCAGGGCCGGGAGGCGCAGTTCCTGTCCGCCGCGGACCGCGCCGTGGCGCTGCTCGGCGCCCCGAGGGTGCGGGGCGGCACCTATCCGGTGGTGCTCGACCAGAAGCTGGCAGGGGTCTTCGTGCACGAGGCGTTCGGGCACCTGAGCGAGGCGGACTTCGTCTACGAGAATCCGCAGGCCAGGGAGATGATGTCGCTTGGCCGGCGCTTCGGCGGGCCCGACCTGACAATTGGAGACGACGGGAGCGCCGCCGCCCTGCGCGGCACGCTCCCGTTCGACGACGAAGGCACGCCGACCCGGAACACGGTCCTGATCCAGAACGGGGTGCTCGTCGGGCGGCTCCATTCGCGCGAAACCGCCGCCAGGATGAACGAGGCCCCGACCGGCAACGCGCGGGCCCTCTCCTTCCGCCACCCCCCGATCGTGCGGATGACCAACACCTACATCGCGAATGGCAGCGGGACGCGCGACGATTTGTTCAAGGACATCAAGCTCGGCATCTATGCCTGTGACGCCCAGGGGGGGCAGACCTTTCTCGAGGACTTCTCGTTCACGGCAGGACACGGCTACATGATTCGCGACGGCCAGCTCGCCGAACTGGTCAAGGATGTCGTCATTGCGGGCAATCTCTTCCAGACCATGGACCGCATCGACCGGATCGCCGGGGACTTCCAGTGGAACGAACTCGGCGGTGGTTGCGGCAAGGGGGGGCAGGCCCCGTTGCCCGTGACCGAAGGCGCGCCACACATCCGGATCAGCGAGGCGCTGGTGGGCGGGGTCCTGTCGTGATCGTCCGTCTCCTCGAGCTCGCCACGGCTCGCACAGAGGCCGCCGACGTTACGCTCAAGACGGATGAGACGGTCACACTCCTCTTCGAGGCGGGCCGTCTGAAGAGCACCTCGTGGTCGCAGGAGCAGGGCGTCAACCTCCGCGTGCTCGCGGGCGGTCGCCTTGGGGTGGCCGGCTCTACCGCGGCCACGCCGGACAGCGTCGTGGAGGCTGCGCTGGCGTCGGCCGCCATCGGCGAGCCGGTTGAATTCCTCTTGCCGGCCCCCGCGCCGCTCCCGGAGGTACGCACCCACGCTCCGGCCGCTGCCGCCGCCTCCGTCGCTGACCTGACGGCGCTGGGTCAGTCGCTCCTCGAGCGACTCTCCCACGACGGCTGGCAGGTGAACGTGACGGTGGAACGGAGCGCCGGGTCGGTGCGGGTGGCAAACAGCCGCGGCGTCGAGGCGACCTACGACGTGACGACGGTGCTGCTCGCCGCCGAAGTCACGCGGGTCTCCGGCGACGACATCCTGATGGTCGGGGACTACCACGCCGCCGCAGACCTTCCCGGGGAGCCGGTCGTCGCCAGGCTGGCGGAGTCGATCGGCCGGCGCATGCGCTGGGCGGAGCGAGCCGCGCCGCCTCCGCGGGGCGAATTGCCCGTGCTCTTCACGGCGGCCGGCTCGGCGGCACTCTTCCTCCCGCTCCGGCAAGCGTGCCAGGGGAAAGCGGTGTTCCAGGGCATCTCGCCGCTGGGAGGCCGGATTGGGGAGCGTGCGTTCGACCCGAGTCTCTCCCTCGTCGACGACCCGTGGGTGGCCGGGGCACCCGGCTCACGCGCCATCGACGACGAAGGGGTCGTGACGCGCCGCTTCCCCCTGGTCAGAGCGGGAGTGATCGCCGGATTCATTTACGACCTGGAGACGGCGGCTCGCGCCGGCGTCCCCGCCACCGGGCATGCCAGGCGATCCACCTTCGGCAAACCGCAGGCCGCCTACTCCAATCTCGTTGCCGCCCCCGGCGACCTGTCGTGGGAAGAGCTCGTCGCGCGGATCCCGGACGGGCTGATCGTCGATGAGCTGATCGGCGTCGGGCAGGGCAACGTCATCGGCGGCGCATTTTCGCATCCGGTGGCCCTCGCGTATCGCGTGACCGACGGAGAGATCGTGGGCCGCGTCAAGGACGCCGCTGTCGCGGGGAATGCCTACGAATTGCTGAGCCGCATCTCCGGCCTCGGCCGCGACATTGAATGGCGGGGGAGCATGGCCATGCCGCCCATCCTGCTGGAAGGGGTCTCGGTGGCCCCGCGGTAGATCGGCTGCAACCTTTTGGCTGATTTGCCCGTCCAACCTCCTGATACCTTCCCCCAGGAGCTCGCACCGTGAACCGTCCCGTCCGCCTCCTTGTCGCCGCGCTCGTCCTCTCGACGGCACCGCTCGCCTCCATGCAGGCCCAGCAGGCCGAGCGATTCGAACTCGCCGGATCCAACATCCAGGTCTACAACCTGATCGGAAACCTCTCGGTTGAGGCCGCCTCTGGTGGGGCCGCCTCGGTGGAGGTGAAACGGCAGGGTGCCGACGGTGCCAAGCTCACGGTGGAGCAATCTGGGGGCACGCTGCGGGTCATCTATCCCGGCGACCGGTTCGTCTACCCGGCGATGGGCAGCAATCACGAGACCACGCTCCGCCTCGATCGCGACGGCACCTTCAACGGCGAGAGCTACGGCGGAGGGAAGGGCCCCCGCGTGACGGTCTCGTCACGTGGCAGCGGCCTGACCGCGTGGGCGGATATCCGCCTCATGCTGCCCTCCGGGGCTCGCGCGGAGCTCAAACTCGGTGTCGGCAAGGTGACACTGGCCAACGTCGACGGGTCGATCAGGGTGCAGACCGCGAGCGGCGATGTCGCGGCCACGGGGACGGCGGGGTCGCTCTCGATCGACACCGGCTCAGGTGACGTGACCATGGCAGGGCACGACGGCGGTCTCTCGGTCGACACCGGGTCGGGAGACATCACGCTGAGCAACATCAAGACCGGAGACCTGTCGCTCGACACCGGTTCCGGCGACGTGCGGGTCGACGGGGTCACGGCGAGCGCCCTCTCGGTGGATACGGGGTCGGGCGACGTGACGGTCACCACTGCGGCCGTCGGCAACGTGGAGGTCGATACCGGGAGCGGCGACATCCGCATCGGCCTGACCGGTGACGTCAGCGAGCTGTCGGTGGACACCGGCTCGGGCGACGTGGAGATTTCAGCGCCGAAGTCGCTCGGGGCCATGGTCGAGATCGAGACCAGCAGCGGCGACATCACGACTGAATTCCCGCTTCAGGTGACGCGGAAGGGTCGCGATGGTCTCAGGGGAACGATCGGGGATGGGAAGGGCAGGATTACGATCGACACCGCGTCGGGTGACGTGACGCTGCGGCAACGGTCGTAGAGAGTTCCTATGAGGCGCTCGGCACTGGGCCGAGCGCCTCGACGTACGTCAGGCCCCTGGACATCCGGTCGTACAGAACGGAGAGGGATTCCGGCGCGCCGACAAGGAAGCGGCACTTGCTGTCGCCCCGCGTCCGGCACTCGACCTCCATCACCGCCACCTGGCTCTGGGCCATGCGTCCGAGGAAGTCGGCGAGCATCCCGCTGGTGAGATGGCAGGCGGGGTAGGAGCTGCCCTGGTCCGGGGCGGCCTCGGCCCAGTCCTCGCTGTCGAGCGCCATGACCGCCGGGGCCAGTTCACTTACCGTCAGCGTCCCCCATCCATAATCCCCGAAAAATCCGCGCAGCGCTTCCGGCAGGTAGGCGGCGTCGAGGTCCGCCGGCTGCACGACGCCGTAGGCCGTCTGGAGCCACGCGCTGAAAGCGCTGAAGAGCCCCTCACCACCGGCGACGCCTGCCTCCTGGAGGAGCGCCGCGGTCTGCACGCCGCGATCGCGGTCGAGGCTGGCGCGGAGCTGGTGGAGGGCGCGCCGGCCGAGGCCGAGGCACTGGTACTGGGAAAACGGGGCTGGGCTGGTCATGGGTTTCTCCTCGCCGGAAGATTACGGGCGCTGGGCGATGCGGCGCAAGAGCTCTTCCTCATCGATCACCGGGATTCCGAGGGCGGTGGCCTTCTCGAGCTTGCTGCCCGCGTCGGCGCCGGCCACGACGAGGGAGGTCTTCTTGCTCACCGAGCCGGCGACGTGTCCCCCCGCGCGTTCCACCAGCGCGGTCGCCTCGCTCCGGGAGAGCGAGGGGAGGGCCCCCGTCAGGACGACGGTCAGTCCCTTGAAGGGCCCGTCGGCCTCGGCGGCATCCGGTTCGGTCATGCCGAGCCCGAGCACCTCGAGCCGCGCGACGAGCGCCCGGTGGTGCGGCGTGCGGAAGTAGCGATGGACGGCCTCGGCGATGATCGGCCCCACGCCGGGCACGGCGTTCAGCTCTTCAAGGGTGGCGTCCCTGAGCGCGGCCATCGTCGCGAAGCGCCGGGCCAGCAGCACGGCCACCGTCTTCCCGACATGATGAATGCCGAGGCCGAAGAGCAGTGTCGAGAGGGGGCGGGACTTCGAGTCCGCGATACCCTTGACCAGCAGCGCCGCCGACTGCTTGGCGAACCGTTCGAGTTCGACCAGCTGCTCCGCCTTCACCTCGTAGAGGTCGGCCACGTCGGCGATGAGCTTCGCGTCGAGCAGCTGCCGCACCCGCTCGTACCCGAGGCCGCGGATATCCATCGCCTCGCGCGAGGCGAAATGGACGATGCCCTCCAGCACGCGCCCGGGGCAGGCCTCGTTTGGGCAGTAGCGCACGGCCTCGTCGGGCGGGCGCTGGAGCGGGGTGTCGCAGGCGGGGCACCGCGCGGGCATCGCGTAGGGGGTTTCCGTGCCGTCCCGGCGCTCCCGCAGGGGGCCGATGACCTTCGGAATGACTTCTCCTGCGCGGACGAGTTCCACCCAGTCCCCGACGCGGATGTCCTTCTCGGCGATCACGTCTTCATTGTGGAGCGTCGCGGTGCTGACCGTCACGCCGCCCACCTCGACCGGCTCCAGCACGGCATACGGCGTGATGGCCCCTGTCCGGCCGACATTGACCCGGATGTCGAGGAGGCGCGTCACCACGACTTCCGGGGCGAACTTGCGGGCAATGGCCCAGCGCGGTTCGCGGCCGCCAACCACGCCCAGGTCGTCGTGCAGCGCGAGATTGTCGATCTTCACGACCACGCCGTCCGCCTCGAAGGGCAGGGTGTGGATCAGTCCCTCGTAGCGAGCGATCGCCTCGCGGACCGCGACGAGGTCGTCGTGTCGCGCACGGTGCGGCGCCACCGGAAATCCCCAGGCGGCAAGCTGGTCGAGTACCTCCCATTGCGTGGTGGCCGCCAGCTGCCCGGCGATGACCTCGACGTGAAAGGCGAAGAGGCCCAGCCGGCGGCTCCGGGTAATCCCCGGGTCGAGCTGCCGGAGGGATCCCGCGGCCGCGTTGCGGGGATTGGCAAACGGCGCCTCGCCGGCCCCCTCGCGGTCGGTGTTCAGCCGCTGGAACCCCTTGATGGAGAAGTACACCTCGCCCCGGACTTCCATCAGCGCGGGGTGGTTGGCGCCCTGGAGCATGAGCGGCAGGCCCGGAATGGTCCGAAGATTGGCCGTGACATCCTCGCCGACGGTGCCGTTTCCGCGCGTCGCGCCGGTGACAAACCTCCCCTCGGCGTACGTCAGGTTGATGGCCGCGCCGTCGATCTTGATCTCGGTCGTGTAGCCGCCCGTCCGCGCATCGGAGTTGCGCCGGGCGTTCCGGTCCTCCCAGGCGACGAGCTCCTCGTCGTTGAAGGCGTTGGCGAGCGACAGCATCGGGCGGAGGTGGGTGTGCTTCTGGAGGGCTGTGGCCGGCTCGGCGCCCAGCCGCTGGGTGGGGCTGTCGGGGGTGACGAGGTCCGGGTGGGCGGCCTCGAGCGCCTGGAGTTCGCGGAAGAGGCGATCGTACTCCGCGTCCGAAATGTCGGGCGCATCGTGCACGTAGTAGGCGATGTTGGCGCGGTCGATCAGCCTTCGGAGTTCAGCCGCGCGTTCCGCCGGGCTCACCGTCCGGCGGCCTCCTGCGCCAGTACCGTCCTGGCCACGCCGACGAGACGGTCAAGTTCTTCCGCCGTGGCGCGGCCCAGCTGGCCTTCCTCCCACGGCCCCTCCTTCTGGGCGTACGCCTCCAGCAGTCTGCGGATGAAGCCGAGCAGGGCGACGCGCTCCCGGTCCTCCTGGCGGCCGGTCCCCTCTTCGCCCCGGCGGGCCTGGAGCCGCTCGAACCGGTGGGCGTTGCGCAGCGCCTTGGCGGTGAGGCTGGCCACGACCTGGCAGAACTTCACGTCCACGTCGGAGAAGCTGGGGCCGTCGCGGAAGGTGCGGAGGAAGATGGCCCCGATGGGGGTCCCCCGCCACGTGATCGGCACCACGGTGATCGACTTGACCCGCCGGTGGGTCAGCGCACCGCGGACGTGGCGCAGCGTCGGGTCGTTGACGGCGTCGGGAATGAACACCGTCTGCCCGGAATGGATGGCGCGCTTGAGTTCCGGGTAGCGTTCCAGGTCCACGACATAGTTCCGGATGCTCGGGTCTTCGAAGCTCGCCACCAGGCGGACGACCTGGCCACCCCGTTCCGACAGGTAGATGGCGCACCGATCGAGCCCGAACGCCTCGCCGAGCTTCTTGGCGATGGACTGCACGATGTCGGCAAAGTGGAGCGAGCCACCGATCTCCTCGAGGATTTCGATGACGGCGAGCAGGTGACGGCGCTCGTGCTCCAGCGACTGGACCCGGGCGGAGAGGCGCTCGAGTTCTTCGGGAGAGGTGCCGGCGGACTGAATCATGAGTGACCGTCCTGTTAGTTCTTGTTCGCGATGGACTGGAGGAGGCTGACGGCGTCCTGCTTCCAGACCGGGTCCATGACGTCGATGAGCGGCAGCGATGGGATGATCGACAGCTGCTCGCGGGCGAGGTCCCATTCCTTGATGTCGATGTAGATCAGGGCCAGATCGTAATGATGATAGATGAAGTCGGGCCGAAGCTGAATGGCCCGCTTCATGTAGGCGACGGCGTTGTCCCACGAGGCCTGGCTGAAGACGGCCCCGCCGAGAAAGCTCTTGGCGAAGAACCGCTCGAAGCCGGAGAGCCGCATGATTTCGGCGTTCCACCGGCCCATCAGGTGGAAGGCGCCGTCGTTCCGGGGGTCGAGCTCGATGGCCTTCAGTCCGTCGGTCCGGATCTCCGTGGCCCGCTGCACCCGCGCCTTCTTCCCGAGGGTCAGGGATGTGCGGCCGATCGCGTTGGCCAGCGCAAACCACCCGTCCGAGCCCTCGGGGTTCGCCGCGACGGCCCGGGTGGCGTACCTTTCGGCCAGCGCATACAGCGAATCCCTGGCCGGATCGGGGATGCTGTCCGGCGTCTGCTTGCCGATATCCACCGCAGCGATCGAGGCCCGCCAGTTGGCCTCGTAACTGGTCGAGTCGATGGCCAGGGCCGCCTGGTAGTCCCGCAGCGCCGACACCGGATTCCGGGCGTCCATGGCGGCAACGCCGGCGCGCACCAAATCGGGTGCGGACTGGGCCTCGGCTGGGGCGGCGATGAGAGCCGCGATGAGGGCGGCGGGCAGCAGGCGCACTACGGCTCCGGGTGTGGGGGTCCAGCGGTTCGGGAGGATGTCCTTAATGGTGATTCCATCGCTCATCGAATGCAAGCGAGACGGGGGGGAGCTACCTCCCGGCACCTGGGCCGCCATCGTGCGGGCCTATGCCGGGGAGGAGATCCCCGACTACCAGATGGCGGCCCTCCTGATGGCCGTCGTCTGGCGCGGGCTGACCGACGCGGAGCTGACCGAGCTGACCGCGGCCATGCTCGCCTCCGGCGACCGGCTCCGATTCGACGGCTGGGAGGTGCCGCGGGTGGACAAGCACTCCACTGGCGGCGTCGGGGACAAGACTTCGCTCCTCCTGGCGCCGATGCTTGCCTGCTGCGGCGCCGCCGTGCCGATGATGTCGGGCCGCGGGCTGGGCCATACCGGCGGCACCCTCGACAAGCTCGAGTCAATTCCCGGCTTCTCCACCCGGATGTCGCTGGCCGATGCCATGTCCCAGGTGCGAACGCTGGGCTGCGCGCTCTTCGGCCAGACCCCCGAGATTGCGCCGGTGGACCGGCGGCTCTACGCGCTGCGGGACGTGACCGGCACGGTGCCGTCGGTGCCCCTCATCGCGGCAAGCATCATGTCCAAAAAGCTCGCGGAGGGACTCAACGCCCTGGTCCTCGACGTGAAGGCCGGCAGCGGGGCGTTTCTCCCGGCCGAGGACGATGCGCTCACGCTGGCGCAGACCATGATCGCCCTCGGCGAGTCGAGCGGCGTGCGCACCGTCGCCCTCGTGACCGCGATGGACCGTCCGCTCGGGCAGGCCTGCGGCAACGCCCTCGAGGTCGAGGAGTGCATCCTCGCGCTGCGGGGCGAGGGGCCGAGCGACCTCATGGAGGTGACGCTGGCGTTGGGCGCTGAAATGCTGATGGCCGCTGGCCTCGAGGGCGATGACACAGCCGCCAGGAAACGGCTGCAGCAGACGATCACCTCGGGGGCGGCGTCGCGCAGGTTCGCGGACATCATCGAGGCGCAGGGAGGCAACCCGGCGATTGTCGACGACCCGGCCGTGCTCCCGCAGGCGGCGAAATCGGCGGTGTACATCGCGCCGGTGAGCGGCACGGTCGCGGCGGTGCACCCAAAGTCGGTGGGGCTCGGTATCAACGCGATGGGCGGCGGCCGGACCCGGGTGGAAGACACGGTGGACCCGTCGGTCGGCTTCGTCATTACCGTGCGCCCCGGTGATGCCGTCGAGGCGGGCCAGCCGTTGGCCACTGTCTTCGCCGCGGATGCGGCCGGCCTGGAGGAGGGCCAGGCGGCGTTGTCGGAGGCGATCGTCATCGGTGCCGCGGCGCCGGTACCACGCCGACTCGTGTCGCACCGTGTCACCAGCAGGGGTGTCCAGGAGTTGTGACCTTGCATTCGCCACTGAACCGCCACCAACCCGAGGTTTCCATGGCCGCAGCACCGCAGAACATGTCCAACCACGCCCGCTATGTGCCGGGGTACCACTACATCCTCTCGACGCTCCTGCTGATCATCCTCGGGTCGCAGATCTACTTCCTGGCGATACGGCCAAGCCTTGGCACGGCACTCGGCATGGTGCTGGCCCTCACGCTGATTCTCCTCTACTTCTACGCGCGGGCGTTTGCGGTGCGGGTCCAGGACCGGGTGATTCGTCTGGAGGAGCGGCTGCGGATGGCGACGCTGCTGTCCGCCGAGTTGCAGGCCCGAATTCCGGAATTCTCGCCGGAGCAGCTCGTGGCGCTTCGGTTTGCCTCGGATGCCGAACTCGAGGCGCTGGCCAAACGGGTGCTGGACGAGCGGATCGCGGATCAGAAGGCGATCAAGGGAATGATCAAGGAGTGGCGGGAGGATAACCTGCGGGTGTGACCCTGCATGGCGTCGGCGTCAGCCGATCAGGCTGACGCCAAGCACCGTGGCCGACGCGATCACCTGGCCGGCGAGAACGTCACCCGGGTAGTGCACCCCGAGGGCCACGCGGCTCCACCCGACCAGCAGGCCAAACCCCACGAGGGGGACAGCGAAGTGCGGGAAGGCGACCGCGTACGCCAGCGTGACCGCGAGGCTCGAGGTGGCGTGCCCGGACGGGAAGGAGAATCGGTCCGGATGGTCGATGCCGATCGGCTTGCTGGGGCGCGGTCGGCCAACGAAGCGCTTGATGACCTGCACGGCCAGGTGAGAGATGGCGAGGCTCGCCGCCGCCACCCACGTGACTGAGCGATCCCAGGGCCGCAACCAGAGCGGGAGCGCGACGGCCGCGATCGACACCGTCGTTCCGCCGGCGTGGGTGATCAGGATCCAGGTCTCGCGAAGCGCGCGTGCGGAATCCTTCGACAGCGACCAGCGCAGGTAAAGCCCCCGGTCCCGTTCCGACAGCTGCCCAATGACTCGGAGGACGCGCGTCACGCGGCGGCCCTGATGTCACCGGCCCCGACCATCGGTACCGGCTGCGGCAGCCGCAGCGCCTCGGCCAGCGGCCGTCCGGTCCAGAGCGCAGGTGGGTGCGAGCCCAGCGCCCAGGCGATTGTTGGAGGGATGTCGAGAAGTGATGCTCCATAGCCGAGGACCTGGGAGATGACCTGTCCACCGGCAAGAATGATTGGGATCGTCGTATCGAGCGGGTGCGCGCTGTTGTGGTCCCGTGCCGTGGCCCCGCCTCCGCCATGGTCCGCAAAGGCGATGAGCAGCGTTGACGGATCATCAACCACGCCGAGGGTCTCCACCATGCGCTGCATCGCGGCGTCCAGCTCCCGGGCGGCTCGCACGTAGGCGCGGGAGCCCCATCCATGCGCGTGGCCTGCCCGGTCCGCATCGAGCCAGTGGAGGATGGTGACTCCCGGGGCGTTGTTTCGGAGGGAGGGCATCGCCGCCTCCAGGATCTCGTCGGCACGATGCCCCTGAAATGTCGCGTCGATCCCGAGTCGCGCCGTGACGCGCGCGGCCACGCCACGCGTGAGCGGGGGCAACCGGCCCCGAAAGGCGCGGACCGGGCAATCCCGGCGCCGCAGCAGTTCCGGGAGCGGGAGGTTCGGACCGCGAGCCCGATTGATCACGATCCGGTCGCTTTCCACTCCGTGGAGGCGTGGCGGCACGCCGGTGAGGAGCGACGTCAGGGCTGACGGTGTGATGCTCGGCCGAACCGTCTGGCCCGCCAGGGTGTACGCACCGCGTTCGGCGAGGCGGCGGAGATGGGGGAGGGGGAAGAGCGGGATCGCATCCGCTCGTAGCCCGTCCAGAATTACGACGAGGACTCGGGTAATTCCGCTCGGGCTTCGCACGGTGGCTCCAGGGTCGAGGGCAAGTTCGGCTCGGGCACACCCCAACCTCACCCAGGCCGGCGACGGCGCGGCGACGACTGTGTATCAATTGTGTCAGCAGGCATTCTGGGGCAGGGTGACGCGTCCGTGACGCCCCGGTGGCGGGTTCGTTGCATGTGACGGGCACCTTTTGCCCACATGCCACTCCCTGACCGCCCGCTTCGGGCTCTCTACTGCACCGATACGTATCCCCCCCAGGTCAATGGCGTCTCGGTGGTCACCGCCCTCTCCGTGGCCGGCCTCATCCAGCGCGGATGGGAAGTGGCGGTGGTCGGCCCCGCCTACCCGCCGGTCAACCTCAACCCCTTCGGCTCGTCCGTCACGTCGGCGCGGCCGCCACAACAGGTCACGATTCCAAGCATGGCCCTGCCGGGGTACTCGGACATCCGCCTCGCCGCCCCCGCGGTGCGGACCATCGACGGCATCATTACGGCGTTCCAACCGGACATCGTGCACAGTGCCACCGAATTCGTTCTCGGACGGATCGGGCAGCGCCAGGCGCTCCGCCGAGGGCTGCCGGTGGTTTCCTCGTACCACACAGACTTCTCTCGCTATACCAAGTCGTACGGCGCGCCCTGGTTGCGTGGTACGGTGCGCGACTACATCGGCCGGTTTCACCGGCGGAGCCGGTGGGTGTTTACCCCCGGCCTCCTGGCGCGGGAGGAACTGACAGCGCTGGGCGTCGAGGACGTGGAGGTCTGGGGAAGGGGTGGACGTGAATGTCTTCGATTCGCGACACCGGAGTTCGATGCTTCGGCAGGCGTACGGCAGCGACGACGCCTTCATCCTACTGCACGTCGGTCGGTTGGCGGCTGAAAAGGGAGTGGAACGGATTCTTGCAGGGTTCGCCGCCGCCCAGCGGGCGCTGCCCGAGCGCGAGGTTCGCCTCATCATCGCGGGCGTCGGGCCGCGCGAAGCTGCGCTCCGCGCTGACGCGCCCGAGGGCGTCTCCTTCCTGGGCAATCTCGACCGGGGGTCGATGCTCCCCACCCTGTATGCGAGCGCCGACGCGTTCCTCTTTTCCTCGCACACGGAAACGCTTGGCCTGGTGATCCTCGAGGCGATGGCCAGCGGCCTGCCGGTGATTGCCGCACCGGCCGGCGGGGTCGCGGATCATCTCCGGGACGACGTCAACGGGATCGCCTATCCTCCGGGCGACATCAGCGCCATGGCCCGTGCGATACTCGCGCTGGTCCGGTCGCCGGCGCTCGTCCGGCGACTGGGAGCGGGGGCAAGGCGGACGGCCGAGGGAATGTCGTGGGAGTTGGAGCTTGACCGGCTCCACGCCAGCTACCGCGAGGTGTGCGAATGCAGCGACGCTCCCCGCGCAGGGCACGAGGAGCGTCGGACCGCGTTGGCTTGAGCGTGCCTAGACGTCCAGGTGCGTCACGTAGTGGGCGTTGCGCTCGATGAAGGCGCGGCGCGGCTCGACCTCGTCGCCCATCAGTTCCTCGAAGAGGTTGTTGGCCTCCACCGCATCGTCGAGCGTCACCCTCAGGACCGTGCGCTTCTCGGGGTCCATGGTGGTGCTCCAGAGCTGCTCGGGATTCATTTCGCCGAGGCCCTTGTAGCGCTGGATCATGATGCCGGTCTTGCCCTCGTCGGCGCCCAGTCGCTTCGCGTATTCATCCTTCTCGGCCTCGTTGTACGCGTAGTACTCTTCCTTGCCCTTGGCCACCCGGTAGAGGGGCGGCTGCGCGATGTAGACAAACCCGGCGTCGATCAGCTCCGGCATCTGCCGGAAGAAGAAGGTCAGCAGGAGTGTCCGGATGTGGGCGCCGTCCACGTCGGCGTCGGTCATCAGGATGATCTTGTTGTACCGCACATCCTCCAGCTTGAAGTCCTCGCGGACCCCGGCGCCGATGGCGGTGATCATCGCCCGGATTTCTTCGTTGCTGAGGATCTTGTCGATCCGCGCCCGCTCGACATTCAGGATCTTGCCGCGAAGGGGCAGGATGGCCTGGAACGCGCGGTTGCGGCCCTGCTTGGCGCTGCCGCCGGCGGAATCGCCCTCCACCAGGTAGATCTCGCACAGCGTCGGGTCGTCGAGCGAGCAGTCAGCCAGCTTCCCGGGCAGGACGGCGTTTTCGAGGCCCGACTTCTTGCGGACCAGGTCGCGCGCCTTGCGGGCGGCCTCGCGGGCGAGCGCGGCGCTGACCGCCTTGTCGAGGATCGCGCGCACGACCGGCGGATGCTCCTCGAGGTAGGCGCCGAGATGCTCGTTGACGATCTGGCGGACGATGCCCTCGACCTCGGAATTGCCGAGCTTCGTCTTGGTCTGTCCCTCGAACTGCGGCTCCTTGACCTTCACGTGCAGCACGCAGGTCATCCCTTCGCGGACGTCGTCGCCGGAGAGGGTGAAGTCGGCCTTCTTGAGCGCACCCGCGCGCTTGGCGGCCTCGTTGACGGTGCGGGTCAGCGCCGACTTGAAGCCGGTGAGGTGCGTCCCGCCCTCGTGGGTGTTGATGTTGTTGACGAAGGTGAAGGTGCTTTCGTTGTAGCCGTCCTGATACTGGAGGGCAACGTCCACCTCGATGTCGTCCTTGACGGCGAAGAAGGCGATGACCTTCGGGTGCAGCGGCTTCTTGTTCCGGTTGAGCCACTCGACGAACTGTACCAGTCCGCCCTTCGCGAAGAACTTCTCCTCCTGCACCTCGTCCTTCCGCTCGTCGCGGAGGGTGATGGTGATGCCCTTGTTCAGGAAGGAGAGCTGCCGAAGCCGGTCGGCCAGCGTGTTGTAGCTGAACTCAAGGACCGAGAACATCTCGGGGTCGGGCTTGAAGGTGACCGTGGTGCCGGTCCCCTTGGCCTTGCCAAGGACGCTGAGGGGCTTGGTGGTCTTGCCGCGGGCGAACGCCATGTGATGCCGGCTGCCGTCGCGATCCACCACCACCTCGAGCCGTTCTGAGAGGGCGTTGACCACCGAGACGCCGACGCCGTGCAACCCGCCGGAGACCTTGTAGGTGGACTTGTCGAACTTCCCGCCGGCGTGGAGCACCGTCAGGGCGAGTTCGACGCCAGGGATCTTCTCGATGGGATGGATGTCGACCGGAATGCCGCGACCGTTGTCGATCACGGAAATGACGTTGTCCTTCTTGATGACGACGGAGACCTGATCGCAGAAGCCGGCCAGCGCCTCGTCGATCGAGTTGTCCACCACTTCGTAGACGAGGTGGTGGAGACCGTTCTCGCCGGTCGACCCGATGTACATCGCGGGCCGCTTCCGGACCGCTTCCAACCCCTTCAAGACCTGAATGGAACCTGCGCCGTAGTCCTGCCCCTTCGGTCCAGCCGGTCGCTCGTCTGCCATGTGTGTGAAGCCTGGTTCAGGGTGGGCCGGAACAGGGTCCGACGATGCCCTGAAAAATAGGCGGTAACCCATTGCGGGTCAACCTATTAGGCCCCTGTCAGCCCCTCCTCCTGGAGGGCCGCCATGACCCGGTCCCGGAGTTGCCCGATGGCGGGGTGATCCGCCCGCGCGGCGGCCAGCGCATCGAGAAAACTTCGCTCGAACTGGTACTGCGGAAAACAGTGCTGGCAAACCGCCAGGTGGGCGCCGATCTGCTCCATGCGCTGCGGGGTGAGCTCCGCATCGAGGTAGTCCCAGAGCTGGCGCATCACGGCCTCGCACCCACGGTCCCGCGAGGTGTGCGGCATCAGGTTGAGGATGCGCCCAGCGTGGCCGCGTCGTGCGTCGTCCGGAGACGCTCGATCTGCGCGAGGAGGGCGCCGGCCTTGATCGCGAAGTGGGAGGTATGCCACGCCACCCGGCCGTCACGAATGACCAACACCTGGGGCGACTCGTGCCGCACCTGGAGGTCACCTGCGATCCGGTGCGCCAGTCCGCGGTCCCGGATGACGTCGACCAGGTAGATCGGAAGTGACGGGAGCGACTGGTGGAGCGCCCGGATCTCTGAGTGCGCCACCGACGAGGTCATGCAGATGGGGCTGTGCTTGTACAGTACCAGCATCGGTGCCGACTCGAGGACCGCGGGCCAGGGCGGAGTTCCGGGGTCATCAAGTCGCAGAATGGTCACGCCGCGCTCCGCGGTGGCAGGTGTCTGTCGGGTGGATCGGCTGTGCTGGTGTGAACACGCGGCGTCGCCCGAAAGTTCCCGCGCGGTGGCGCTCCGGCCAGGGGCCAAGAACGGAGATCGCCTCCCGTCCTCAGTCCCGTCGGCCGAGCGGCCCCGCGATCCACCGGATCGAGTTGATCCGGCCTGCCCGGCCGGCGTTGACGCGGGCCAGGATCCGCGGCGTCATCAGGCTCAGTTCGCTCGCCCACGGAGCGGTCGCCACGCGAACCCGCAGCACCCCGTCGGGCGAGACCGATTCGGCCTGGGTGACCGCCGCGATTTGCGGCCCGACGAGCTCGGGCCAGCGCTGCACCACCTCGGCACGCTCCACACCCTTCCCGAGCCCGGACGACTTCAGGTACTCCTCGAGCACCTGCGCGAGCGGGGTGAGGGGACGCTTCTTGCCAGGAGGATCCGGTTGCCTCTTCACATCGCCTCCGTCACCACACCCTGGTGCACCGACCAGACCGGCAGCTTCAATCCGGCCGGGAGTTCATCCCGCCGAGGGGCAGTGATGAACACCTGGCCTACCCGCTGGGCGAGCAGTCGGTCGGCCAACCGCGCCTGACGGTCGGAATCCAGCTCGGCGAACACGTCATCGAGGAGCAGGGCAGGCGGTACCCCGCGCGCCTCCTCGATGGTCGTGAGCTCGAGGAGCCGCAGTGCCACCGCCGCGCTGCGGAGTTGTCCCGTCGAGCCGAAGTCGCGGAGCGGTCGGCCGTCCACCGTCAGGATGAGGTCGTCACGGTGCGGTCCGATGGTGGTCATCCCTCGGCCGAGATCGCGGGTCCGGACCCGCTGCAGCGCATCCGTCCAGCCGGCAGGGTCGGCGAGCGTGGCGTCGGTCCGGTAGGACAGGCCAGTGGGCCCATGCTCTCCCAGCGAGGCAAACCCCTCCGCGAACCGGGCGGCCGCGCCGGCAACCCAGCGCAGGCGCAGGGCGGTCACCTCGCTCCCCGCCGCCGCCAGCGGGGCGTCGAAGGCACGAGCCAGCGCTTCCTGCCCCTGCCGCAACGCCGCGTTCCGCTGGGCCAGCGCCGCGCGGTACCGCGCCAGTGCGCGGAGATAGTCCGAGGAGGCCAGCGAAAGCATCCGGTCGAGATACTGCCGCCGTTCGGTTGCCGGCCCTCCCGCGAGCGCCACATCCCTCGGGAGGAACGCGACCGCCACCCAGGCGCCGACCGCTTCCGAAAGGCGCGCCACCGGCGCGCCATCCAGCAGGATGCGCTTCCTCCGGTTGCCGACGGTGTAGGTCACCTCGGTCGAGCGACTGCGCTCCCCGTCATGGAATGCGGCCTCGATCCGAAACCCCGGACCGCCAAATCCGGAAACTTCCGCGTCCGTTGCCCCGCGCAGGGCCCGGAAGAGCACCGGGTATCCGATCGCCTCCAGGAAGTTCGTCTTTCCCTGGGCGTTGGGGCCAAGGAGCACCACCCCCTCCGGTGGGAGGGGGTGGTCAAGATCGCGGAGGTTCCGAAACCCCCGCAGGATGATGCGGTCGAGATGCACGTCGCTCAGCTGCCGCGGAACGACGCCGCACGCTTCTCAAGGAAGGCGCTCATGCCCTCGCGCATGTCGTCGGTCGAGGAAAGCAGTCCGAAATGGTTGGCTTCCAGCAGGAGCGCCTCGTCGAGGCTCATTTCCAGGCCGGCGTCCACCGCCTCGATGCAGAGACGGACCGCGAGTGGCCCATTGGCCAGGATGCCTCGCAGCAGTTGCTCCGATTCGGCCATCAGCTTGTCGGCGGGGACGACGCGGTTCACGAGACCCATCTGCAGCGCCTCCTCGGCGCCAACCATCCGCGCGGTCAGCAGGAGATCCAGGGCGCGTCCCTTGCCCACCAGCCGCGGGAGCCGCACCGTCCCGCCGTAGCCCGGACCGATCCCGAGCTTCACCTCCGGCTGCCCGAACTTGGCGTTCTCACTGGCCACTCGGAGGTGGCAGGCCATCGCCAGCTCACACCCGCCGCCCAGCGCGAAGCCGTTGACCGCGGCCACCACCGGCTTGCCGCACCGTTCCAGCCGGCGGAACACCGCCTGGCCGCGCATCGCGCGCGCCTTGCCGGTGATCTGGTTCTGCGTCGACAGCTCGCCGATGTCGGCGCCGGCTACGAACGCCTTGGGCCCGGCACCGGTCAGGATGACACCCCGGACGGCGTCGTCTCCCTCGATCTGTGCCACCGCCCGGTCCAGCTCGGCGATCACGGCGTCGTTGAGGGCATTCAGCTTGTCGGGGCGATTGACGGTCAGGAAGGCGATCCCGTCGCGCACGTCGAGGAGGAGCGTTTCGTAGGGCATGAGTGGGGTCGGGTTGGGGGCGGTGGCCAACGGTACGGAACGAGAGCATTTTAATGCCATGACGCCCCGCGTGCCTGTCCGAACGGAGTTCCGAAGGTCCGACCGTGACCCGGCCTGCGCGTGAGTGACGCCCGCCAGGCAGCCCGCGCCGAAGTGGCGATGCTGCTCGTGGTCCTCATCTGGGGCGCCAACTTCTCCTTCATGAAGATGGCGCTCGGTGAGATGTCGGGGATGAGCTTTGCCGGGCTGCGCTTTTCCCTGGCCGCGGTGATCCTGCTCGCCGTGCTCTACTGGCGGGAGGGGTCGATCGCGTTGCCCCGAGAGGCGTGGTGGACCCTTGTCTGGATGGGGCTGCTCAGCAACACTCTGTACCAGGTGTTCTTCATGTACGGGCTGACCCACACCTCGGTGGCAAACGCCTCGCTGATCATCGCCACCACGCCACTGATCGTGGCGCTCCTCGGCGCCGTCACCGGCATCGAAGCGCTCCGGCGCCCGGTCATGGCCGGCGGTGTACTGGGGTTTGCGGGCGTGGCGTTGATCCTGGCGGGCAAGGGGGTGGAGCTCGGTGTTGGTCGCCTTGGCGGGGATCTCGCGATTTTCGGGGCGACGCTCTGCTGGGCCTTCTTCACACTCGGCGTCAGGGCAATGCGCATCCGGATCTCGACGCTCCGCCTGACTGCCTGGACGATGGCGACCGGCGCCCCTGGGCTGCTCCTGCTGGGCGGCCCGGGCCTCCTCGATCTCGACTGGCGAGGCTTGAGCCTCCGCGCCTGGACCGGCGTCTGGTACGCGACCCTTCTGGCCATCGTGGTGGCTTACCTGCTGTGGAACAATGCGGTCCGGGTGGTCGGCAGCGGCCGGACTGCCATCTTCAATTCGATGATCCCGCTGATTGCGATGCTGGTGGCCTGGCCGCTCCTGGGCGAGCACCCCCGGCCCATCCAGATCGGCGGCGCTGCCTTGATCGTCAGTGGAGTCCTCCTTTCTCGCCGGGCTGGCCCGGCGCCTCGGATTGCACCAGCCCCGACGCGCTGACCCACGTCCCTGTTTCCCCGCTTCCCCGCCATCTCCCATGCCCTCTATCCTCGCCATCGACGCCGGCACCACGGGAACCACGGCCCTTGTCATCCACCAGGATGGTTCTGTCCTCGGCCGCGGGTACCGCGAGCTGCCACAGCACTTCCCGCAACCAGGGTGGGTCGAGCACGAGCCTCGCGACCTCTGGGAGGGCGCCCTGGAGGCCGGACGGGAGGCCATCGCGCAGTCACGCGAACGGCCCATCGGTCTCGGCATCACCAACCAGCGGGAGACGATCCTGCTGTGGGACCGCAAGACGCTTGAGCCGATCGGGCGGGCCATCGTCTGGCAGGACCGCCGCACCGCACCACGCTGCGCCGAGCTGCGCGCCCTCGGGCTCGCGGAGATGCTGCGGGAGCGAACCGGCCTGGTGCCCGATCCCTATTTCTCCGCCACCAAGCTGGAGTCGATGCTCAAGGATGGTGATGTCCGGCGCCGTGCAGAGCGGGGGGAGCTGGCCGCGGGGACGGTGGACAGCTGGCTCGTGGCGCGGCTCACCGGCGGGGCGAAGCACGTCACCGACCACACCAACGCCTCGCGCACCATGCTCTATGGCCTCGAATCGCGGGGCTGGGATCCCGAACTCCTCGCACTGTTCACGGTGCCGCCGGCGCTGTTGCCCACCATCGTCCCCTCGGGAGGCATCTCCGGGGAGTCCCTCCCTCAGCACTTCGGCTATGCCATGCCGATCGCCGGCATCGCGGGCGACCAGCAGTCGGCCCTTTTCGGCCAAGGGTGCGTCACGGCAGGCACCGCCAAGAACACCTATGGCACCGGAACGTTTCTCCTGATGCACGCCGGGGGAGAGCGTCCCCACTCGTCCCACGGCCTGCTGACCACCGCCGCCTGCGGTCCCCGCGGGGAGCCGGCCTACGCCCTGGAGGGGAGCGTCTTCATTGCCGGCGCCGCCGTCCAGTGGCTGCGGGACGGCCTCGGCCTGGTGGCCCGAGCGGACGAATCGGAGGCGCTCGCCCGGAGCGTGGCGGACACTGGGGGCGTCCACTTCGTCCCCGCGTTCGTGGGACTCGGCTCGCCGCACTGGGAGCCGGAGGCGCGGGGAACGGTCACCGGACTCTCGCGGGGGACGACCCGGGCGCACCTGGTCCGGGCGGCCCTCGAGGCGATGGCGTTCAGCAGTGCTGAACTAGTGGAACTGATGCGGAGCGACACCCATCTCGCGCCGGGCCCCCTCCGGGTGGACGGCGGGGCCAGCGCCAACGGCTGGCTGATGCAGTTCCTGGCCGACGTGCTTGGCGCCCCTGTCGAGCGGCCGGACATGATAGAGACGACGGCGCTCGGCGCGGCGGGGCTCGCGGGGATTGCGCTCGGGGTGTGGCGAGACACCGCGCAATTCCTTGAGGGGAGAGAGTTTACGGTGTTTTCGCCGACATCATCCGATGCGGAGCGGATGTCGAGGCGGGCGGGGTGGGAGCGGGCGGTGCATGCGGCCCTTGCATGGGCAAGGTATGAGGTGTAACATTAGATGTTATCACACTAATGTGAAGGTGGCACCGGTGCCGCTTTCGACCTCGACCGAGACTGGAGGAACCGATGCAGAACGCTCGCGCTTCCTGGGCGCCCGTACCACTTCGCCTGATGCTCGCCATTGGCTTCCTCTTTCACGGGCTCCCGAAGCTCACCGCGGCCGGGCATGCGGGATTCGCCGGGATGCTTGCCGGTATTGGCGTGCCGCTGCCTGGCCTCGCCGCCTGGGGAGTGGGTGTCGTCGAGGTCGTCGGCGCGCTCGCGATTCTGCTTGGGATGTACGTGACCCTCGCGTCCGGGCTGCTGATCGTGAACATGGCCGTCGCCGCGCTCACGGTGCACCTCGCGAACGGCTTCAACTTCATCAACATCACGGGGATGGGTGAGCAGGGCCCGGTCTTTGGGATGCCCGGCGTCGAGGTGAACCTCCTCTATATCGCCGCCCTCCTTTCCCTCCTGCTTTCCGGACCGGGCGCGCTGCGCGTCGGTCGTCGGCGCGAGTCCTGACCCTCGCCGGCGGGCGCTGAAATCAGAACGGCCCCGGGCACTGTGCCCGGGGCCGTTCGTCCATCGAGGCGCCGACCATCCTACTTGATGGTGATCTTGCTCCGCACTTCCGGTGCGGCCTTCGGCAGCGTCACATGCAGCATGCCGTCGGTGTAGTGCGCCTCGATCTTCCCCTCCACCACAGCCGCGGGCAGGCGGATGGTCCGGACAAACTTGCCGGTCTCCCGCTCCCTGTACAGGAAGTTCTCGCCGGGAACTTCCTTGGCGGCCTCGCGATGGCCGGTGATGGTCAGGACTTCACCGGTCAGTTTCACGTCCAGGTTTTCCTTTGGCATCCCTGGGACTTCGAGCCGGACCACGAACGCCTTGTCGTTCTCGGCGAGGTCCAGTGTCGGTACCCAGTTGTTCTCGAATCCCCTGGTCGTGAGTTCGGGGAAGAGCGGCCCCGTGAGGAAGGGATCGAACAGCCGATCGATCTTCTCCACGTTGCCGAGGATCGGGTTGAGCTTGGCGATTTTCATACTGCCCCCTGGTGGATGGTACGACCACAAGATAGGAACAAGGGGGTGAAGTGATGGTGAACGGCCGGCGAAACTTTCTTATCCTGTCGTGATCACGTGCCGAGCAGCATCCCGATCGAGGCGCCGAGGGAATAGAGCAGGAACGCCTGCAGCGTCATGACCTGCGCCGGCACGATGGCCGCGGTGTCCTCCGGGGTTGCCAGCAGCGCCCGCGCGGCGGGGATGTAGCGCAGCGCGCCGATGCCGCCGAGCCAGACCGTCGCCGGGAGGCCCGCCGTGGGCAGGAGGGCCGTTGCGACGGCGGCACCCACCCCGAGCCAGACGAACCCCCAGGCGGCGGCTCGCCGGCCCAGACGGACCACGAGGGTCCGCTTGCCGGACAGCGCGTCGGCGGAGTAGTCGGGGAACTCGTTGATCCAGAGGAAGGCGGCGATGAGGATGCCAAGGGGCAGGGACAGCAGGACGATCCCGGTCGGCATGGTCCCGCGCTGGACCAGATAGGTACCGGCGCAGACCAGCGGGCCGTAGCTGATGGCCACCGCCAGTTCGCCGAGGCCGCGGTAGCTGAGTCGAAATGGGGGCGCGTGATAGAAGAACGCCAGCGCCACACCGGCCAACCCGAACCAGAGGACGCGGACGTCCCTCCAGCCGACAATGGTCAATCCCACGATCGCGGCGAGGAGATACCCCCCGATGGCGATGCCCCAGGTCTGTCCTCGCGTGAGCAACGCATCCACGAGCACGCGCTTGCCGCCTGAGAACGGGCTTCGGTCCTCCTCCCGCACCTTCAGGTCGGTGCCGGAGTCCCAGTCGAAGACCTCACCAGACGCGTTCTTTGCCACCTCGACGGCAAAAACGCCGAGCACCGTCATCAGGAGCCAGCCCGCCTCGATCGGCCCGGCAGCGGCCGCGGAGGACGCCCCGAGCAGTATTCCGGCGGCCGAGGCGAGCGAGATTTTCGGGTCGGCGAGCCGCCAGAACCCCTGCGCGAATTTCGTGGCCATCGTTTCAACCCCGCTTCACGCCGGCTTCAGCGCCTGGGTGGTATGGTGGTGGCACGGTCTCTATCAGGAGGAAGCATGAGAATCATGAAGGCCGCGCCCGTCATGGCCAAGGTGCGCAACGATATCGACCAGGTGTTCGATCGGCTCTTTCACAACACCTTCTCCCCTGAGGCCCTGCTGCGGACCCCGGCTGCGGACACGGTGGCCTGGCTGCCTCCCTTCGATCTGCTCGAGACCGAGGCGGCGTACGTCGTCCGGTTGGACATTCCCGGCGTCCATCGGGAAAATCTCGACATCACGCTGGCCGGCACACTCCTGACGCTGAGCGGTCGTCGCGAACTTCCCGTGGCGGAGCCGGCCGAGCGCTGCCTGCACGCCGAGCGGGAATGGGGCGAATTTCACCGGATGGTCCGGCTGCCAGCTGCCGTCGTAACCGAGCAAATCACCGCCACCTATCAGGACGGGGTGCTGCTGGTTCACCTGCCGAAGGTGCCATCGGCCGTGACCAACAAGATACTGATCCAGTAGCTCCCGGCACCGCGGAGCCGACCCGCGCAGACGGACCAACGGCCCAGGGCAGCCATGCCTTGGGCCGTTCTCTTGCTTCCCCGCTCGTCCGCTTCCGCCTACTTCGCGCTGGGTACCCTGAGTCCGTGGCAGACCGTGCACATCTGCGGGTTCTTCGAGCGGAGCTTCTCGCCGTCGAACCCGGGCCCGTGCGGATTGAATCCCCGTCCATAGAGCGCCGAGTGGCAGGTCAGGCAGTCCTTCTCGACATGGCACGAGGTGCAGGTCTCGAGGCTCTGGCGGGCCGCCTGGCCGTGGTTCAGGAGGAAGCCGGGGAAGACGTCGTGGTACCCCGCCTGCAGCGGGCCCTTCGGGCTGCCGAGCCCGGATTGCACGTGACAAGTCTGGCAGAAGGCGCCGGGGTTGTGGCAGTCGCTGCAGTTCGTCTCCCGCGAATAGGCCGCCGCCGGATGACGCTCGAGGAAGGTCTGCGGGTGGTATTGCGGCGTGCGTTCCGGCGTCCCGCGGTGACAGTCGAGGCACTGGGGACGCGCGTGACACCCCTCGCACGACTGCGGGTTGGAGCTGGCCGGGGTCGCGTGGATCGTGCTGAAGTCCGCCATGTGGCTGGCAGGCCGGCTCCGCTCCACCTGGGCGCCCGCGCCGCGTCCCGGCCCGCTCGCGTAGAGCGTGCCGACGGCCCGCGGCGGGGTGATGTGGCAGGTGAGGCAGCTCTCCTGCGTGTGGCAGGTCTGGCAGGCCGCCGTGCTCTTGCGGGCCGACTTGCCGTGGGTCAGGACGAAGTTGTCCTGCGCATGCGTCGCGGGCGCTTCGAGCTTGACCTGGATGGCCAGCGACCGGGAATCCATGGACAGCGCCTGGATGGTCGGAGTCTCCGGGGCGTTCACGTGGCAGGTGGAGCAGAACTCCTGCGCGTGACAGGTGGCGCAGCTCGGTGCCACGAGGTAGGTCTTCGGGCCCGTGCCGGCCTCGGCCTGGGCACCATGCCCGTCGGCGCTCATGAACCCAGGGGCCTCGTGCGACGGGGGCGCCGGGAATGCCTTCACCTGCGCCATGGTCAGCGTGGTCGCCTGTGCGAGCGGGAGGTGGCAGGTGGCGCACGCGGTGTCCGGCGCGGCCAGGTGCGCCGTCTTGACACCGTGGCAGGCCAGGCACTGGGGCACGACCGCCGGCCTGACGGTCATCCAAGAGGCCCCCTCCCGCGTATGGCAGGCCTGGCAGCTCAGGGTGGAATCCTGTCCCGCCTTCGCGAGCACTTCCTTCCGGTGCTCCGCGTGCGTGAACCGCAGGTTGGTCCCCGCCGGCGGCAGCGGCTGCCAGTCCACCCGTCGCTCGACGGTGCCGTCGTGACAGTTGGCGCATGACTGCGCCGAGGGCAAGAGCGGACGGGAGTCGTCGAGGGCGCCGGCGTGACATCCGGTGCAGGTCGGAAAGACCTTGGCGTGCTGCGCGTGGTTGAACTGATCACCTTGCTGCGCGGCAGCGGGGGCCGCGGCCACAGCGAGTGCCAGCACGAGGGGTGCGAGTATGCGACGCATCTCAGTACCCCGCCGGTCGGTTGGTGATGGCCTTGGGGAGCGGCAACCGGTCCGCCGAGCTGAAGGTCATGATGACCTTGGCCCCGAACCGGATCTGGTCCCACTCGAATGACGCCGCGTCCGGCCGCTCACGGTTTTCGTCGTACCGCGCCATGGTGAACGCCACGCTCACGTTGTCCCGCGCCACGACGGAGGCCTGCATCCCGTACACCAGGACCACGGACTGGTCCCAGCGGTACTCGAGGGGCCGGGAGAGGGAGTTGCCGTAGACCATGATCGAGTACTTGCCGTTCGGCGAGAAGGTGACGTTGCCGTCCCAGCCGCTGGAGGCGGCCCCGGTTCCTCGCTCATTTTCATAGCCGAGCTGCGCCTGCCAGGCGTTCGAGAACTGGTAGGTGCCGCCGACGGAGAACCGCCACCCGGAATCGACGATGGAGACCAGGGGGGTCAGCACGTCGGCATTCTCGAACCGGTACGTCTCGCCGCGGATGCGCATCTGGAGCCGCTTCGTGGCCTGGTAGGACACCGACCCGTAGATGGCGTTGTACGGGACCGGGCTGAACGCTCCCCAGACCGTCCACAGCTCAAAGAAGGGCGCGTACCGCCGGTAGCCGGCCACGACCCCCACCTTCGGCGTGGCGTACCGGAGGGCGGCGTCCGCGCTGCCCCAGAGTCCGCTCGCCATGTCATAGATGGCCCCGCCGACGACGCTGTAGTGCCCGTAGAGCCGCAGCGTCGCCGAGGCGGCCACGCGCTCCGACCCAAAGTACTTCGTGGTCTGGTCCACTTCCCGCCTATACTCGGCGCTCACCTCGGCATGGGGGGAGTTCCACGTGCCGATCAGCCCCGCCACCACCGGGCTCTCTGCGGGCAGGTAGTCCTCCTGGGGATTCACCTCGCTCGAGGTGATGAAGAGGTTGGAGCCCTGGGCCAGGCCCCGTCCCAGGTACCCGGAGAGCGCCAGGCCGGCGCTCGCCAGCCGCCCCGTCAGTTGCCCGCCATCGAATCCGTAGGCCCCGAGGCGTCCGGACACCAGCTTCCGTCCCGCCACGATGGTCCAGGCAGGCGCCGCGTACTCCGCATAGCCCTCGATGAGCTGGAGATTCGGCGACGTGCCGGGCCAGGAGGCGGCGGTGTTGAAGTCGGTGGTGGCGTAGCCATTTACTTGGATCCTGAGGCCCGGAAGTCCGAGTCCCCACATGGTGAGCGCCGCCTGGGCGACGGCCGGGGCGGTGGTGTTGATGGGGCCCGGGATCCAGTAGTTGCAGTAGAGATTGCCGGTGGCGCAGGAGACGGCGTAGCCGTTGGGCGTCTCCAGGCTCCCGTTGCCCGTCGTCACGACGCTGTCTCTCGGGATGCTGTCGGCGGTATAGCCGCGGAAGCTGACGCCCTGGATGCCGCCCGAGAGCCGCAGGTTATAGCCCTGTGCCGCGGCGGCAGCCGGGAGGACGATCACCAGCGAAAGCACCGTCGCCATCTTCCGGAACTTCATGCGCCCCTCCCCCCCATCAGTCGCGACCGCCATTGCGCCGGCGTCGCGTCCAGATGGCACGTCGTGCACTCCTTCGCCGGGAAGTGATCGGCCTGCTGCGGCTGGTGGCAGGTCAGGCAGAACGGCCGGGAAGGGGTCAGCAGCGCGATGCGCGCCGGCGTGTGGCAGGCGTCGCACCCTTCGTGCGCTGTGGCCGGCGGCGTGTGGGGTGTCTCGAGGTCGCCACCCGCGTGACAGGCCGCGCAGTCCTTCGCCTCGGTGTGGTGCTGGTCGTGGCAGGAGATGCACCCCTTGACCGGCGCCCCGGGGGCGAGCGTCACAGGCGTGGTGTGGCATTCGTTGCACGCCACGTCTGGGTGGTCGGAATGCTCAAACGCCACGTCCCGCGGCCGAGGGGCGTGTTCCGGCACCGTGATCGTGACGCGAACGGTCTCGGGGCCCTGATTGGCGGGGGTGTGGCAGGCCACGCAGTCGCGCTTGGCGGCGGCGGTATGGTGGCAGATCTGGCATCCGCGTGGCGCGGTAAAATTCAGCGTCGACGTCGGATTCGACGTGGTGTGGCAGGTGATGCAGGGCAGGTCCTTGTGATTCGCGTGCTCGAAGCTGTCGGCAGGGGCCGGAGAGACCAACGCCGCCGGAGAGTCGTCATCCGGCGGCGCGTCGCCCTTTCCGTGGGGGCTGGTCGGGTCTGGCTGCGCCGAACTCGACCGGAGCGCCTTGGTGGTGTCGAAGGGCAGGGGAGGTTTCTTCACCCCCGGCCCGGTGGCCGACCCGCGTACCCGTTCATGACAGGAGGCACAGGCGCTGGCGTCCACCCGCGCGGCATGCGGCGTGTGGCAGGTCTCGCAGTTCTCGATTCCCTTGCGATGCGCCGCGCCGGTATGGAACTCGACCTTGCGCCAGTCGCCATGGCAGGCCGCCGATGCGCAACTCTTGAGGGCGTCGGCCGGCTTGACGTTGGTGTGCGGGTTGTGGCACATCCCGCACTTCCCATTGTGTGGGTCGTGCGTGGGGTCGAAGTCCTTGAGCCGCTGCTGCATCTCGTGGCAGCTGAAGCACTGGTTGTCGCCGGGGACCAGGGTCCCGGAGGCGGAATCGACCGTCGCCAGCCGGGGCACCGCCGCGGTGAACTCGTGGCAGACGGCGCAATGCAGGCCCACCGCGTCGGTCATCTTGCCGAGCCTGATGGTGACGTCCTCGGTCAGGTGACAGCCCTGCTGGGCGCAGGTGGAATCCACCGGAACAAACCGGTGGGCCGAGCGGGCGTGACAGGTCAGGCACTCGACCTTCTTGTCCTTGAGTGAATCGGACTCGAAGTGCACCCGGTGCCCGGCGGTGGTGACGATTTCCTGCCAGGTTTCCTTCGCCGCCCCCTGCTCGTGGCAACTCTTGCAGACGGTCGGAGGCACCTTCGCGTGGGGCGGCACCTTGTCGGGGCGGTCCACCATCCACAGGACCAACTCCTGGGCCTGGGCGATCTTGTCGGGCAGGTGACAGTCGTGACACTCGAGGGTGTCGTGCTTGCCCTGGAGCTGATTGACGATGAGATAGGTGCCCGTGTCGGGCCGGACGAACGGCTGGCCGTAGGGGATGAAGATGTGGCAGCCCCGACAGAAGTCGTTGTCGTGCTCCATGTAGTGGTTGACCTTGTAGCCGACACCGCCGGCCACGAGGAGGAACACGCCCGCGACCGACGCCATCAAAAGCTTGGTGCCGCGGCTCCTGGTAGTGAGCCAGGTCCAGATGTCCTTGCGGTGCTTCCAGAGGAACCAGACCGCCACGACGCCAACGACGGCGCCAATGACGATCCCGGAAATCATGACCCAGCCCGGCCGCTGGAAAATCCACTGAACGACGTTGACGACCGGATCCGGCAGCGGCGTGGGGACCAGCCCGCTGTCGGCCTGGGCGGCCTGCAAAGAATCGACCATGGCCCCCGGCGTGGTGCCGGGAGCCATGGTCGGATAGAGCGAGTGCAGAGTCTGGGCGATCACGCGCTTAACGTGCGGCGCTCAGCTTGGTTTGTCCAGCCACGTAACTGACCCCAGGGCGGCTAAGCGCCTTGTTGATCGTCGCCTGGACCGCGGGACTTGGCGGGCCCGGGAGGAACGCGGCGTATACCTCTTGCACCTCGTTGATGCTCGCGCTCAGCAGGGCCTGGTAGTAGAAGGGATTGTGCACGCCGTACGAACCGTCCTTGTGGCCGTACAGGTTGTCGGCCAGCATCATGGCGTTGAAGAGCGCGCCCTCGGCCGGCGAGACGATGTTGTCGTTGGGATCGAAGGCCTGGACCCCGTCCACCGTCGGGTTGCCTGCCGTGAAGAGCAGGTACACCAGGTCGCCGGCGTCGGCCGGGTCCATGTACGGCTCGCCACCCGAGTTGAGCGTCGGGTTGAGGTCGTTCCACAGCTGGTTGGCCAGCCCCGCGATGAGTGTCGAATCGCTCACGAGGGCCGAGGCGGCGACGTCCGCGCTGGCGTGGCAGCCGGCGTTGAGGCAGCCGGTCCAGTTGCGGTTGCTCGCCGGCAGGTGGTCACAGCTGTTGTCGGCGGTCGGCTGCCCGGTGCCGTCGAGGCAGGGGTCCGGCGAGAAGAGGTGCCCGACCGACTGCAGGACGAATTCGCCGGTGGCCGCGTCGGTCACCGTGAACGAGTTCACGTGACAGCCGGCGCAGAGCCGCGGATTGTTGGCTGACGCGTGCGTCGTGTAGGCGTTGTTCGTGTCGTACGCAAATCCCCGCGGGATGTACCCGGCGCCGGAGCCGAGGACGATCGGGCCCTGGGCTGCATGCGAGCCGCGCTTCGTGACGGTGGCGGTCGAGTTGGAGAAGTTGCCCGAGGGCGTGGTGCCGCGGTTGTGGCAGCTCATGCAGAGGTTGACGGTCACGTCCGGCACGTCGATCGGCGCGCGGAGCTGGCCCTGGTAGGGGCTGCCGTGCGGATCGTGGCAGACGGCGCAGGTGGCCGGCGGGAGAGTCGTTTCCTGCCCGACGGAGTCCTTCTCCACGTAATGGCTCGGGCTGCCGTTGAAGCGGGCGAGCGCCGCGCGGCCCTCGTGACAGCCGGCGCCGCACCCGGTGCCGCCACCCGCCGGATAGGCGTTGGCTGCAGAGTCGGCGTGGGCGGTCTGCGACCACTGCTCCACGAACGGCTCGTGCGCGCCGCTGTGGCACCCGCCGCAGCTCATGACCGTGTCCTTCAGGCCGGCCCGCGCGAACGGATGGTTGTCCGGGTTCGGGTCCGAGACGTGGGTGTAGCCCGGGCCGTGGCAGCTTTCGCACTGCACATCGTGATAGGCCGGGCTCTCGACCGCGTTCCAGCCGCCGGGCTGTCCGGACGCGGCGCCGCTGTTGCCGGCGTCGCTGACCGTGTGGCAGCCATAGCAGTAGGACGCCGCATGGCCGGAGTTCACCAAGGCATCGTAGGCGTCGGCGTGGGCGGTGGTGACCCACTGGCCCTGGTAGCCGGAGTGGCAGTTGCCGCAGGTCGTCTGCTTGGTGGCGGCGGTATAGTAGCCCATGTAGCCGTTGACCGAGTCCGGCGGCGGATTGAACTGCGGCCGTTCGACGGTTTCGTAGACGGTGTTCGTCTCGGTGCAGCCAACGACGAATACGAGGGCCAGTGCGCCGAAGAGTGCGGCGAACGAGCGGGAACCGAAAGCGCGAGGCATCATAGTAATGACCCTTGAGTGAGTGAGGACGATGGCAATTTTTCCTCATCCGTGCTTTCGCGCAATGGGTCTCCGTGGCAATACGGGGGTATCGTTACAAAGTTTATGATTCCTTCACTAACTCTTTGGGAAATCTTGGGTTCCGGCCCACTCGTATCGTGAATTCCGCGGGTGTCCTGAAGATTGTTGAACCGCTCGGCAGAAGCGCACGCGGGACTGGCCCTGGCATCCGCTGTCCACCTCCGTAGGATTACTGAAGTCATCTTCAGAAACTCTTCAGATCCGATTTATCTGGTGACTCGGATGTTGATGCAGTTGGATTCCCCCCGACGGCGGGCTCCTCCCGCCGCCGGTCCATCCCGCACCAAGTGGACCGGAGGTTCAGACGATGTTCTTTCCGACGCAGTTTCCGTGGGCGCAGGATCAAACCCTCGGCGAGCATCTCGAGTCGAGTGGCGTCTCCCGCCGCGACTTCCTCGAGTTCTGCGGCCAGATGGCCGTGCTCCTCGGCCTGACCGAAATGGCGGCCCCGCGCGTGGCCGCCGCGCTGGAAGGCGTCAAGCGGCCCGTGGTCATCTGGATTCAGCTGCAGGAGTGCACCGGCTGCGTCGAGAGCGTGCTCCGAAGCGCGGACCCCTCGATCGGCGAGCTGATCCTGAACATCGTCTCCCTGGACTACTCCCACACTCTCATGGCCGCGTCCGGCACGGCGGCAGAGGATGCGCTGAAGGCCTCGATGAAGGCCAACATGGGGGAGTACCTGCTCGTGGTGACCGGCTCCGTGCCGCTCGCCGAGGACGGTATATATACGACATTGGGCGGCCGCACCGCCAAGGACGTGCTCATCGAGGCTGCCGCGGGGGCCAAGGCGGTGATCGGCGTCGGTGCGTGCGCCCACTGGGGCAGCGTCCAGGCCGCCAAGCCGAACCCCACGGGTGCGGTGGGCATTGCCGAGATCATCAAGGACAAGCCGGTGGTCCATCTGACCGGCTGCCCTCCCATCGCCGAGACGGTCACGGCGACCCTGGTCCACTACCTGACTTTCGGCGGGCTCCCGGAGCTTGATTCCGATGGCCGCCCGCTCTTCGCGTACGGCGCGCGGATTCATGACCAGTGCCCCCGCCGCGCCAACTTTGACGCCGGCCAGTATGTGGAGGTGTTCGACGACGATGCGGCCCGCAAGGGGTGGTGCCTCTACAAGGTCGGGTGCAAGGGACCGGCGACGTTCAGCCCCTGCCCGATTTTCCAATGGAACATGAAGACCAGCTGGCCCATCGGCGCGGGGCATCCCTGCATCGGCTGCACCGAGCGCGGCTTCTGGGACACCATGACCCCGTTCTACAACCGGCTGCCCAACGTGGCCGGGATCGGGATCGAGCAGACCGCCGATACAATTGGCGCGGCCCTGGCGGTCGGGACCATTGCCGGGGTGGCCGCCCACGCCACCGCCACAACCGTTCACCAGATTCGCTCGCGCAAGAAAGCGGCGGCGGCGGAAGAGGGAGGTCACGATGGCCAAGATTAAAGTGGTCGTAGACCCCATCACCCGGATTGAAGGGCACCTCCGGATCGAGTGCCAGGCGGAAAACCAGATGATCTCCACCGCGTGGGCATCGTCCACGCAGTTCCGCGGCATCGAAACGATCATGACCGGGCGCGACCCGCGCGATGCCTGGGCCTTCACCCAGCGGATCTGCGGCGTCTGCACCGTGGTGCACGCCGTCGCCTCCTGTCGCGCGGTGGAAGACGCCCTGGGCATCACGATCCCGCCGAACGCGACCCTGATCCGGAACCTGGTCCACGGGATGCAGACCATCCAGGACCACGTGATCCACTTCTACCACCTGCACGCGCTCGACTGGGTGGACATCATCAGCTCGCTCAGCGCCGATCCGGCCAAGACCGCGGCCATCGCCAAGAGCATCTCCCCCTGGCCCAACAACTCCGCCACGTACTTCGCGGAGGTGCAGAACCGGATCAAGACCTTTGCCGCCGGGGGACAGCTCGGGATCTTCACCAACGGGTACTGGGGCCACCCGGCCTACAAGCTCCCGCCGGAGGTCAATCTCCTCGCGGTGGCGCACTACCTCGAGGCGCTCGACTGGCAGAAGGACGTCATTCGCCTGCACACGATCTTCGGCGGCAAGAACCCGCACCCGAACTTCCTCGTCGGCGGGATGGCGAGCGCCATCAACCTCAACGACACGGCCACCATCAACGCAGCGCGCCTCTCCGACGTGCAGGCGATGATCACCCGCGCCAAGCGGTTCGTGGACGAGGTGTACTGGCCCGACGTGCAGGCCATTGCCGGATTCTACAAGGACTGGGGCGCCATCGGCGGCGGGACCGGCAACTACCTGACGGTCGGTGAATACGCCTCGGTGGACACCAATGACCTGGATTCGCTCTACTTCCCCCGCGGCATCGTGATGAACCGCGACCTCTCCAAGGTGTATCCGTACGACCATACCCTGGTGAAGGAAGGGATCACCAGCTCCTGGTACGAGTATGCCGGCGGCGACGCCGCGTCCCTGCACCCGTGGGAAGGGGAGACGGTACCGAAGTACACCGGGCCGCCGACCCCCTGGACCTACCTGCAGGGGGAGAAGAAGTACACCTGGATGAAGTCCCCCCGGTATGACGGGCGCGCCATGGAGGTCGGCCCCCTGGCCCGGATGGTGGTGGGATACGCGGCCGGGCAGAAGGATATCAAGGAGATCACCAACGAGCTGCTCAACCGGCTCGATGTGCCCCCCGCCGCCCTCTTCTCGACGCTCGGGCGCGTGGGCGCCCGCTGCATGGAGACCGTGCTGTTGGCCAACCAGATGCAGAACTGGTACGGACAGTTGGTCAGTCGTATCAAGAACGGCGACACCCGCACCTTCAACGGTGACAAGTGGGATCCCGAGACCTGGCCGAAGACGGCCCAGGGATACGGCTACCTGGACGCCTCGCGCGGCGCCCTGGGCCACTGGGTGCAGATCGAGGACGGCAAGATTTCGCGGTACCAGTGCGTGGTGCCGAGCACCTGGAACTGCTCGCCGCGCGATGAACAGGGGGTGCCGGGTCCCTACGAGGCGGCGCTGATGGACCACCATCCACTCCTGCGCCCGGAGCAGCCGCTCGAGATCCTGCGCACGATCCACTCGTTTGACCCCTGCATGGCCTGCGGCGTGCATGTCCTCGACGCCGATGGTCATCCCGTGGTGGAGGTCAAGGTCCAATGACGTCCTCCACTCCGCGGCACGGCCCCGCGCCGCCGCCGATGGCCGATTCGTCCCTCTTCCCGCTCGGCGCGCGGTTTGCGCCCCCCAGCGGCAACTACCGCTGGGTGGCACCCTGGGGAGCTCCACTGCGCGCGATGCACTGGATCGCTGCGCTGGCCATCGTGGTGCTCATTGTGACCGGGCTCTACATCGGTCGGCCCTACTTCCTGACGACCGGTGGGCCCCCGCAGTACCTGATGGGCTACATCCGACTGGCGCACTTCATCGCCGCCGGCGTCCTCGTCATGACCGGGCTCGTCCGCGTGTACTGGCTCTTCGCAGGCAACCAGTTCGAGCGGCTCCCCGCGCTCTTCCCGATCCGAAAGCGGGATTGGGTCAACTTGTGGACGCAGGTCAAGTACTACCTGATGATCGGGAAGGGCGATGAAGTCCACTATATCGGGCACAATCCGCTCCAGCAGCTGAGTTACACTTTCACCTACGTCGTCGCTGTCGTGGTGGCCCTGACCGGGTTCGCGATGTTCGGGCAGGCCAACCCTGGCGGGTTCTGGTACTCGGTGACGCAGCCGATGACGACCGCCATCGGCGGCATCCAGATCGTCCGGCTGATTCACCATCTGTGCGTGTGGTGGTTCATCATCTTCCCGATCATCCACATCTACCTGGTGCTCCGGAAGGAGATCACCGAACATGGCGGCGGCCTGTCCGGGATCGTCAGCGGTGGGCACTACATCGATGCCGACGTCGACTATGTGGACGAATAGCCACCGGCCGGTCCTCGTCCTGGGCCTCGGCAACCCGATCATGGGAGACGACGGCGTCGGCATCATCGCGCTCGAGCAATTCCGTGACCGGTTTGAGGTGGGGGACGGCGTCGAGTTGATGGACGGTGGCACCTGGGGCATGAACCTCCTTCCATACATTGAGTCCGCCGGCAAGCTTCTGCTCGTGGACGCCATCCGTGCCGGCCTTGAGCCCGGCGCCGATGTCTTTCTCGACGGCCCGGACCTGCCGAAGATTCTGGGGCAGAAGCTCTCGGCGCACCAGGTCGACATCGTGGACGTGCTCACGCTGGCACAGGTGCGGGGCACGCTGCCGGCGATGACGGTGGCGCTCGGTGTCGAACCGGAGATGATCGAGATGCGGCGGGACATGACGCCGGCGGTCGAGCGGGGCACCCACCGCCTTCCGGGGCGGATGGCCGGGCAATTGAGGGAATGGGGTATCCGCGTCTCGCCGCGGACGCCGGCCCATGCATGAAATGAGCGTCGCGGTGGAGGTCTGCCGGCTGGCGGAGGAGCGCCTTTCCCCGGTGGAACTCCCGCAGCTCATCACCGTCGGACTTGATGTCGGGGACGACTCCGGCCTCGAGCCCGACAATCTTCTGTTCTGCCTCGAGGCGCTCCTTGCGTCGCCGCCATTCCACAAGGCGCGTCCGGAAATGACCCGCTGCGCGGGCGATGTGCTCCGCGTCACCTACCTGGAGCTCGACGATGACCGTCAGGACGATTGAACTCCGCGAGCCGGTCATGGCTCGCAACAACGAGATCGCCGAGACGGTGCGGGCGCGGCTCGCCGCGGCCGGCGTGCCGGCGCTCAACTTTGTCTCGTCCCCCGGCTCGGGAAAGACGCTGCTGCTCGAGCGCACCCTCGCCGCGCTTGGCGAGGAACTCCGGATGGCCGTGGTCACCGGCGACGTCCAGACCCAGAACGACGCGGACCGCCTGGCCCGGCACACGAGCCGCCTGGTGCAGGCGGTGGTCACCGGCGGAGCCTGTCACCTCGACGCAAAGCAGGTCGATACCGCGCTGGAGGCCATCGACCTCGCCGCCACCGACTTGCTCTTCGTGGAAAACGTCGGCAACCTCGTGTGTCCAGCCAGCTGGGACCTTGGGGAGGACGCCAAGGTGGTGCTCTTCTCGGTTACCGAAGGAGAGGACAAGCCGCTCAAGTATCCCAAGGTGTTCCGGCAGGCCAAGTACGCGGTCCTGACGAAGATCGACCTGCTTCCCCACGTTCCATTCAATGTCGAGCAGGCGCTCGGCTTCGCGCGGGAGGTCAACCCGGAGCTGGAGTTCTTCCGGACCTCCGCCCAGACTGGTGAGGGGCTCGACACGTGGTTCAACTTTCTCCGGCAGCTGGCGCGGCGTCCCATATCGGTCTGAACGATCGGGAGGGGCGTGCCGTCCGGGTCACGGGCGTTGTACAGGGGGTGGGTTTCCGCCCCTTTGTGCATCGGCTGGCCGTGCGTCATCACCTCGATGGCTGGGTCCTCAATGCCGCGGGGGAAGTCCGGATCGAGGTCGAAGGCGCCCCCCGCGCCCTGGCAGAGTTCCTGGCCGCGCTTGAACTCGAGGCGCCGCCCCTCGCGCAGATTGAGCGCGTCGCGGTCCTGCCGCGCGTCGTGACGGGACTCTCCGGTTTTTCCATCGAGGCCAGCGAGGACGAACCCAACCGCCGGCAGCCGGTCTCGCCCGACGTGGCGGTCTGCGCCGCGTGCGAGACCGAGCTCCGGGATCCCGCCGACCGCCGGTACGGATATCCGTTTGTCACCTGCACCGATTGTGGCCCGCGCTTCACGGTCATCGAGTCGATGCCCTACGACCGGGCGCGGACCAGCATGGCGGCCTTCGCGCAGTGCGAGGCCTGCCAGCGGGAATACGAATCACCCGGAGACCGGCGGTACCATTCGGAAACGAACAGCTGCCCCGCGTGCGGGCCGCGCCTCTGGTACACCCTGCTCGATGGGGTACCCCAGACCATCGGCTCGGATGAAGCGCTCTCCGCCGCGGCGCTGACGCTTTTCAAAGGCGGAGTGGTGGCGCTCCGGGGGGTCGGCGGCTTCCAGCTTGCCGTGGATGCCACCAATCCGTCGGCGGTGGCCGAGCTTCGGCTGCGCAAACGCCGGGAGGCCAAGCCGCTGGCCGTGATGGTCCGGACCGTGGAGGAGGCGGGAACCATCGGCATGGTTGGGCGGGATGAGGCGATGCTGCTCCGCTCGCCCATGCGCCCCATCGTCCTCCTTGCCCGGGGAGAGCGGGATCCGCTGGCAGACGGGATTGCGCCAGGACTCGCGTGGGTGGGCGTCATGCTCCCGGCGACGCCGCTGCACGACCTCCTCCTTGACCGGGTGCGGCGTCCCCTGGTCATGACGAGCGGGAATGTCAGCGAGGAGCCCATCGCCATCGGCAACGAGGAGGCGCTGGCCCGGCTGGAGGGGATCGCCGACGGTTTCCTCCTCCACGACCGCGAGATCGTCGCCCGCTACGACGACTCGGTGGTGCGGCCAACGGAACTCGGCCCGGTCCTGATGCGGCGCGCGCGCGGGTACGCGCCCCTCCCGCTCGACCTGCCCATCGGGAGCCCGGTGCCGTTCCTGGCGGTCGGACCGCACCTCAAGAACACCTTCACGCTGGTCCACGGATCGCGCGCCTACGTGAGCCAGCATATCGGCGATCTCGAGAACCTGGAGACGCTGGAGCACTTCAACGCGGCGCTGGCCCGGTTCAAGACGCTGTTCCGCATTGAGCCGGAGGCCGTCGTTCATGACTTGCACCCGGGGTACTTCTCGACCCGCGTGGCGCGGGAATCGGGGCTCCGGGTGCTGGAGCCGGTGCAGCACCACCACGCCCACGCGGCGGCCGTCATGGCGGAGCATGGACGCACCGACCCGGTGCTCGCGCTCGCGTTCGACGGGGTAGGTTACGGGTCGGATGGCGGCGTCTGGGGCGGCGAAGTGCTGCAGGCCGACCTCGTCGGGTTCCGCCGGGTCGGCCACCTGCGGCCGGCCCCGCTCCCCGGCGGGGATCTCGCCGCCCGGAACCCCTGGCGTGCCGCCCTCGGCTACCTAATGCTCGACCAGCAGCTGGGGCCTGCGTTCACGCTTGCGCTGGACGGGATTCAGGAGGCGGAACGCGCCATCGCGGAGCTGCAGGCGACCCGCGGCGTCAACGCGCCCTGGGCCTCGTCGATGGGTCGTCTCTTCGATGCGGCCGCCGCGGTGCTCGGCCTTCGCCTCAAGGCGGACTACGAGGGGCAGGCCGCGATGGAACTCGAGTCCCTCGCGGGGCGGCGGGTTGCCTCCGAAATTCGGGTGGGGCTGGAGCGGTCCGAGGAGGGAGCCTGGGTCATCGATCCGCTGCACCTGCTGGCGGTGATCGGCTCGCGGCGCCAGCGCGGGGACAATATCGCCGACCTGGCGGCGGATTTTCATGCGAGCGTCGCGTGGGCAGCCGCCGAGGTAATCCGCCGGGTGTCGGAAGAAAGTGGCATCCGCGCCGTGACCCTTGGCGGAGGCACCTTCCAGAACGCGCGACTCCTGACGTCGATGGTGGGACGGTTGCAGGGATTCGGCATGACCGTGCTCTGGCCGCGACACCTCAGCCCCAACGATGGTGCCATCAGCTTTGGACAAGCCGCGGTCGCCGCCGCTCGGCTGGCGCGTTGACCGACTGAACCTGAAGGAGGCGTTCCATGTGTCTCGGCATTCCTGGACAGATCGTGGACATCCGCGGCGATCGCGGACTGCCGATGGGCACCGTGGACTTCGGCGGGGTCCGCCGCGAGGTCTGCCTGGCCTACGTGGCCGACGAGGTGAAGGCGGGGGACTACGTGGTGGTCCACGTCGGCTTCGCGATCTCGAAGGTGGACGAGGAGGAGGCCCTGCGCACGTACGAGATGCTCCGTGAGATGAGCCTGCTCGAGGGGGAGCTCGGGGCAGCGCCATGAGATTCCTCAACGAATATCGGGATCCGGCCCTGGCGCGGGCGCTCGTCCGCCAGATCCTCGACACCGCCAGCCGGCGGTGGGTCCTGATGGAAGTGTGCGGTGGCCAGACCCACACCATCGTCAAGCAGGGCCTCGACGAAATCCTGTCCCCCGCCGTCGAGATGATCCACGGCCCGGGCTGCCCGGTCTGCGTCACGTCGCTGGAGCAGATCGACAAGGCGCTGACGCTCGCCGCGCGGCCCGATGTGCTCTTCACCTCCTTCGGCGACATGCTCCGCGTGCCCGGCAGCGAGTGCGACCTCCAGCAGGTCCGCGCCCGGGGCGGGGACGTGCGGGTGGTGTACTCGCCCCTCGACGCGCTCGAGCTGGCCATCAAACATCCCGACAAGCAGGTGGTGTTCTTCGCGGTGGGCTTCGAGACGACCGCGCCCGCCAACGCCATGGCGGTGTTCCGCGCGAAGGAACTCGGGGTGCCCAACTTCAGCGTGCTGGTCTCGCACGTGACGGTGCCGCCGGCGATGGTCGCGATTCTTGATTCCCCGGACAACCGGGTCCAGGGGTTCCTCGCGGCCGGCCACGTCTGCAGCGTGATGGGATGGAAAGAGTACGAGCCGATCGCCGAGCGGTACAAAGTACCGATCGTGGTCACCGGCTTCGAGCCGGTCGACATCCTCGAGGGGATTGCGCTCGCGGTGCGCCAGCTCGAGGAAGGGCGGCACGAGGTCGAGAATCAGTATGTGCGCGCCGTTCGCCGCATCGGGACGCCGCCGGCGCAGGATCTCATCCGGCAGGTGTTCGAGCTGGCCGACCGGAAGTGGCGGGGGGTCGGCACCATTCCGATGAGCGGGCTCGTCCTTCGGCCCGAGTTCTCGGACTTCGACGCCGAGCTGCGCTTCGGGCTGGAGGATATCGCGGTGGACGAGCCGGCAGAGTGCCGGGCCGGCGAGGTGCTTCGTGGCACGCTGAAGCCGTATGAGTGCCCCGCGTTCGGGACGATGTGCACCCCGGAGCGTCCCCTCGGGGCGCCGATGGTCTCCTCGGAAGGGGCCTGCGCCGCCTACTACAATTTCGGCCGTCATCGGGCGGCCGTGGCCCCGGAGGCGTGACATGACGATCACCATCGGCGGCGGTCCCACCTGTCCGGTGCCCATCGTGGCAACCGACCGCGTCCAGCTGGGCCATGGCTCCGGCGGCAAGCTGAGCGCGGCGCTCCTCAAGGAGCGGTTCCTGCCGCACCTCGGGAACCCGGTGCTCGAGCAACTCGGCGACGCAGCCGTCCTCCCGGTGAACGGGCAGGAGGTGGCTATCTCGACCGACACCTTCGTGGTGAGCCCGGTCGAGTTTCCCGGTGGCAATATCGGTTCGCTGTCGGTGCACGGGACCTTGAATGACCTCGCCATGGTCGGGGCGACGCCGGTGTGCCTGACCGTCGGCTTCGTGCTGGAGGAGGGGCTCGACCTGACCCTGCTGGACCGAGTCCTGGCGTCGATGGCGGCAGCGGCCGGCGCCGCGGGGGTCCCGGTGGTGTCGGGAGACACCAAGGTCGTGGAGCGAGGGAAGGCGGACAAGCTCTACATCAACACGACCGGTATCGGGACGTTACACCCCTCTTTCCGCCCCGGCCCCGACCGGGCGCAAGCCGGGGACGCCGTTCTCGTCAGCGGACCGATCGGCTCGCATGGTACGGCAATCATGGCAGCACGCGAGGGGATCGCCTTCGAGGCCGCCATTGAGAGCGACGCGGCCACCCTCCTCCCGCTGGTGGCGTTGTTGAGGGAGTCGGTCGGGGCGTCGGTCCATGTCCTTCGCGACCCGACCAGGGGCGGCCTCGCGAGCGCCCTGAACGAGATCGCGTCCGCCTCCAGTGTGGGCGTGGTGCTCGAGGACGGCGCGCTCCCCGTCCCTGGTCCGGTCGCCTCGGTCTGCGATCTCCTCGGACTGGATGTCATGTACGTCGCGAATGAAGGCGTCCTCGTGGCGTTCGTTGCGGCGGACGCCGCGGAGACGGCCCTGGCGGCTCTCCGGAGTCACCCCCTCGGCGCGCAGGCAGTCATTGCCGGGACGGCGGTCGCCGAGCACCCCGGCATGGTTGTCCTGCGGACCGGCCTCGGAGGCACCCGAATCGTCGATATGTTGCCTGGAGACCAGCTCCCTCGCATCTGCTGACCCCCTCAGTAGTATTCCGGTCCCGCTCTTGCGGCGGTCTGGCTAGATTTGTCCGGATCGTCATCCACCCTCATACCCTGGATTCTGTCTGATGGCCTCCAAGACCACGCGTTGCCCCTCGTGCGGCGCCGACGCCGAAGGGAAGTTTTGTCGTCACTGTGGCGCGAGCCTCGGCCCGCGTACCTGCGGGTCCTGCCACGCGCCGCTGGCGGCTGGCGCCAAATTCTGCACCCAGTGTGGCACGCCAAGCGGGGGTGGAGCACCTGCGGGGCAGGGTGCGTCGGCCGCGGCGCCGGGTGACCGGAAGGCGTGGGGGGTGGCGGCGGCGGTCTGTGCCGTGCTCCTCGTCGCGGTGCTCGCCCTGGTGGTACGCGGCAGCGGCGGCGCCCCGGAAGCAGCCGGTGCGGTCGGCGCCGGCGGGGCCGTGGCCCCGTTCGCGGGAGGCTCCGGGGACGGCACGCCGCCCGACCTGAGCACGATGACGCCGCGCGAGCAGTTCGATCGGCTCTACAACAGGATCATGCGGGCCGCCGAGTCGGGCGACCAGCAGACGGTGACGCAGTTCACGCCGATGGCGCTGGTGGCGTATGAGCGGCTCGAGATCATCGACGCTGACGCCCGGTTCCACCTGGCCACCCTGAAGTTGCACAGCGGCGACGTGGCCGGGGCGAGCGCCATCGCCGATACCCTCCTGATGAAGGACCCGGGGCACCTCTTCGGGTATGTGATCCAGGGCACGGTAGCCCGGTGGAACAAGGACGATGCTGCGCTGAAGAAGGCGTACAAGGACTTCCTGTCACATTACGATGCAGAAATGAAGAAGGGCCGTCCCGAGTACGGCGACCATGAGCGGATGATGACCGACTTCCAGCAGGCGGCCACCGCGGGGCAGTGAAGCTAAAGTCGGCGTGAAGAGTTCCTTAATCGACCGTTCGGGGGGTTGCTCCCGGGCGGCCGGCTGTTGATTCTTGATGAGTCTGGTCGGAATCCAACCATATGCAGGGAGCGGGACCATGAAGCCTGGCCACAAGTTCCTCTTCGGCGCGGTGCTGATCGTCGGTAGCGTCGGCCTCTTGATGTTCCAGGGGGTAAAGGAGACGGGCGTCTATTTCCTCACCCCGACGGAGCTGGCCTCGAAGGCCTCCGCGGATCCCACCTTTCACAACGTCGGCGTCAAGATGGGCGCCCGCGTCGTGCCGGGGTCGGTCGTGCGGGACGCCGCCACCCAGACGGTGGACTTCAAGGTGACCGACGGCGCGCAGGTCTACCCGGTGACCTACCGCGGCCTGGTTCCCGACACCTTCACCGACGCCAGCGACATCGAGGTTGTGGTCGAAGGTCGGCTTGGCGCCGATGGCGTGTTCCACGCCACCGATGTGCTGGCCAAGTGCGGATCGCGCTACGAGGCCACTCCTGAAGCTCCCGCAGCCTGACGCGCAATGACACTCCTTGGGCAGTTTTCGTTGTGGGTCGCACTACTGATCGGTGTGTTCGGCGCGGTGCTCTCGTTCTCGGGCAAATGGCAGGACCGTCCCGACCTTGAGCGGACCGTCATCCGGTCGTCCTACGCCCTCGCGGCCGCACTCCTGGTGGCCTCGCTGTCGCTCTGGAAGGGACTCTTCGCCCACGACTTCAACATCGAGTACGTGGCGTCGTACACCTCCAGGAATCTCCCGACGTACTACATCGTGTCGGCCTTCTGGGCCGGGCAGAAGGGCTCGCTGCTCTTCTGGGCGGTGGTGCTGGCCTGCTTCTCGGCAGTGGCCCAGTGGATCACCTCGCGCCGCTATGCCGATCTGCTACCGTACGTGGCGGGTGTCACGAACATCGTGGTGGCGTTCTTCGTCACCGTGATGCTCTTTGCGGCCAATCCCTTCGCCCGCCTGGCGTTCATCCCTGAGGACGGCCGCGGGCTCAATCCGCAGCTCCAGAATATCGGCATGGTCATGCATCCGCCGATGCTCTACCTCGGCTACATCAGCGTCACCATTCCCTTCGCGTTCGCCATTGCCGCCCTGCTCCGGCGCCGGCTCGACAGCGGCTGGATCGTGGCCATCCGGAAGTGGACCCTGGTCTCGTGGGTCTTCCTTTCAATCGGCATCGTGCTGGGCATGTGGTGGGCGTACGTGGAGCTCGGCTGGGGCGGCTACTGGGCGTGGGACCCGGTCGAGAACGCCAGCTTCCTGCCCTGGCTGACCATGACGGCGTTCCTGCACTCCGTCATGATTCAGGAGAAGCGGGGGATGCTCAAGCGATGGAACCTCTCGCTCATCGTCGCGACCTTCCTGCTGAGCATCTTCGGCACGTTCATTACGCGGTCCGGCGTCATCGCCAGCGTGCACAGCTTCACGCAGTCCAACGTCGGCTACTTCTTCCTGGCCTTCCTGCTCGTGGCGGGCGTGCTCAGCTTCACGATGCTGTATACGCGGTGGGACGAGTTGGAGCCTGACGCGAAGCTGGAATCCATGCTGAGCCGAGAAGCCGCCTTCCTCTTCAACAACCTGGCGCTGGTCGGCATCGCGTTCTCGGTGCTCTGGGGAACGCTCTTCCCGATCCTCTCCGAGGCGGTGCGGGGCAGCAAGATCACGGTGGGCCCCCCCTTCTTCAACCGGGTGAACGTGCCCCTCGGCCTCTTCCTGCTGGCGCTGACCGGAATCGGGCCGCTCATCGCCTGGCGCAAGGCGACCGCCCGCAACCTGCAGCGGCAGTTCGTGCTTCCCGTCTCCTTCGGGCTCCTCGTGACGCTGGCCCTCGTCATCGACGGGATGCGGGACCTCTACCCGATCATGACCATCGGGCTCGGCGCCTTCGTGCTTGGGACGGTGGTGCAGGAGTTCTATCGCGGCATCCGGGCCCGCCGCCGCATGCACGGCGAGTCGATCCCGGGGGCGTTCTTCAACCTGATCGCCCGGAACCGCCGCCGGTACGGTGGCTACATCGTGCACGTCGGCATCCTGCTGATGTTTATCGCCTTTACCGGGATGGCCTTCCGGGTTGACCAGGAAGCCACACTGAAGCCGGGTGAGTCGATCGAGATGCGGAGCCCGTACGGCGGCACGTACAAGCTGACCCACCTTGGGGTGTCGCAGTACAACGCCCTGAATCGCGTGGTGTCGGCGGCGACGGTCCAGGTCGACTACAACGGCAAGTCACTCGGTGTCATGAAGTCCGAGAAGCGCCAGCACGTGGACAGCTTCGGCCGGCCGACGTTCGAGCCGTCCACGGAAGTCGGCATCCGGAGCGACCTGAAGGAAGACCTCTATATCGTGTATGCCGGCTCGGTCAACGGGACGGAGGAAGCGGTCTACCGCTTCACGATCAATCCACTGGTCTGGTGGGTCTGGTTTGCGGGGATGGTGCTGGTCGTCGGCGGCATCCTGACCATGTGGCCCGGCGGCGGCGGTATCGCCGAGACGCGGCGCACCCAGGCCGGCTATGAGGCCACGCTGGTCGGCGCGGAGAACGCCTGAGATGAGCAATACGATGACTGAGCGCCGCGCCTTCCTGCGACAGTTTGCCCTTGGTGGGCTGGCATTGGCCGGGGCCGGGACACTGCGTGCGCAGGACCCGGCGCAGGGGACCTCGGGTGGCGCGGACGCCGGGCGGCTCTACAATCCCAACGCGGTGCAGCAGCGCGCTCCGACGGTCGGCGCCGACAACGACGCCCAGATCATGGAGCTCGAGAAGACCCTCAAGTGCCAGTGCGGCTGCAACCTCGACATCTACACCTGCCGGACCACCGACTTTACCTGCACGACGTCTCCGGCGCTGCATCGCGAGATCGTCGCGCTCTGGAATGACAACCGGACGGCGGACCAGATCCGCGAGGCGTTCGTCAGTGAGTACGGCGAACAGGCGCTGATGGCTCCCAAGGTGGAAGGGTTCAACCTGGCCGGGTACTTCGTCCCCGGCATCCTGATGCTGGCCGGCATTGCCATCCTTTCGATGTGGATCCTGCGGCGTCAGCGGCAGGTCGCGGCTGTGCCTTCCCTGGCGGCCACGGAGGCCATCGATATTGCCGCGGTGGCGGGCGCCACGCCCGAGGAGCTTGAGCGACTCCGGCGCGCGCTCGATGAGGTCAAAGACTGATGTGGGTTGAAATCGCGGCCGCGGCCCTGGTTGGCCTCTCCCTGCTCTGGCTGGTCTTCGAACCGCTCTTCACCGCGCACGGAGCACGGCCCGCGGACATCATCAACGTCGACGCCCTCGAGGACCTGGAAGACACGCGCAGCGGTGTGGCGCTCGCAGCGCTGAAGGAGATCGAGTTCGACCGGGAGACCGGAAAGCTGAGCGACAACGACTACGATTTTCTGAAGCAGAAGTACACAGTGGAGGCCCTCTCGGCGTTCCGCGCTGAGGATCAGGGCTCCCCCGCCGCCGACATCGAGGCCCAAGTCGCCGCCCGGGTGGCCACGCTGCGCGACGACGGCCGCACCGCGGTCGCGTGCGGCGCGTGTGGCGCGCATGCCGGGCCAGGCTCCCGGTTCTGTCCCGAATGCGGCAAGCCCCTCGGGGGGCCGGCCGCCTGCCCCAAGTGCGGGACCGACCTCCCCAGCGGGAGCCGCTTCTGCGCGGCCTGCGGCGGCCGGGTCGCGGCCTGAAACCCCTCGTTCCCCCTATCCGTCACGCAATAGAGATGTAGGATTGTCCGGGGTGCCCCGCAGGTGGGGCGCCCCGGTCGCGTTGGCCATCCTGTTTGCCTCCCTCCGTCATTGAATCGGAGTCGCTCATGCCTGGTCGAGGAATCGTTCGAGCCCTTCTTGTGTCCCTGAGCGTGGTGACGGTGGCGTGCGCCTCCAACAAGGGTGCTGTCACCAGCCCAAGCCCGGCGAACGCCAAGAGCGCCGGCAAACCGGCGGCCACCAAGAGCTTCGCCGAACTGACCAAGAGCTCCGCAAAGTACGCCGGCCTCTTCACCATCTACCAGGACACCGTGACCGGCGCCCTCCAGATGGCTGTCAAGAAGGACCAGATCGGGAAGGAATTCATCTATTGGTCGGTGACCGACGAGGGGGCCCTTCCGGCCGGCAGCTTTCGGGGCGCCTTCGGCCCGAACGAGATCTTTGCCGTCCGGAAGAACTTCAACAAGATCGAGTTCGTCACCCAGAACACCAACTTCTACTTCAACCCCGCCAGCCCGCTCAGCCGGGCCGCTGACGCAAACATCAGCCCGGGGCTGCTCGCCTCCATCGAGATTGCCGCCACGGATACGGCCACGGGGGAGTACCTGATCAAGGCCGACGACCTGTTCCTGACCGAGACCCTGCGGCAGGTCAAGCCGAGCCCGAGGCCCGGCGCCCCTCCCGGCGCCACCTTCACGCTCGGCAACCTGAGCAAGGAGAAGACGCACGTCGTCTCGGTCAAGTCGTATCCGCTCAACACTGACGTCGTGGTGGAGTATGTCTACGTGAACCCGGCGCCGACCAACAGCGGTGGCCCGGCAATCACGGATCCGCGCAATGTCAGCCTGACGATCCAGCACACCTTCATCGAGATGCCGGTCAACGACTTCCAGTCGCGGTACGCCGACCCCCGGGTGGGCTACTTCACCGACCAGGTGACGGACCTGACGTCCACGAGCATCACCCCCTGGCGTGACCCGGTGCACCGGTGGAACCTGGTGAAGAAGGATCCGTCGGCCGCGATGTCCGACCCGGTCGAGCCGATCACCTGGTGGATCGAGAACACGACCCCGGTGGAGCTGCGGCCGGCCATCCGCGAGGGCGTCCTGGCCTGGAACAAGGCCTTCGAGACCGCCGGCTTTACCAACGCGGTGGTGGTGAAGGAACAGCCCGATACCGCCACGTGGGAGGCGGGCGACCTGCGGTACAACGTCCTGCGCTGGACAGCCTCCCCGAACCCGCCGTTCGGCGGCTACGGGCCCAGCTTCGTGAACCCGCGCACCGGCCAGATCCTTGGGGCCGACATCATGCTGGAGTTCATCGTCGTGACCAACCGGATGCAGCAGGCGGAGTTGTTCGAGTACGCCGGGCAGGCGCTGACCCTGCCGACGGATGACGCCGACCAGCACAGCTGCAGCGCGCAGACCTACCTGCAGCAGCAGGCCGCCTTCGGGGCTGCGGCGCTCCAGGCGCTCGGGGCGACCGACGCGGAAATGGACGCGTACGTCCACGACGCCGTCGTGAGCCTGGTGCTCCACGAGGTGGGGCACACCATGGGGCTGAACCACAACATGAAGGCCAGCCAGATGCTCTCGCCGGCGCAGCTGCAGGACTCCGCGCTGGTGGTGGCCCGTGGGGTGTCGGGATCGGTCATGGACTATCACGCCGTCAACGTGCCGCCGCCGGGCGGCAAGCGTGCGCCGGTCTTCGACACGAAGACAGGACCCTATGACGACTGGGCCATTGAATTCGGCTACCGCCCGGCCCTGTCCGACCCGGCCGCGGAAGCCGCCCGGACGACGGCCCTCCTCAATCGCTCCACCGAGCCGCAACTGGCATTCGGGAACGATGCCGACGACATGCGGTCCCCGGCCAGGGGCATCGACCCGCGTGTCATGGTGGGCGATTTGAGCAATGACGCCCTCACCTGGGCCGAAGGCCGGATGGCGCTGATCGATACGCTGCTGCTGGGGCTGGACCAACGGTACCCGCAACGCGGTGAGAACTACGCCACATTGCGCGCCGCTTACCTCCGGGCGACCGGGGAGAAGGGGAACGCCGCCGTGGTGACCTCGCGGTATATCGGCGGGGTCTACGTGAGCCGCGGTGTGGACGGGCAGCCGGATGCCGGCCTGCCGTTCACGCCGGTGCCGCTGGCGGAGCAGCAGCGCGCGATGCGCCTGCTGCGGACGGAGTTCTTCGCGCCGGACGCCTGGAACGCGTCCCCGGAGCTGCTGGCGGAGCTGCAGCAGCCCCGGCGGGGGTTCAGCGGTCCCGGTGAGCCGACCATCCATGCGCGGGTGCTCACCATGCAGAAAAACGTGCTGTCGTTCCTGCTGGCTCCGGAGACCCAGGCCCGACTGACCGACTCGCGTCTCTACGGGAACCAGTACCCTGCGGCCGGGATGATGTCGGACCTGACCGACGCGGTCTTCGCGGCGGACGCCCGGGGGAACGTCAATACCTTCCGGCAAAACCTCCAGCTGGAGTATGTCGACCAGGTCGCCGCCATGATCAAGGGCGCCTCGGCCAAGAAGTACGACCACGTGTCACAGTCGGCGGCCATCGCGAGCCTGAAGAAGATCCAGGCCCTGGCGGCCAGCCCGACCGGGGATGCCGAGACCCGGGCGCACCGCCAGCATCTGTCGCTGGCGGTGAGCCAGGCGCTCGACCCGAAGTCGTGAACTAGAAGGCGTACTGCATCCCGAGACCGGCCGCGGTCGCCCAGAGGGTCGTGGCCTCAAAGGAGTCCGGTACCTCGCTCGTGTTGAAGGGGGATCCGGAGAGGGATCCTCCCAGGGTGGCGAGCAGGTGCCAGCTCGGGGTGACGGGAGCCGTGAGTTGGAGCGTGGCCGTTCCGCCGATGCGAGTCCGGGAGTCGGAGTCTGTCAGGGACCAGATGCCGAGGACCGGGCCGGCGGAGAGGTTGATGGCGGCACCCGCCTTGCCCAAACGCGCCAGCGGCACCGTCACGAGGGCCGCCACGCCGATCTGGCTCACGTCGAGTGTGTTCTCAATGAGCGTGACCTGTGCGTCGCTGACCTGGACATGTGACGAGACGTAGGAGAGGCCGAGTCCGAGCCGGACCTTGCCGACCGCACGGTCGGCGGTGAGCCCCCACGTCACTTTGGGCGTCAGACTCCAGTGGCCCTCAGTTGTGCTGGTGTCATCCAACCCGCCGCTGAACCATGTCTGGGCGGCAGTGGCCGTGACGCGCCAGGTCTCCTCCTGCCCAGTGAGCGTGGCGGCAGGGATTGCCAGCAGGACGATCATTCCGCGCAGCAGCGACTTCCAATTCCCACGTCGACCCATACGCGCTCCTGGGGTGGGGCGGGGGAGGTTCCTCCCCCGCCGTCAGTGGTCACTTCATTTCGAGATTCAGCCAGCCGTTGATCCTCGAACTTCCTTCCAGCACCGCCCAGTGACCCACCGAGCTCGTGCGACCGATCACCGAATCTGCGACGGCGATCCCGATCAGGTCGTCGTTCGTCTTGATGAAGCTGGCGAGTGAGCTGATGAGCCTGGCCCCGTTCTTGGCCGCGACGATGATTCGGGTGACGCCGTTGATGCTGACGACCTTGATGTCCTTCACGCCGATGTACGACTGGTAGGCGTTCTTCAGCGCCGTGAAGAGGTCGGCGATCCGGTCCTGGCCCATCTTGATTTCACACGCAGTATCGTCGTCCTCCAGCGCCATGATCAAGTAGGAGCGCCCGGGGTAGGCCTGCTCCAGTGCATCCATCTGGGATTGGCTGAACACCTTGGCGGATCCGCTCCAGCTGGTGGAGTTCATGTCCCAGTAGTACCCGGGCGGGGCATGTTCGCCCACGCACTGGTACGACACCATGGAGCTGGTGTCTCCCGCACTCGCCGGCCCCAGCACATGGAGCTCAAACTCGGGACTCCCTTTCAACCAGCCTTCAAACGTGCCCGAGAATTGGGCCCGGGTCAGGTAGAGTGACGGGCTCGGTGGGGCCCCGCCCGGCCCGCTCCCCCCTCCGCTGCTCCCCCCACCTCCCTGTCCGTTTCCGTCGCCGCCACAATCGTCTATGCCGCAAACGGCCCCCTCCGGCCGACCAGGGTGGTCGAAATCCGTTTCCTGCGGCACCAGGGCCAGCACCGGCGTTGTGGGGGGCGTCAGCGGGTCGAGGAGGATTCGCTCGCCCCGGATTGTGAATGCGACCGGCACGTCATGGTCTTTGAGCGCGGTCGCGACCAGCAGGTCGGGCCCGCCGTCCCAGCGCTGCAGGTGACCCGGCACCGGGAAATACAGCTCCGACGCGAGGCCCGCCGAGACGTCCTGGATGATGGCCGCCTGCGGCTGCCCATCGGCGGCGGCCATTGCGGAGGAGACCCGATGGTCGTCGCGGTCGAGCAGCCGCTGGAATTGCAGCTTGTGCTCAATGATCGGGGATTCCCGGAGTTGGGCGAAGAGGTACCCCCGTAGCGCCGGGTCGGCGAGGGCAAGCGCCAGCTGCCGAGCCTGTCGCTCCAGTCGGCGCGCCTCCGGCGATGGGTTTGGGCCGGGCGTGATGGCGTCCGGGCCGGAGACGGCCGCGGGATTGTCTCCCGGGGCGGATGGTTCGCGGTCGGCGCAACCGGCCGCCGCCGCCAGCAGCACGAGCGCTGCCAGCCTGAGCTTGGCGTGCATGAGACCTCCTTGGGAAGGGTGACGGCGCGCCCAAGGTAGGTCTCGGTCAGTCGGAGGTCGGTACCGCGAAGTTGCGGGCTGGGGCTAGAGTTCGAGCTCCTGGAGCCGGCGCAGTCCGATACGGAGCGGGAGGATCGTGGATGCGGCGCAGAGCGCGGCCACCGCGAGCATGCTGACCACCATCTCGGTGCTCCAGCCCGGGTCGTCGCCAATGGCGATTGCGCGGAGGTAGCTCGACACCGGGAGGGCCTCGATGATGATGACCAGGGCCAGGAGGCTCAGGCTCGACATCATGAACACCAGCCCGCCAAAGCTGGTGGGGATCTGCGCCGCATTCTCGGTCCCGAACTGCGGGAAGAGGGCCCCGAGGCCGAGCGCCAAGGCGCTCGCGGCCAGGGTGTACATGGTGATGGTCAGGACGCTCATCAGCATGATGAACGGGCTGGCATGGAGGAGGGCGTTGGTCACGAGCGTCAGGGTGAGGGCCACCACCATCAGCGGCAGGGTCCCGATGAAATACTTGCTCCAGAACATCGCGCGGAGGTCCAGCGGACTCGACTTCAGCAGCCAGAGCTCGCGCCCCTCGAGGCTGATCGCCGGAAAGATGAACCGGGCCGCAATGGCCGCGAGGACGAAGCCCGCGAGCCCCTGGTTGAGGAACACGACGAGCGTGACGAAGAAGATCGGCACCTGCTCGCCCGAGAAAAGTTGCAGCGTCTGGATGTTGAACACGTAGACGGCGAGCAGCACGGCCAGCAGGATGAGCTGGCTCCATTGGGTGGTGTCCCTGAAGAAGAGCCGGAGGTCCTTGAGAATGAACTCCCGGCGCGCCGGACCCGCTGTCCGCAGGAGGGGGAGCAACAGCCGCTCCCACAGCCCGCCGCGCACGAAGGAGTCCTTCCCTTCCTGCGCCTTGCTGTACGCCGCGAGGTAGAGCCGCTGGTGCAGGCCGGCGCCGACGACGCCAAGCACCCCGGCCGTCGTCCAGAGCAGGAGGATTGGCAGGGGATCCCCGATCCGCAGCAGCCAGTTCATCACCATGTCCGCCGCCCATTCGCTGGGCAGGAACGGGTTGGTCGGCCCCTGCAGCATCGAGAAGTAGTCGAGCAGGTTGCGGAACCCTTCGGGACGCGCCAGTTGCTCCGGCCGGATGAGCCGCAGCAGGAGCACCACGCCACCGACCGCGCCCACGGCCACCAGGGTGAGGAGGTCACGTGTCTTCCTGGCGGGGAAGATGTTGACCAGGAGCAGGGTGAGCAGTGTCCCCAGCACGGCGGGCATGACCAGGTACGGGATCAGCGCCGAGACGACGATCAGCGGATAGAGCGGTCCCCCGTCGAAGACCATCCCGTAGGCAGTGAAGATCGGCACCGCGACCAGCGCCACCATCCATGACGAGTGGACGGTCGTCTCCGCCAGCTTGACGATGTAGACCCGGAGCCAGTCCACCGGCGCGGAGACCATGATGTCGAGGTCCGATGCCAGGAAGAAGGTGGAGAGGGCCGTGATGATGTTGGACAGGAGGAGCACGCCGAGGAACGCGAGCAGGAGCACCGCCAGCAGCTTCGTGGCCACCAGCGTGCCGATCTCAGGCACGCCCTGGAAGTACTTGAGGACCCGGTAGGACACGCCGAAGACGGCGGACCAGAACCCGAAGCCGACCAGCAGGAGCAGGAGCAGGCGCACGCCGGCACCCGATCGCTCCTGCCGGATCCGGGCCAGGGCGGTGCGCCACTTCGGCGAGAGGAGAACCCAGAGCCCGGGCTGCCGCAACGGTCCCGCGGCCGCGACGGGCTCAGTCATCGAACATCCCGCTCAGCGACTGGGGGACTTCGCCGTCTGTCAGCTTGAGGAAGAGCCGCTCCAGGGTCATGCCCTCCGACGCCGTCTCCCGGCGGAGGTCGTCCATGGTCCCGGAGGCGGCGAGCTTGCCGTGCTGGATGATGGCGATCCGGTCGCACATCGCTTCCGCCACCTCCAGGGTGTGCGTGCTCATCAGGACCGTCCCGCCCTTGTCGACAAAGGCGCGCAACAGGTCCTTCAGCGTCCGCGCACTCTTCGGGTCGAGCCCGACCATCGGCTCGTCGACGACCACGACCTCGGGTCGGTGCACGAGCGCGCTCGAGATGAGCAGCTTCTGGCGCATGCCGTGACTGTACGACTCCGTCAATTCATCCTTCCACGGCGCGAGTTCGAACAACTCGAGCAGCTCGTCCATGCGCTTCTCGACGCTGGGTCCGTCCTGTCCGAAGAGCGCCGCCACGAACCGGAGAAACTCAGCGCCGGTCAGTTTCTCGTAGACGTACGGCCGATCGGGAATGAACCCCAGCTTGGCCTTGGCCTCCTCGGGGTGCCGGTGGATGTCCGCGCCCCCGATCGTGACCGAGCCGCCGGTCGGCTGCAGGATGCCGGCGATCATGCGAAGCGTTGTCGTCTTCCCGGCCCCATTCGGCCCCAGGAAGCCGAACAACTCTCCTTTTGGCACCTCCAGCGTGAGGCGGTCCACCGCAGTGAAGCGGCCGTAGTTCTTGGAAAGATCGCGCAGCTGGATCATGGTGTCGTCGCGGTCGTGGTGAGGACGGGGCGCACGGCCCCGAGCATCGGAACGAGAGTCGACGGGCGCGCCGTCGCGTTGATCAGGAGGCGGAAGTGTCCTCCGTCTGCCGGGAACTGCCCGAGCGTCGGGTCCACCGGCACCCACCCGTCGAGCCACACTTCCGCCCAGGCCCGGTAGCGCAGCCGTCCACCGGTCGACTGGAGCCCGGCCACCGGCCGGGCGGCGAACCCCAGCGACCGGGCCATCGCCACGAACAGGGTGGCCCGGTCTGAACTGTCGCCTCGGCGGCGGAGCAGGACCGCCTCGGGGTCTCCGAATGATGGCAGCCCCGGCACGATGGTGGAGCCGATCCAGGCGGCCAGCTTGCTGGCCGCCCGGGCCGGCGCCGCGGTGTCGGCGCCGACGATGCGGCGGGCGTCCAGCCGCACGCGGGTGGAGGACCCGTCCCCACGATAGGCGGCGGCGACAGAGTCGGGCAAGGGCCGGCTGGAGGCGGTGACGGTGCCTCCAGGGTGAGTCACCAGCATGCCTCGCTCAACCGTCTGCCAGCGCGTCGCAAGCATCGGTGCCACGCCTTGCAGGTCCACCGCCCCGAGCGTGAGCCGGGACGGCCCCTCCGCGCCCGCCCCCGGCGCCGGGAGTTCAAGCGGGGGCGCCTGCACGTTGCGCGGCCGCCGCCTGACGTAGCCGGAATTGACGATCTCAAAGGGGCCGCGATGCTCGGAGAGGCCGAGCGGGGTCTCACGCGCGATGACGGCGCCGTTCCGGTCGATCCACGCCCGGATCGGCAATCCGTATTCCATCCAATCGACCCGGACGGTTGGAATCGTGTCGAGCCCTGCGGGCAGCCACTCTCCGGAGAGGGAGTCGATCGCGGCGCTGTCGGGGAGTACGAAGGTGCTTTCGGCCACCACCCGGACGTCCCGCCTGCCGACCGTCAGTTCCACCGGGTCGAAGACGGGGATCGTGGCGGCGACACCGGCCTTCAGGCTCCCCCTGGCAGCGAGGCCGATGGACACGGCATCGGGCAGCAGCGTTCCGGCCGGCAGGTCCACGACCACCGTGTCCTGGCGGGTCTGCCCACGGCCGCTGATGACCACGGAGAGGCGGCCATCGCTGCCGACGCTGCCCACCAGCGTTTGCTGTCCAACCTCACCGCTGACCGTCGACGTGAACGCGACGAGGTTCAGGCTCTGATCGTAGAGCGCCTCCGTGGTGGTCAGCAACCGCCGGGGGACAAGGGGAAGCGGCACGTCGATGTCGATGCGGGACGTCACCCGAATGCCGTTCGGCAGGGTGTCGGTGGTCACGGACCGGAAGCCGACCTGTTCTGTGCCGGCCCGAAGCGCGTAGAACGTGGTGGTAGGCGGCAGGCTGATCTGCTCGGCCGACGCGAAATCGCCATCTTCCGCGGGGCGGTACTCGCGCAGGACCAGCCAGCCCAGCGAGGCCAGCCAGGCAAGCACGAGACCCAGTGCGAGGTATTTGCGTTTCAGCGGTCCACCCCGCGAACGGCGGCCTCGACAATCTCACGCTCTTCGTTGCGATCGACGATGATCTGCAACGACGTGGGCGGGCGCCCGCTGCGGGAGTGCGCTGCGAATGTCTGGGCCATCAGCGCGGCGGCTTCGGCCAGCCCCAGCTGCCCGGCTCCGGCGCCGATCGGCGGGCTCGCCACCCGCTCGAGGCCCCAGACCGAGGCCCGCTGCCACGCCGATGTCAGCGCCCGGCGCACCGAGTCGGTCGAAACATTCCCATGCTCGCCGCGGATCACGGTGTGAATGACGAATTGCGCCGAGAGGTCACCGGCGCCGGTGACCACGGCGGAGCCGACCTCCATGGCCGACTGGAGGCGTCGCTCCTCGGCGAAGGCAGGCCCTGCGAGCTGGTCCAGGCGACTGGACACCGACGCCACCGGGTCGAGTGTGTCGCTCGCCGGACGCAGGACGGCGTCGACGTCGAGGAACGCGAGGTCGTCCACCACCACCTCGATCACCGCGGCACCGCCTCGCGCGCGCGTCGATACATCTCACCGGCCTCCTCAGGCCGGCCCAGACGGTCGAGGACACGGCCCATCAACTGCAGCGGCTTGGGATTGCCCGCGTCGAGGGCCGCGGCGCGCTCCAGCGCGGCGAGTGCATTGAGGTCGTCGCCAATCTGATGGAGCGACTCGCCGAGGTAGTAGACGGCCTCGGCGCGCTCAGGGGCCAGCTCCGCGGCGCGCCGGAGGTGCTCAACGGCCTCGCTGGCCAGTCCCTTTCGCCAGAGGGCGAACCCCAGCTCGAAGTGGACGCCGGCGTCCTTCGGGGCCAGCCGGAGCGCGCGCTGAAGATCGGCCTCGGCCTCCGGGTGCCGCTTGATCCGGGCCAGAAACGCCCCACGGGCCACCAAGGCCTCGGGGTGCTCGGCATGCAGGCGCACCGCCTCACTCAGGTGGAGATAGGCCTGCTCTTCCTGCCCATGGCGCTCGTGGAGGCGGGCCAGGTCCACCCGTCCGTCAAGATGCGTGGGGTCGAGCGCGAGCAGCTCAGTGAACAATGCCTCCGATTCCGCCCGCCGACCCTTGGCCGCAGCCTCCCGGGCCAGCCGGAGCAGGCGCTCCGACGGGGTTTCAGCGGCTTCCGCGTGTGGATCGATTCCGACCGAAAGGGGAATCTCCCCGGCAAACGGACGGAGGGGGAAGTGCGCGTCCGTCCCCTTGGGGGTCTGGTCCCCCTCAAGGCTGTCAGGCGCGAAGAGGTCTCCCAGCGCCTGCTGGCGACCGCTGCTTCTGCTGTGCTTCGAACGGCGCATGGGGATGGGGGCCAGGGGGATGGGTGACGGACAGGTACAGGGGAAAACTGTCGGGAGAGGGGGGAAAAGGGAACGGCTGCCCCCCCGGGCTCTGCATTCCCGGAGTTGAATCATGGCGCCTCTCCGGGGTATCCTCCATGGCTATGGCAGAAGAATATCTCGTCGTCCGGGGCGCCCGCGAGCACAACCTCAAGGGCATCTCCGTCACGATTCCCCGGAATCGCCTTACCGTCATCACGGGGCTCTCCGGTTCCGGCAAATCCTCGCTGGCCTTCGACACCATCTATGCCGAGGGTCAGCGCCGCTACGTCGAGTCCCTCTCGGCGTACGCAAGGCAGTTCCTCGGCCTGATGGAAAAGCCCGACGTCGACGTGATCGAGGGGCTTTCTCCCGCCATTTCCATCGAGCAGAAGTCCACCGGCCACAATCCTCGCTCGACCGTGGGGACCGTGACGGAGGTCTACGACTACCTCCGGTTGCTGTGGGCGCGGGCCGGCGTCCCCCACTGCCCGAACGACGGCAGCCCGGTCGAGCGGCAAAGCGCCAGCCAGATCACTGACGCCGTGCTGGCCTGGCCGGAGGACACCCGGATCGAGGTGCTCGCGCCGCTGGTGCGGGGTCGGAAAGGCGAATTCAAGGACCTCTTCGAGGACATCCAGAAGCGGGGCTTCGTCCGGGCGCGGGTGGACGGGACGACCTACGACCTGTCCGAGATTCCGAAGCTGAATCGGCGACAGAACCACGACGTGGCGGTGGTGGTCGATCGCCTGGTGGTGCGCGCGTCGGACCGGGGGCGCCTGAACGACTCGATCGAGACGGCCCTGAAGGTGGCGGACGGGGTCGTGGAAGTCGTCAAGCATGGTGGGGAGTCGGGGAAGCGGGGCAGTGCAACGGAGTCGGTCACCTTCTCGGAACGCTTCGCCTGTGGCACCTGCGGCCTGTCGATGCCCGAGCTGGAGCCGAGGCAGTTCTCGTTCAATTCGCCGTTCGGGGTGTGCGCGGAGTGCCACGGACTCGGGACGAGGCGGACGGTCACGGAGGAACTGATCCTGGGCGACGCGCGGATCTCGATCCTCGAGGGCGTGATCCTGCCGTGGGGGGAGCCGACCGGGTACCTGCGCAAGGTGGTCCTGCCCACCCTCGCCAAGGCGCTCAAGTTCGACCTCGCCGCCCCGTGGAGCGAGCACAGTGAGGCCGCCCGCCACGGGCTCCTCCACGGCATTCCCGGAAAGAAGTTCAAGTTCCAGGTGGATGGCCGCGGCTCCAAAGGCGACTACGAGAGCGAATGGGAGGGCGTGCTGCTCAACGTGGAGCGGCGCTACCGGGAGACGAGCAGCGATGCTGCCCGGACCTCGCTCGAGGAGTACATGGTCGAGCGGCCCTGCCCGGCGTGCGGCGGGCGCCGCCTCAAGCCGGAGAGCCTCGCCGTGCTGGTGAATGGCAAGAGCATCGGCGAGGTCGTGGACCTCTCGGTCGAGCGGGCGGTGCAGTTCTTCGAGAGCCTGCCAATCCGCGCGAAGGGCCGCCCCGGGCTCGACCCCGATATCGCGGGGCCGATCCTGAAGGAAGTGACCGACCGGCTCCGCTTCCTCCGCGATGTCGGCCTCGAATATCTCACGCTTGGGCGCGGTGCAGGCTCGCTCTCCGGTGGCGAGGCCCAGCGCATCCGGCTGGCCACCCAGATCGGGTCGCGTCTGGTCGGCGTGCTCTACATTCTCGACGAGCCGAGCATCGGGCTCCATCAGCGGGACAACGAGCGGCTGCTGGGCACGCTCCGCGGACTGCGCGATCTCGGGAACACCGTCATCGTGGTGGAGCACGACGAGGAGACCATCCGGGCCGCCGACCACGTCATCGACCTCGGGCCCCGCGCCGGCCGGTTCGGGGGCGAGGTGATGGCCGAAGGCACCGTCGACCAAGTGCTGGCGCACCCCACCTCCCTGACGGCCCGATACCTCCGGCATGAACTCCGGATTCCGGTCCCCGCGGTTCGCCGCGAAGCCGTCCCAGGCAAGCGCCTCCGTGTCGTCGGGGCGCGCGCCAACAACCTGCGCAACCTGACGGTCGACATTCCCCTCGGGCTGTTTGTCGCGGTGACCGGTGTGTCGGGGTCGGGGAAGTCAAGCCTCGTGACCGACATTCTCTACCGTGCGATGGCCCGGCACTTCTATCGCGCGCGTGTCGTCCCAGGCGAGCACGACCGGATCGAGGGCTTCGACCAAATCGACAAGGTCATCGAGATCGACCAGAGCCCGATCGGGCGTACACCGCGGTCGAATCCCGCTACCTATACCGGCCTGTTCACTCCGATCCGCGAGCTCTTCACCCAGTTGCCGGAGGCGAAGATCCGTGGCTACGGGCCGGGGCGCTTCTCCTTCAACGTGAAGGGGGGCCGCTGCGAGTCGTGCCAGGGCGACGGGCTGGTGAAGATCGAGATGCACTTTCTGCCCGATGTGTATGTCCCCTGCGAGGTCTGCAAGGGGAAGCGCTACAACCGGGAGACGCTGGAGGTCCGCTACCGCGGCCGCAGCATCGCCGAGGTGCTCGACCTGACCGTGGCCGAGGGGCTCGACTTCTTCCAGAGCCAGCGCCGCATCGCCGACAAGCTCGAGCTGCTGAACGACGTGGGGCTGGGGTACATCCACCTCGGACAGGCGGCCACGACGCTCTCCGGCGGCGAGGCGCAGCGGGTCAAGCTCGCCACCGAGCTCGCCAAGCGGGATACGGGGCGCACCCTCTATATCCTCGACGAGCCGACCACGGGGCTCCACTTCGAGGATGTGCGCCTGCTGCTGGAGGTCCTCCACCGGCTCGTGGACAAGGGCAACAGCGTCGTGGTCATCGAGCACAACCTCGATGTCCTGAAGACCGCCGACTGGATCGTCGATCTTGGCCCGGAGGGTGGCGACCGGGGAGGGACGGTGGTCGCCGAGGGGACGCCGGAGGCGGTGGCCCGGGTCAAGGCGAGCCAGACCGGCCCGTTCCTCGAGCGGGTGCTGCGCGAGGCGCGCTGACCTCCGGCCTCGCTGGCGGCGGCTTGGTGGCGCCCGTACATTCACGGAAGACTCTGACCAGGAGGCGAAGATGACCTTTGACGAAATCGTCAGCCTGTTGGGGTATGCGGGAGACCACGATCAGCCGGTGCGGGTCGTCCTCTCGGACACGAGCGAGGTGTCGGGCGTGCCGACCTCGCTCGACGCACACGTCGCGGCCCACGAGGTCTATCTGCGACCTCTCGGGATCGAGGACACGGAGATCGCGTTGTCCCTCGGCGACATCCAGCAGGTGGAACTGCTCTGACGGATGATCTCCCTTCTCGATATCATCGGACCAGTGATGGTCGGGCCCTCGTCGTCCCACACGGCGGGGGCCTGCCGCATCGGCCTCTTTGCGCGGGCGCTGCTGGGCGGTCCCCCCGAGAGCGCCCTCATCGAGTTGCACGGCTCCTTCGCGCGCACGGGCCAGGGGCATGGCACCGATCGCGCGCTCGTGGGGGGCCTGCTCGGTTTTCGTCCCGACGACGAACGGCTCCGCGACAGCCTCGAACTGGCCGCCGCCGCGGGCATGGCCGTCACCTTTCAGACCACCAAGCTGCGCGGAAACCATCATCCGAACACCGCCCGTCTCACGCTCCGGCGTGGTGACCGCCAGGTCACGCTGGTCGGGTCGTCCATCGGCGCCGGCCGCATCGTGATCACCAGCATCGATGACTACCCTGTGGAAATCACCGGCACCCTGCCCGCGCTCGTCGTCGTTGCCAGCGACCAGCCTGGCGCCGTCGCGGCCATCACGACCACATTGGCGGCGCAGGGCGGCAATATCGCGACGATCAAGGTCTCCCGGCGCGAAAAGGGTGGGCATGCGATTCACATCTACGAGCTGGACGAGGCGGTAGGCGCCGAGGCGCTGGCGGCGCTGCTCGCCCTGCCGCGGGTGCAGAGCGTCCGGGCCATCGGACGGGTGGACGGCTGATGGACTCCCTCAACGACGCGGTGGTGCAGGCAGAGGCGGCGGGCGTCTCGCTGGGTGAGTTCGCGCTCCGGCGCGAGGTGGCGCACGGACTGCGCAGCCGGGCCGAGCTCGAGGGAGGGCTGGCGCGTGCGCTTGAGGTGATGCGGGGCGCCGTGGCGCGCGGCCTCCCCGGCGACCTCAGGAGCGTCAGCGGGCTGGTCGGCGGCGACGCCGCGAAGCTGGACCGGCTGACCGGCCCGCTCTCCGGGACCCTCTTCACAGAGGTCATTGCAGGCGCGCTGGCAGTGCAGGAGGTCAACGCGGCGATGGGTGTCATCGTGGCCGCGCCCACCGCGGGCGGCGCGGGGGTACTGCCCGGCGTGCTGCTCGGGCTGGCCGGGCGCGGGGTCGCGACGGATGAGCAGCTGGTGCGCGGGCTGGCGACCGCCGGCCTGATCGGCGCGGTGGTGGCGGTGCGCGCCTCGCTCAGCGGGGCCGAGGGCGGCTGTCAGGCGGAGACCGGCGCCGCCGCCGCCATGGCCGCCGGGGCCGGCGTCGAAGTGCTCGGCGGCTCGCCGACGGTGGCGGCCCACGCCGTCGCCCTCGCGATGCAGGGCACACTTGGCCTGGTCTGCGACCCGCTGGGCGGGCTCGTCGAAATTCCCTGCGTCTTTCGCAACGCGACTGGTGCGGCGATCGCACTGGCGGCCATCGAGATGGCGCTGGCGGGTATCGAGTTCCCCATCCCGGCGGACGAGGTGATCGACACCATGGGCGAGATTGGCCGCTCGATGGATGTGCGGTATCGTGAGACAGCGGGAGGGGGGCTGGCTGCGACCCCGACGGGGAGACGGCTTGCGAAGGAGCGCCTGGTTCAGATAAAGCATTCTGGGAGAACAGCTTAGATCGTCGGCGCTCCATTCAATGAAACAAATTGAAACGTCTTGCCGTACTTCCAATATTCACCCCTGAAGAAGGCAGCCGACATGGAAGGTGTACTCGCGATCATCTTCATCTTTGGGGGCGGAACCCTCTTCCTCCTCTCTGTCAGCCCGATCGGAAAGGCATACGCCGAGCGGATCCGGGCCAGGACCCATGAGTTGGCCCCACCCGACCCTCAGGTGCTGGGCGAGATTGACGACTTGAGGGTCCAGGTGGCGGAACTTCACGAACGGGTGGACTTTGCCGAACGGCTCCTCGCCGAGCGCCATGAACCGTCGCAACTTCCACCGAACTAGGGGACAACTCCGTGCCGCACGAAGAATTCGTCGTCATGATGATGTTGCTCGGGTCCGGTATTGCGCTGGTCTTCTTCTTTGCGGTGCCCCTCCGGAAGGCTTGGCTCCGGAAGATCGAGGGTGGGGTGACACACCAGGACCACCAGGTGCTTGATGAGGTTGACGGGCTGCGGGAGCGGGTTGGAGAGTTGGAGGAGCGGCTGGATTTCGCGGAACGCCTGATCGCGCAACAGAGGGACACCGCCGGGCTGCCGCCGGGAGGATCACGATGATTGGCCTGCTGCCGGCGCTGGTCCAGGCGGAAGTCGTCCAGAACCTGCCCCCGTGGGTCACCATGGACCCGCGGGCGTTCACGCTGACGGCGGCGGCTCTCTTCGCCTCCGTCGCACTGGTCATGTATCCGCTGGTGCGGGCACTGGCGCGCCGCATCGAAGGCCGGCGGGCGGCACTCGACCCGGCGCTTGCGGCGGAAATTCGCGATCTGCAGGCGCGGGTGAATGATGTCGAGGACCTGCGCGCGCGCCTTGCGGAGCTCGAGGAGGAGCGGGTGGCGGTGCACGAGCTCGAGGAACGGCTGGAGTTCACCGAACGGTTGCTGTCCAGGCAGCGGGACGATGCGCAGCTGCCCCCAGGAGGTTCCCGATGATCGGTGCGTTGTCGTTGCTGGCACAGGGAGAGGTGGTGGTGGCCCCGATTCCCCCGTTGCCGCCCATCCCCGGGTTGCCGCCGTGGGCTTTTCTGGGCACCCCGGCCGTCGTGCTCATCACAGTGGCGTTCTTTGCAGCGACCGTGCTGATCAGCTTTCCCCTCATCCGCGCCATTGCGCGGCGGATCGAAGGCAAGCATCGGCAGGACCCGGCCATCCTGGCCGAGATCGATGATCTGCGAGCCCGCGTGGCCGACCTCGAACAGCGGCAGGGGATCGTCCACGAACTGGAAGACCGGCTCGACTTCACGGAGCGCCTCCTCGCGCAGCAGCGCGAGCAGGCGCGGCTCCCTCACTAGGCGGCCGACCCCATGAACCCGAACGACGTCGCCCCGGCACTCGTTGGCATTGTCTTCTTCATCTCGGCCGCCGCGGTATTCGTGCTGCGCGGCCCGCTGGGGAAGGCGCTGGCGCGCCGCATCGAGGGCACCAGTGGGCAGACGCTGCCGGACGTCGAGCAACTGCAGGGGCGGGTCGCGGAGCTTGAGCAACAGGTGGACCGGCTCCACGAACTGGAAGAGCGGCTGGACTTCGCCGAGCGCCTGCTTGCGCAGCAGCGCGAGGCGCCCCGGCTCCCCGTGCCAGGCGATCGGGGCTGACGGTGACCTATCAGGGGATCGCGTTCTGGATCGCCATCGGCGTCATCAACATCGCCTTCTGGTCGGCAATGACGCCGGTGTTCAAGGCTTGGGCGGATCGCATCCGCGGCCCGGAGGCCATCAATGCGGACGTCCTCGCGCGCCTCGAGGCGCTCGAGGCCGAGCGGCCGGTGACCGGGGAGACCGACCTGGTCTACCGGCGGATGGCCGAGCTGGAAGAGCGACTGGAGTTTGCGGAGCGGCTCCTTGCCCAGGGACGGGAACCCGCACGGATCGAGGAGCGCCGATGAGCCGCATTCGCGAGATATTCGGTCTTGACGGCAAGGACATCACCATCCACGTCGGTCTCACGGTCGTCGTCGCGGTCGTCGCGGGCGGCGCCGGCGGGGAGTTCAACTACGACGGCGACGCGGTGGCGATGATCATTCTCGCGGCCTCCACGGCGGTGCTCGGGCTGCGGATGTACCTGGGACGGATGAATCGCCCCGCGACGCCGGCTCCGCGCGGCCAGGAGGCGCTGCAGGAACTGGACGACCGTCTCTATGAACTGGAACAGGAGCGGGCGCGGCTCCTCGAGCTTGAGGAGCGGGTGGATTTCACCGAGCGGATGCTGGTGAGTGAACGCGAGAAGCGCACACGCCTCGAGGAGGGGAAGTGAGCTGGATCCGCCGCGTGGTCGGTTTGGATGGGGTGGATATCGTGATCCAGGCCGGCGTGACCATGCTTCTGATGATCATGGCCGGGACGCAGCCGGGCCCCAACCCGGAGGCGCTGGTGGCGGGGGTGGGCGCAGTTTCGCTGGTGATTCTCGGTATCCGGCGGCATCTGGGACTGAAGCGAGGCCCGCAGCGCGCCATCGGCGAGACCACCGGCGAGGTGATCATCGACCGGTTGGCCGAGCTCGATGCGAAACTGGGCGAGGTCGATGCCTTGAACTACCGGGTGCATGAGCTGGAGGAGCGGCTGGATTTCGCGGAGCGACTGCTGGCGCAGGCCCGGGAACCGGAGCGGTTGGCATGACGACGCCGAACACCAAGATGTACACCGTTGGCTCCCTCGTGGGCGCGGCGACCCTGGGCGCGTTCATCGCAGTGGCGGCGACGGTGGGCGACAACTACCTCTTCGGCCCATGGGCGCTGCTTGCGTTCGGTGGTGTGGTCGGAGCGATTGGCTGGCGCGGCCTGGCCGGCAAGACGCTGGCGGAACGGATGGCCGACGCCTCGATCGGCCCCGCGGAGGCACCGGCGGACTTGCTCGATCGCGTGGACGATATGCGGCATCGGATCGTGGAGCTTGAGGAACGCCTCGACTTCACCGAGCGCCTGCTGGCCCAGGCGCGAGAGGAGTCCAAGCGCCTGGAGGTGCCCCGGTGAGCTGGATCAAGCGGACGTTCGGGATCGTCGGGGTCGACGTGGTGGACGTCCAGGTGGGCGTCACCGTATCGGTGATCGCCGTCGGCGCCCAGTACACAGCCACGGCGTGGCGATCGGGCTCATCGGAATTATCACCGCCGCGTCGCTCGCTCGGCGTCCGGCGGGCGCCGCGCCTTCGGGAACGGGCGGAGACGAGGCTGGGTGAGGCCTCGAGTGAACGAGTCGCCGGCGGAGATCGAGGCACGACTGGCGGAACTGGAACAAGGCGCAATATCGACTCCATGAACTTGAGGAGCGCCTCGACTTCGCGGAGCGACTCCTCGCGCAGGCCCGTGAACCGGAGCGACTGACATGAGGGAAACCAACGGCCCGCTGTACGCCGCCATCACGATCGTCAGCGTCGCCCTGCTGGGCACGTTCATCGCACTGTCGGTCGTCATCGGCGAGGACTTCGCGATTCCGGCGCTCATCACCGGGGGTGTGGTCGGAGCCGTGGTGCTGAAGGGCCCGGTGGGCAAGGCGCTCGCGGCGCGCATCCACCAGGGAACGTTGACCCAGGCGGAGCCCCATCCGGAAGTCCTCGAGGAGTTGTACGACATGCGCGGCCGGATGGTGGAGTTGGAGGAGCGCCTGGACTTCACGGAGCGGCTCCTTGCCCGGCAACGCGCCGAGGAGTCCTCGCACCTTCCCCCCGGTTGAGGGGCGTTTGGCGGCGTGACAGCCGCGGTTAGATTCTTGCAGAGGGGGTGTCATGGTCACACGGGATGACGTCCAGTCCTTCCTCGACCGGATGGAAGCGGCCGGGGGGACTGTCGAAGAGCTGGGCGATGGGCTGTGGAAGGTACGGACGTCGGAGGAGTCGGAGGTGGTGGTCAGCTTCTCCCCGCCCGTCCTGATCCTTCGCGTGCGGGTCATGGAGTTGCCGGCCGAGCCGTCCCGGCGCGCCGAGCTCTACCGGCAGCTGCTGGAATACAACGCCACCGACCTGGTGCATGGATCCTACGGGGTGGAGGGTGATCACGTCGTCCTGACGGACACCCTCGAGCTGGAAAATCTGGATTTCAGCGAGTTCGAGGCCAGCTTCGATTCGCTCACGCTGGCGCTGGCGACCCACTTGGGCGCCCTGGCGCCGTATCGCGAAAGGTGATGCCTGATGGGGATCTTTGATCGCTTGTCCACCATGCTCCGGTCGAACATCAACGACCTGATCAGCCGGGCCGAAAACCCGGAGAAGATGCTCAACCAGCTCATCACCGACATGAAGAGCAACCTGGCCAAGGCCAAGCAGGAAGTGGCCGGCGCCATTGCCGATGAGAAGAAGTTGCATGCCGACGCCGAAACCATGCGGAAGCAGGCCGAGGACTGGGAGCGGCGTGCCATGCTGGCGGTGCAGGAGGGTCGCGACGACCTCGCCAAGCAGGCGCTCATGCGGTACAACGAGCACCTGCAGGGCGCCCAGCAGCTGCACGAAACCTGGGTCAAGCACAAGGCGGAGACGGAGTCGCTCAAGGGTTCGCTGCGCCAGCTGAACGACAAGATTGAAGAGGCCAAGCGCAAGAAGAACATCCTCGTGGCGCGGGCGCGCCGTTCCGAGGCGCAGCAGCGCATCCAGGCCACGATGTCGGGGATGTCCGACAAGAGCGCCTTCGAGTCGTTCGAGCGCATGACCGAGAAGATCGAGGATCAGGAACGGAAGGCGCTTGCGTCAGCCGAGCTGCAGGAAGAGTTTGGCGGCGACAACCTGATGAAGCAGTTTGAGGCGCTGGAGTACCACGGCAGTTCGGATCAACAGCTCCTCGAACTCAAGGCCAAGATGGGCCTCATCGGGGGCGGCGCCAAGGAGACGCGGCAGATCGGGAAGGGCGACGACGAGGTCCATGAGGCCGAGGTGCTGGAAATCGAGAAGGACGACAACACCCAGAGCTGAGGAGCCGTCGGTTCGGCCGGTGAGGGGCGTGCAAGGGGGTTCCCCTTCCACGCCCCTCGTTGCATCGGTAGCTTTGTTCATCTTCCACCCCGGCTGCGAGCACCCATTCCGATGAGCGCCCCCCGCTTCCTGATCCTGGCCGACCGAGACTTCGGCCCCCTCACCTCGAAGACCGCCAACTCGATCATCCGGTATTTGCCCGACCGGACGGTGGCCGTGCTGGACAGCCAGCTCGTCGGCAAGACGGCGCAGGATATCCTCGGCTACGGCGGTGCCATTCCGGTGGTCGGCACCATGCGCGAGGGCCTGGCGTTCAAACCCGACGCGGTGCTGATCGGAATCGCCCCGGTGGGCGGGCGGCTGCCCGAACAGTGGCGCACCTGGCTGGCCGAGGCACTGGACGCCGGGTGCGACATCTGGAGCGGGCTGCACAGCTTCCTGGCCGACGACCCGATGCTGGTCGAGCGGGCCCGGGCCAGCGGCGCCAGGCTCCTCGACCTGCGCAAGCCTCCGGCCGATATTCCCGTCTCAAGCGGCCTCGCCAAGGACGTGGACGCCCTCGTGGTGCTGACGGTCGGCACCGACTGCAACGTCGGCAAGATGACGGCCCAGCTCCAGCTGGTGAAGGAGCTCAAGGCGCGCGGCCAGCGGACCACCTTCGTGGCCACCGGACAGACCGGGATCATGATCGAGGGATGGGGCATCTCCGTCGATGCGGTGGTATCGGACTTCACCGGGGGCGCCGCCGAGCAACTCGTGCTGCAGGGGAGCAAGGATGCCGACATCGTGCTGGTGGAGGGGCAGGGGAGCATCAATCACCCCGGCTACAGCGGCGTCACGCTGAGCCTGCTTCACGGCTCCTGCCCCGATGCGCTGATCCTCTGCCACCAGGCAAGTCGGAAGCATGTGGGCGACTACCGGGCGGGGGCGTGGGTCAAGATCCCGCCGCTCACCGACTACATCCGCTGGTATGAGGACATCGGGTCCGCGGTGCACCCGACCAAGGTGATCGGCATCAGCCTCAACACCTACGACCTCGACGACGTCTCGGCAAAGGCGGCCATCGCGAAGGCGGCCAGGGAGACGGGATTGCCTTGCACCGACCCGGTGCGGTTCGATTCGGCGCCGTTGATCGACGCCATCCTGGCGGCGCGGAGCACGCTCACCAAATAGCCGCGAGAGCCCTATGATCCAGACGCGCTGGTGGTTGGCACTCCTCGTCCTGGTCACGATGGTTCACCTCCCAGGCTCGGCCTCCGCGCAGGATGCCGCCGTCAAGCGCGACAGCGCCGTGGCCAGGCTCAACACCGGCCAGCAGATCCGGATCAGCGGCGAGGCGATGAGCCGGCTCGTCGGCAAGGCGGGGGTCGCGTTGAATGACACCCTCGACTTCGCACAGGACGACGCCGTCCGTCGGATTCCAATTCAGGCCATCGACACGCTGTGGGTGCAGGGCCGGGCGACCTCGACCGGCATGGTCATCGGCGGCGTCACCGGGCTCGTGATTGGGATTCTCGCCGCGGCCGTTGCGCCAGGACTCTGTGAGTACGACTGTGACACCTCCGGCGGGGAGGTTGTCGGAGTGATGGTGGTTGGTGCCGTGGCCGGCGGTGGCCTCGGCGCCCTGATTGGGGCCGCCTTTCCCAAGTGGAAGCGGAAGTACCCGTGAGGGGTTACGTGGCAGCCCTCGCCCTGAGTTGTCTCGCGGCACCGACGCCGATCGCCGCCCAGGGGATCGGCCTGGCGCAATTGCAGGGTGGCGTGGCGTTCACGAACGGGGCGCTTGAGAACGACGTCCTGGCTGGCGGCCGAGCCGCGCTCGGCTTTCGCAGCGGGCATTTCGTGTTCGGCCCGGAGGTCGGGTACTACGGTCTCGGCGCGGAGACCCACCTCACGACGCTCGGTGCCTTTGTGCGGTATGGAGCCCGGACCAGCACGGGGTGGTATGGCATCGCGGGACTCGGGTATCAGGGCCCGGGCACCTCGGGCGGTGGCGAGAGCCTCTTCGGCGCCGGGGTCGGTGCCGGGTGGTCAGGCGGGCATGCGGGACGCAGCGGCCCCTCGGCCGAAGCGCGGTACCTGTTCAGCCTGCAGGACATCGGCAGTGAAATGTTTGCGGGATTGCTCCTCACCGTTGGGTGGGAGTTCCGCTGGTAGGGGAGGGTGGCTGGGCGTCGTCGTCGTGCAGCGCGCGCATCGCCGGCGTCTCGAGGTCGTCGAACTGTCCCTTCCTCGCCGCCCACGCATATGCCGCGATCGCGCCGGCGAGGAGCAGCATCGCGATGGGCAGCACCACATAGAGAACGCTCACCCGTCCCCCTCGAAAGTGCGGCTCCGCCAGGAGGCCAGGACCACGGTGATCGAACTGGCCGGCATCAGGAAGGCCGCCATCAGCGGATTGATCCATCCCCCCATCGCCAATCCCGCCCCGACAATGTTGTAGACAATCGACAACGCCACGTTGCGCTGGATGACGCGCAGGGCGCGCTCCGATCCTTCCATCAGCCGGTCGAGCGCGTCCAGCCCGGGGCGCGAGAGGTAGACGTCGGCCACCGCCAGTGACGCCTCGGCGCCGCCGCGGACGGCCACCCCGACGGTGGCCCGCGCCATGGCCGCGGCATCGTTGACGCCGTCCCCCACCATGACCACCGGGCCGGCCGCCGCGGCCCCTTCGATTTCCTGCAGCTTTCCCTCTGGCGTCACCTCGCCCCGCCAGCCTCCGGCGGCGATGCCGAGGCGGCCCGCCACCGACTCCACGACGTCGGAGGCGTCGCCGGAGAGCAACCGGACCACCCAGCCGCGGTGGCGCAGTCGGTCGACGACGGCCGAGGCATCGGGGCGCAGTGGATCGCCAAAGGCCGCCACGGCCACCACGGTTCCATCCACCGCCACCCAGACAGGGGTATCGGCGGGCGTCAGGTCCGCCGCCGGAGGGGCGCCGGTCGCGTGCGCGCGCACGAATGGCGGCGACCCGACAATGACATCGTGCCCGGCCACATGCCCTTCGATGCCGCCGCCCAGCGTCTGCCGCACGCCGGTCGCGATGGGGGCGGGGAGGTCCGGCCACGCCGCCAGGAAGCCCGTGGCGACCGGGTGACTGGAGTGCCGTTCCAGTGCCGCGACGAGCGGCTTGACGGCGTCGTCGCCGGTCCAGCAGGTGAGCCGGAACTTCCCCTCCGTGACGGTGCCGGTCTTGTCGAGGTACAGCGTGCCGGGCCGGGCCAGCGCCTCGAGCGCATCACCACCCCGGATCAGGATCCCTTGCCGGGCGGCCCGACCGATCGCGACGGTCACGGCCAGCGGCGTGGCCAGGGCCAGCGCGCAGGGGCAGGTCACGATGAGCAGGGCGATGGCGTAGTCGAGCGCCGCATCCGGGGAGACGCCGTGCCAGTACCACCAGGTGCCGACGGCGAGCAGCAGGACCGTTGCGACGAACCACCCGGCGATGCGATCGGCCAACAGGACGATGCGCGCGCGTCGGCCGGCCCCCGCCGCCACCTCGCGCACCAGGCGACCGACACGGCTCTCCTCGCCGGCCTGCGTGACCTCCATGCGAAGCGCCGCCGCCAGGTTCACGGTGCCGGCCCACGCCTTGGTTCCCGGCTCGGCACGCACCGGGCGTGACTCGCCGGTCAGCAGCGAGAGATCCACCTGCGACGCCCCCTCTGTGACCGTGCCGTCGGCGGGGAAGGTCTCTCCCGCGCGCACTTCGACGATCACCCCCGGCAGCAACGCCTCCGCGGGCACCTCCCTGACGGCGTCGCCGTCGATCAGCCGAGCCACCGACGGGGTCAGGCCGTGCAGCAGGCTCGTCGCGTCGGTGGCAGCCCGCTGCGCGCGCTGCTGCAGGAATCGCCCCACCAGGAGCAGGAACACCAGTGTCGCAACGCCATCGAAGTAGATCGGCCCGGTATCGGTGATGGTGTTGGCCACGCCGCGCGCGAACCCCGCGCCGAGCGCGATGGCGATCGGCAGGTCCATGTGGAGGCGCCTGGTCCGGAAGGATGCGAGCGCCCCCTGGAAGAAGACCCGGCCGGGCCAGATCAGCACGGGCGCCGTCAACAGCAGGCTCAGCCACCGGAAGTACTGCACAAACGCGGGTTCCATTCCGGCAAACCATCCGCTGTAGAGCGCCACCGCCAGCATCATCACGTTGCCCGCGAGCGCGCCGGCGACGCCGATCCGGAGCAGCGCGGTCCGGTCCTCGAGGCGACGCAACTCCTCCACTCGCTGGGCCCGGAATGGGTGGGGCCGGTACCCGAGGGTGTCGAGGAACCCGGCGATTTCGCTGAGCGAGGTGTTCGCCGGGTTCCAGGCGATGCGCGCGAGCGCGCGCCCCACCTCGAGCTCGGCCCGGATCACGCCGGGGACAAGGAGCGGGACTCGTTCCACGAGCCAGACGCAGGAGGCGCAGTGCACGCCGTCGAGGTAGAGCTCGGTGTCGACGGTGCCGTCGGCACGGGCGCGCACGTAGAGATGCTGGAAGGTGGGGTGGTCGAACTCATCGAAGCTGCGGCCGCTTGGCGCCACGGGGGCGAGTCGTTTGTCGGGCAGGTCATAGTATCGATCGAGTCCGCCATCGTGGATGATGGCGTACGCGGTGGCGCATCCGCCGCAGCAGAACGACGGCTGATCGTCGGTACGAACCAGCGCCGCCGGCACCGGAAGGCTGCAGTGCACGCAGGCGGTGCGGTGCGGCGCCTCGGTTGGGGCGCTAGTGGTGCTCATGTGCCGCGGGTGGGTGTGCGGCGGCGTGCGGAGCCTGGAGCTTGCCGGCGACGGTCAGCACGCCGAGCACGAGGAGCAGCGCCGCGGTCACGACCGGGAGACGAGCGCGGAGCGGCCCCGCGGCCCGTTGCGCCAGCGCGCCGACGCCCGCCAGGACGGGAACGGTCCCGGCCCAGAATGCCGCCATCACGACGGCGCCGCCCAGTGCCGACCCGGTGCTCGCCGCCGTGGCCACGAACACGTACAGCCAGCCACAGGGGAGGAGGGCGGTGAGGAGGCCGATGGTGAGCGCGCGAACGGTGGGTGGTTTGCCGGCCAGCCGGGCAATCGCGGCGCTGAACAGCTTCCGGAATCCGGCGGGGGCCGCGGTGGCACCCCGCCCGAATCCCGCGGCGGCCGCGAGACCGGCGAGGCCCCAGAGAATGAGCAGTGTCCCCGCGGCCACCGCGGCCGGGCGGTGGAATCCTGCCAGCCGGCCGGCCAGGTCGAATCCGGCGCCCGCCGTGCCGGCGGCGAGGCCCAGCAGCGAATACGACAGGAGGCGCCCGAGGTGATAGACGGCATGGGTCAGCCGGCTGGGCCGTGCGTCCTGCTGGCCGCTGAAGAAGCAGACGAAGCCGCCGCACATGGCGGCGCAATGCGGACTGCCGAGCAAGCTTGCGCCGAGGACGGAAAGCACCAGGGCGTTCATGGCGCGTGCGGGGTTCCGTTGTCCACCGTGACGCGTTCGACGAAGACGTCGTCGCCGCGCGTGGCGGCGAGGTCGACGCGCCAGAGCCCCTGCGTGGCGGAGGGCACCCTGGCGGCGTAGAGCCCCGGGCCCGAGGGCAGAAGCCGCACCTGGAACACGTTGGCACCATGCGCATTGTGACTGAGCGCGGCGCGAACGTCGGCGGAGTCAAGCGGGGTGCCATTGCGGGCGGCCAGCGTCACGGAGAGCGTTGCCTGCCCGGCGTCCGGCGGCGCGAGGCGCACGTCGGCGGCCCAGCCGAGCGCGTCGCTCCGCTGTCCGCGCGCCACGGTGGAATCCCAGTCGATTGCGCGCTGATAGTAGTCGGGTTCTACCGCGAAGGAACTGTCGTGGTTGGCGGTCCAGTAGATGGCGACGTTCGCCGCGACGGTGATGGCGAGCACGGCCACGAGGGCGGCGGGCCAGAGCTTGGCGCTGTTCACGGGGTGGCGTTCTCCGCAGGCGCGATGGCGACCGGAGCATGGTCGTCGTCGTGCTCCCGTTCCGGGCCGACCAGCTCAAAGGGGATCTCCACGGTGAAGTCGGCGCCGTCGGTGACGCGAATCGTGGAGGGCACGCGGTCGTCCTCGAAGCGCTCCTCAGGAACGACCACGAAGATGCTGGTCTCCACCGTCTTGTCGCCGGGCACCGCGACCGGGTTTTGCGGCGCAATGAGCGAGGCGCCTGCCACCCCGGACACCTCAAGGCGGTAGGTGCGTTCCGCGGCGTCGCGGTTGGTGATCTTCACCCGGATCTGGTTGACGACGCTGCCGTTCGGCTGCCGGGTGAACGGCGCACCGGCGCCGCGGAGGAGCGTGACGTCGGTGTCCGCCTTGGTGCTGAGGTTGAAGCCGAGCAGCCCCACCGCCACGGCGAGCGCAAGCGGATAGAGCACCACGCGGGGGCGCAGGAACCGGCTCGGCAGGCCCTCGACGGTGTTCTGCGAGGTGTAGTGGATGAGGCCGCGTGGCTTGCCGACCTTGTCCATGATGGCGTCGCAGGCGTCGGCGCACTGGGTGCAGTGGATGCACTCCATCTGCAGCCCGTCGCGGATGTCGATGCCGGTCGGACAGGTGAGGACGCAGGCGCCGCAGTCGATGCAGTCCCCGGCGCCCTCCGGACGGCCCTTGACCTTGAGGGTGCGCGGCTCGCCCCGCCTCGGTTCGTAGCCGACGATGAGCGACTGGCGGTCGAGCAGGACCGACTGCAGGCGGCCGTAGGGGCAGGCGACCAGGCAGGTCTGCTCGCGGAAGTAGGCGAAGTCAAAGAAGATCAGCGCCGTGGTCCCCGCCATGATCAGGAAGGAGGTCGGGTGCTGAAGGGGCGACTGGCGCACCCACACGACGAGCTGGTCGATGCCGACGAAGTAGGCGAGGAAGGTGTGGGCAAGGAAGAGGGCCAGGACCAGGTACACGCCGTTCTTGGCGACCCGCCGGAGATGCACGCCGCCCGCCTTGTCGAATCCGATGGAGCCGCTCCGGCCCCCCTCAAAGAGCCGCTCGATCGGGCGGAACAGGAACTCCATGTACACCGTCTGCGGACAGGCCCAGCCGCACCACACCCGGCCGAAGAGCGCCGTGAGCAGGAAGATGGAGATGGCGATGCTCATCAGCAGCAGCATGAAGAGCAGCGTGTCGGTGGGCAGGAAGGTGTAGCCGAGCAGCGTGAACTGCCGGTGCGGCACGTCGAGGAGGACGAGCGGCTTGCCGTTCATCCGCAGGTACGGGATCAGGAAGAACACCACCATCAGGCCGTAGGCCACCACGCGCCGGATCCGCCAGAAGCTCCCGGGCGAGAGTTTCGGGCGAATCCAGCGGCGGGATCCATCTTCGTTGAGAGTCGCCAGCACCCGCCCGGGGGCGGTGGGGTGGGACGCGTTCGTGGTGCTCATCTGGTTCAGCTGCTCCTCAACTCCCGCTGGGCGGGGGGGCGTCGGCGGCGGTCCCCTCCGGCGCTTTTGGCGACGCCGGGGTGGTGCCCTGCAGGGAAATGACGTAGGCCACCACGGCGGTGACCTCGTCCGGCTTCAGGCTCTGGCCCCAGGCCGGCATGCCCTTGGCGAGGACGCCGTCGTGCACGGTCGTGTAGATCTGTTCCGGGGCGCCGCCGTGGATCCAGAAATTGTCGGTCAGGTTGGGCCCGATGATGCCGCCGCCGTCCGCGGCGTGACAGGCGACGCAGTAGGCGCCGAAGACCGTCTTGCCGGTGGCGAGCGTCGAGGGGTCCTTGCTCATGGCCAGCAGCTGCTCGGCGCCGGCGGCGCTGTGCGGCACCGGCGGGAACTCGGCGGCGGCCGCCGCCACCGAGGCGTTGTAGTCCGCGATGCGCCCCTTGCCCACGCCGATGCCAGGCACGTTGAACCAGTAGAGCGCGGCCCAGACGATCGAGCCCCAGAAGATGTAGAGCCACCAGCGCGGCATCGGGTTGTCGTATTCCTGGATGCCATCGTAGTCGTGCTCCAGCAGCCGGTCTTCATCGTGCGAGGCGCTCATGACGCATCTCCTCGGCCTTGGCGCGGTGATTGTGGGTGAACGTCATCCAGCGGCATGCGGCTGGCCTCGTCAAACTCCTTGCGGCGCGACGGCGCGAACACCGACAGGGTGATCAGGAGGAACGCGATCAGGAAGATGACCAGCGCGATTTCCGCATAGTGGGACAGGCCGGCGTTGCTCATGATGTCGGAGAGGCGCATCTCACGGCGCTCCCGCGGCGCCCGCCGCTGCGGGGGCGCTGATGTCGCGCCCCAGCCGCTGGAGATAGGCCACCATCGCGACGATCTCCTTGTCAGAGAGGTCCGCGGGTCCACCCTGCGCGGCGATGGACTGCCCGATGGCCTCCGCCTGCCGGCGGGCCATGCCGGGGGCGTCGTTGACGGCTTCACCGTAGGGGACGCCGAGCATCACCATCGCGTCCACCTTGCGCTGGATGCCCTCGAAATCGAGCTGGTTGGTCAGCATCCAGGGGTACCCCGGCATGATCGACTTGGCCTCCAGGTCCTTCGGGTGGCGCATGTGCCGGACGTGCCAGAGGTCGGGGTACTTGCCGCCCTCCCGCGCCAGGTCGGGCCCGATGCGGCGGGAGCCCCACAGGAACGGGTGGTCATAGACGAACTCGCCCGGCTTCGAGTACTCGCCGTACCGGTCGGTCTCGTAGCGCAGCGGCCGGATCATCTGCGAGTGGCAATTGAAGCACCCCTCGCGGATGTAGATGTCGCGCCCCGCGAGTTCGAGCGGCGTGTACGGCTTGACCGACGCGATCGTCGGGACGTTCGACTTGATGAGGAAGGTCGGGATGATCTCGAAGAGCGAGGCCACGAGCACCGCCACCGTCACCAGGATGGTGAAAGTGAGGGGGAGCCGCTCCCAGGTGCGGTGCCAGGCCGCCTGGACGAACCGTGCCAGGACGCCGGCGGGACGGGAGGCGGTCAGTTCCTCGTAGTCGCCGAGCGGCGCGGCCTGGATGACCGGCTCCTCGTAGGTGGCCGGACGCGCCATCCAGGTCTTGAGCAGGTTGTAGCCGAAGAGCACCATGCCCGCCAGGTACAGCGTGCCACCCGCCACGCGCACCCAGTACATGGGCATGAGGCGCATCACCGTCTCGATGAAGGCGGGGTACTCGAGCCGGCCGGTCACGTCGTAGGCGCGCCACATGAGGCCCTGCGTGAGGCCGGCGCTGTAGATGGCGGTGGCGTAGAGGATGATGCCGAAGGTGGCGAGCCAGAAGTGCACCTCGGCCATCTTGACGCTGTGCAGCTTCGCCTGGAAGAGCCGCGGGGCGAGCCAGTACACCATGCCGAAGGTCAGCAGCCCGTTCCATCCGAGGGCGCCGGTGTGGACGTGCGCGATGATCCAGTCGGTGTAGTGCGCCAGGGCGTTGACGCTGCGCACCGAGAGCATCGGGCCCTCGAAGGTGGACATGCCGTAGGCGGTGATGGCGACCACGAAGAACTTCAGGATCGGGTCTTCCACCACCTTCTTCCACGCGCCGCGCAGGGTCATCAGGCCGTTGATCATGCCGCCCCAGGAGGGCATCCAGAGCATGATGGAGAAGATCATGCCAAGCGTGGACGCCCACTCCGGCAGGGCGGTGTAGTGCAGGTGGTGCGGGCCGGCCCAGATATACAGGAAGACGAGAGTCCAGAAGTGCAGGATGGACAGCCGGTAGCTGAAGATCGGCTTGTCCGCCGCCTTGGGGAGGAAGTAGTACATCAGCCCGAGGAACGGCGTGGTCAGGAAGAAGGCCACGGCGTTGTGGCCGTACCACCACTGCATGAAGGCGTCCTGGACGCCGGCGTAGATCGAGTAGCTCTTCAGGATCCCGGCCGGCACGACCAGGTTGTTGAAGATGTGCAGGATGGCGACGGTGATGATGCTCGCGATGTAGAACCAGAGGGCGACGTAGAGGTGCCGCTCCCGTCGCTTCGCGATCGTCCCGAAGAAGTTGATGGCGAAGATGACCCAGACGACGGCGATCAGGATGTCGATCGGCCACTCGAGCTCGGCGTATTCCTTGGCCTGGGTGAACCCGAGGGGCAGGGTGATCGCCGCCAGCACGATAATCAGCTGCCATCCCCAGAAGTGGAGCGCGCTCAGCACGTCGCTGAACATGCGCGTCTTGAGCAGGCGCTGGGACGAGTAGTACACGCCGGTGAAAATGGCGTTGCCCGCGAACGCGAAGATGACCGCGTTCGTGTGCAGGGGGCGGAGCCGCCCGAAGCTGAGCCAGGGGATGTCGAGGTTGAGGGCCGGCAGCGCCAGTTGGGTGGCGATGAGCAGCCCGACCGTCATGCCGATCAGGCCCCAGACGAAGGTGGCCCAGAGGAACTTCCGCACGATGGCGTCGTCATAGCGGAATGATTCCAGCTGTGGATTCATGGAGGCTCCCGGAACTGCGTGTGGTGGTCTCAGGCGACCGCCCGAGGTGAATGCGCCGGGGCCGGTGCCGCGGCCCGCAGCGCGTTGAGAATCACGGCAATATCGATCACTTCCTGCAGGACGGCGCCCGCGATCGGTGGAATGTAGCCTGCCGCGGCGACGACCATTGCGGCGCCACTGAGCCCCAAGCCCGCCCAGATGCTCTGGCGCGCAATGCGCATGGTCCACCGGCTGGTTTCGATCGCGTCCGCCACCCGGCCCAGGTCGTCGGCGAGAATGACGATGTCGGCCGCTTCCGCGGTAATCCCGCCACCGTGCGAGGCGAGCGCGATGCCCACCGTGGCGGTGCTGAGCGCGGGAGCGTCATTGGTGCCGTCGCCCACCATCACGACCTTCTGCCCGCCGGCCATGGCCGACTCGACGAGCGCCACCTTGTCGTGGGGCAGCAGGTCGGCGTGCGCCTCCGTGAACCCGAGTTTGGCGCTGAGGGCCTCGACGTTTTCCTTCCGGTCGCCGGAGAGCAGCGCAATCCGGGTGATCCCGAGGCCGGAGAGCCGCCGCAGCAAGGCCGCCGCCTCAGGCCGGAGGGCGTCGGCAAACTCCAGGAACCCGGCCGCCGCGCCGTCCACCGCGACATACGCCCGAAGTGCCGCCCGGTCACCGTCGGCGGCGTTCAGCGCCTCGACCGCTGCCGGTGCGAGCCGCCGCACGTACTCACGCGCGCCAACCACCACCATCCGTCCCTCGACACGTCCCGCCACGCCCTCACCGGGCGCTTCGCGAATCTCCGACGCGGCCGGCAGGCCGACACCCCGGGTACGGGCCCCGTCCACGACCGAGCGGGCCAGGAGATGCCCCGAACCGTGCTCCACGGCGCCGGCGAGGGCGAGCAGCGTCGACTCGGTGAAGGGCGACACCGCCACGATCCGGGCGAGCGCAGGGCGGCCGACCGTCAGCGTGCCCGTCTTGTCGAACATCGCGACCGACACGCCGCCAAGCTGCTCGAGCGCCCCGCCGTTGCGGATGACGATCTGCTGCCGTGCGGCCCGGTTCAATCCCCCGATGATGGCCACCGGGGTGGCCAGGATGAGGGGGCAGGGGGTCGCGACCACCAGCACCGCCAGCACCCGCACCGGGTCGAACGAAATGAGGTAGGCCACGAGGCACACCGCAAGCGTAAGCGGCGTGAACCAGATGGCGTACCGGTCGGCCAGCCGCTGGAGAGGGGCCTTCTCCGCCTGGGCCGACCGAACCAGCTCGACGATCCGCGCATAGAGGCTCTGCGACGCGAGCGCCTCGGCGCGCAGCGTGAGGGGGCTTTCCCCGTTGACGGAGCCGCTGGGAAGCCGGGTGCCCGGCCCGGCGCTGACCGGGACCGGTTCGCCCGTCAGCCGGGAGACGTCCACGTGCGAAGCGCCGACCGTGACGACCGCATCGCAGGGGACCATTTCCCCCGGCCGGACCAGGAGCAGATCGTCGATGGCCACGGCATCCGCCGCGATGTCCTCCACGGTGCCGTCACCGAGGAGTCGGTGCGCCTCGTGGGGGGCCGCCGCCTCCAGTTCGCGAACCGCGGCGCTGGCCCGGCCCTCCGCAAACCGCTCCAGCGCCTCCCCTCCCGTCTGCATCAGCACGACCACGAGGCCGGCGAGCGGTTCGCCCAGCGGAATGGCCGTGACGATCGCGAGCGTGGCGACGATGTCAGCGGCTGCCCGTCCCCGCAAGAGCCCGCGCAGGGTCTTCCATGCCACCGGAACACCGGTAACCAGCAGTCCCGCCATCCATAGTGAATGGCTCCACCCCGACAGGTCGGGCTGGAGCCGTAGGAACAGCCCCGCAAGGATGAACAGGAGTGCCGCCCCCGGCAGGATCGCCGGGGGCACGCGCCGGGTCACGCGGAGCGGGTCGCCACCGTGTTGGCGGCGCGGAGGCAGAATCCGACGCCCCGCACGGTAGTGATCAGGTTGCCACCGGCGGAGGCGGCGAGCTTCCGGCGAAGGTTGCCGACATGAACATCCACCACGTTGCTCTCAGGGTCGAAATGCATGTCCCAGACCTTTTCGAGCAGGGTGGTCCGCCGTACCACTTCTTCCGGGTGGAGGAGGAAGAACTCCAGGAGCTGGAATTCCTTGGGCGTCAGGTCCAGGGGCTGGTCGTCCAGCCGAACCTCATGACGCAGCCGATCCATGGAGAGGGGGCCGTAGCGGAGCGTCTCGAGGCGCTCGGCGCCTCCGCGCCGGACCAGGGCGCGCATCCGGGCCAGCAGCTCCTCGAACCGGAACGGCTTGGCCAAGTAGTCGTCCGCACCCGCGTCGAGGCCGCGGACCACATCCTCCACCGCGTCCCGCGAGGTGAGCATCAGGATGGGGGTGTTGCGCCCCTCACGGCGAAGCTCCGCCGCGACCTGGAACCCGTTCTTCTTGGGCAACACGACATCGAGCAGGATGACGTCGTACTGGTAGACGTGAGCCAGCATCGTGGCCTCCTCGCCATCCGGCGCGACGTCCACGGTCCAGCCCTCTTCCTTCAGACCCTGTTCGATGAACCCGGCGACCTTCCGGTCGTCCTCCACGACGAGAACTTTCATGATGCTCAAGCTATGAGGAAGGGGTGAACGGTACCGGAAGGTATTATGAAGAACTCTTTAGTTTTCCGCCACCTGGCAGCTCAAGGATGAAGCAGCCACCCACGTCCGGCCGGGCCTCAGCACGGAGATCACCCCCGAGGAGCCGTGCCAGGCGGCGGGACAGGGGCAGGCCAAGGCCGACGCCGCCATCGGATCCCTTGGTCTGGTAGATGTCGAAGATCCTGTCGAGGTCTTCTTCGGACACGCCTGGTCCTTCATCCAGCACCTCGATCCGGACCCTGGTGTGGTCTCCGAGGAGATGCACGCGGATGGTCGACTCCTTCGGAGCGTGCCGGGTCGCATTGCCCAGCAGGTTGAGGAGGATTTGCTCGACCCGGTGCGCGTCGGTCTGGATGGCCCCCCCGCCGGCCGGAGCTTCGAAGATCACCTCGATGCCGTGTGCGCTCGTCATCGGAGTGACGCGGGCAATGGCGCGCTGGACCATCGCCGTCGACTCCACGTCGCGAAGCACCGGTTTGAGGCGGTCTTCATCCAGCCGGCTCAGGTCGAGCAGGTCGTTCACGAGGGCAATCGCCTGCTCGGCAGAATCGAGCACCTCGAACGCTGCCTTGGGCACGGTCTCGGGGTCCTTCTTGCGCACCAGCATCTCCGCCCAGCCGTAGACGCCGGCCAGCGCGTTCCTGAGTTCGTGATTCACCATGGCAAAGAAGCGTTCTCGGGAGCGCTGCAGCTGCTGGACTTCTTCAAGCAGTCGGGCGCTTTCCTCGTGGAGCCTGGCGTTCTCGATGGCGGCGCCGGTCTGGGCCGCCAGGAGCCGGGCGACGTGCTCGTCCTCGGCGGTGAACTCGGGGCCGTCGAGCTTTTCGGTCAGGTAGAGGATGCCGAACACGCCTCGTCTGCGCTCGATCGGCACGCCGAGAAAGGAGTGCATGGGCGGATGCCCGGGGGGGAATCCCACGGATCCGGGGTGTGACTGGAGGTCGGCGAGTCGGATGATCCTGCGCTCCCGCATCACCAGACCGAGGACGCCCCTGCCTTCCGGCGGCGCCCCGAGCCGAACCTTCGTCGCTTCGTCGATGCCCGCCGTGACGAAGGCGTCCAGACGGCGATGATCTTCGGACAGGACGCCGATGGCGGCGTATCTCGACCCGATGATCTCGCAGGCGAGATCCGCCACCCGCTGCAGGACCCCTTCCAGGGAGAGCTCGGAGGTCAGGAGCAGGCCGGCGGAGACCAGCTGTTCCAGCCGTTCCGGTGAGGGTGAGGGGGAGGCGTGTCGAGGGGGGCGGGTCATGGCTTGAAAGTAGGCAATCGGAGGGGCGGCAGGGAGGGAGCCACGCTTTCTTCTCGTTTCCTTCATACTCTCTTCAAGGGAATGAGACGAGAATGCGTCATCACCCACCGCGGAGCACAACTACATGGAGCTTCGGCATGTGGTCGCGGCCACGGATCAATCCGAGGCCGGTCATCACGCCGTGCTGGTCGCCGCACGTCTGGCCGAGCAGGCGGGCGCCCGGCTGACGGTGCTGACGGTCCGTGTGGCCACGCCAGGCCAGGTAGCGGCCGGCAGTGGCGCCTCGGACGCCGAGCAGCAGACCATGCTGCGCGACCTCTCGCGCGGCCTGGAGGCCAAGCTGCAGCGGGCGGCCCCCCGCATTGCGCCGGCCTTCACGGTGCTGTCGGGAGTGCCTGGCATTGAAATCCCGCGCTATGCGGAAGAGCATTCGGGCGACCTCCTGGTCCTGGGCCGGAAGCAGCGGACCCAGCGCCAGCGGATGTTTCTCGGCGACACGGCCGATGCCGTCGCGCGGCGGAGCCGGGTGCCCTGCCTGTTCGTGGGCCTCGACTGCGAGGAATTCGATCCGATGCTGGTCTGTCTCGACGCGACGGAGCGCAGTGCCTCCGTCTTCAAGGCCGCCTCCGACTTCGCGCGCACCATCGAGGCCCCGCTGCGCGCGGTGACCGTCGAACCGGTCTGGCTGAACGAGCCGGATGAACTGGCCGCGACACTGCCGGCGTCGCGGACCCTGCGCCTCAACCGCACGCTGGACAAGGCCCTGGTCACGACGGACCTCCGGATCCGACGGGGGAACGTGCTCTCCGAGCTGCTGGCCGAGGCCGCCGACGCCGGCGCCAGGCTGCTGGCGTTCGGGTACCATCGTGGTGGGCCTCCCGGAATTGTCGAGGGAGGCAGCGTGGCCCGCGGCCTGTTGCATTCGGCGTTGTGCGCCGTATTGACTGTTCCGCTCTGATTCTTTCTCTTTGAGGTACCCTATGCGCCGCCTTTCCCTGATCGCCCTGGCTGCCCCGCTACTGTTCGCCGCTCCTCTCTGGGCCCAGGAGCCGGCCGCGCCGGCCCCGATGGCGGGCCATGCGCACGCCATGGGACCCGGCATGGGCGCCGGCGGTGGTTGCGGCGGTGGCGGCGAGTGCCCTGGCATGGCCATCATGGCCAAGATGGACTCCGCCAATGCGCAGATCGCGGACCTCACCGCCGCCATGAACGCGGCGAGCGGCAGCAAGAAGACTGAGGCGATGGCCGCGCTGCTGAACGCCATGGTGCAGGACAGGCTGATGATGGAGGGAATGCTGAAGCTGATGCACGCGCACATGGAAAAGATGATGATGGGCGGCATGGGTGGCATGAAGGGCATGGGAGGGAATGGCGCATGTTCCCCTGGCATGGAATGCTGCAAGGGCGCTGGCGGGGCCGGCTGCGGCGCGGCGGCAACGCCCGCCCCCGAACAGAAGGAGTAGGGTGCTAAGCGCGGCCACGGTCCTTCCCCTTGCCGCGTCAGAAGCGGCGGTGGGCATGGGTGTGGCCGCGCTCATCGGCCTGGCGGTCGGTATCGAGCGCCAGTGGTCGGGACATGCCGAAGGTCCGGACGCCCGCTTTGCGGGGGCCCGGACCTTCTTCTTGCTGGGGGGTGCGGGCGGGATTGCCGGCGTGCTCCTGATGGCAGGAGCCGTGGCGCTGTCCGCGGTCCTCCTCGGTGGTGCCGCGCTGTTGGTGGCAGCCGCCTATGTCCTCGCCAGCCGGCGGGGCTCCCTGGATCCGGACGCCACCACGGAGGTGGCCGCAGTTGTCGTGCTCGGGCTCGGGGTGATTGCCGGGCTGGGACATTTGCGCCTGGCGAGCGCCGCCGGGGTCGTCGTCGTGCTCGCCCTGAACGAGAAAAGCAGGATCCACGAGTTCGTCCGGCATATCGACGACTGGGAGTTGCGCGGGGCGCTCCAGTTTGCTGTCCTGGCCCTGGTCGTCCTCCCGCTGATGCCGAAGGGCCCCTTTGGCCCCCTCGGCGGAATCTATCCGCAGTCGCTGTGGCTCCTGGTACTGCTCTTTTCCGGGCTGAACTTCCTCGGATTCGTCGCGCGGCGCGGGGTGGGGGTTCGGCGGGGGTATGCCTATGCGGGCCTCGCCGGCGGCCTGATTTCGTCGACGGCCGTGACGCTGAACTTTGCCCGCCGAAGCCGGATCGAACCTGAGGCGGGCCGGGGCCTGGCCGCCGGAGTGGTCGCGGCCTGCACGATTCTCGTCATTCGCGTCACCGGCATCACCTTTGTGCTGAACCCCGACGCCGGGTGGGCACTGCTGCCGATGGCCTTCATCCCGCTCGCCGCCGGAACGATCCTCACGGCCTGGGCGTTCCGACCCGGCACCGAGGCGGACGATCCCGCGGCAGAACCGATGACCCCGCCGAGCAATCCGCTCCGGCTGGGAAGTGCCATCCGCCTCGCGCTGCTCTTTCAGGGGGCGCTGATGGCGCTCACCTGGGTGCAGGGCAGGTTCGGGGACCCGGGCGTGCTCCCGCTCGCCGCCTTCCTCGGCCTGACCGACATGGACGCGCTGACGGTCTCCATGGCGAAGCTCGCGACCGACGGGGGGATGGTCCGCCTCGCGGCCGAGGCGATTATGCTGGGAATGCTGAGCAATACCGTGCTCAAGCTCACCGTGGCCGTGACCCTCGGCACGTCCCAGTTCCGCCGGCTGGCGGGGGCCGGACTGGCCTATCTCGGCCTCGCCACACTGCTGGCCCTATTGCTGATCTGAACGCGTGACTGCGCGTGAAAGGATGGATCGATGATCAAGAGCATCCTTGTCCCACTCGACGGCTCCCCGTTCTCGGAGCAGGCGCTGCCCTGGGCCGCCTGCCTCGCCAAGGCGACGGGGGCGCACCTCGAGATGGTGCGCGTGCACGACCCGGTGCCCGCCTGGACGATCGCCACCGAGGGTGCCGTGGCCGCCACGGCGGTGGACCCGTCCATCCGCGACGGAGAAGAGCAGTACCTGGCGAATTGCGCCGCCCGCCTCGAGGAAGGAGGGTTTACCGGCATCACCCGGCAGCTCCTGGATGGTGACGTGGTGGACCAGATCGCGGCGCACGCCGAGGACAACGCGTTCGGACTCGTGGTCCTCGCCACGCATGGACGCGGGGCGCTCAGTCGTCTCTGGCTCGGCAGTGTGTCCGACGCGCTGGTGCGGCGGCTCACCGTGCCCGTCCTGCTCATTCGTCCGGCCGAAGGGACCACGATTCCGCCGGCGGAACAGTTCCGCAAGGTGTTTGTGGCGCTCGACGGTTCCACCGAGTCGGAGTCCGCCATCGGGCCGGCGCTGGCGCTCGCGGACCCGAAGCGGTGCGAAGTCGTCCTGCTTCGGGTGGTGCCGCCCATTCCGATCGCCGGCGAGGCGGGAATGGGCGCGTCGCTCGCCATGGACGACTCGCTGACCGCCTCCCTCACGGAGCAGGCTGAAGCCTATCTGGAGGGAGTGGCGGCGCGGGTCCGGAGTCCCGCCGTCAAGGTGTCCACCCGTGTCGTGGTGGAGCCCGGAGTTGCCCAGGCCATCCTGCACGAGGCGGCGCTCGCCGACGCGGAACTGCTCGCGCTCGCCACCCATGGGGCGCGCGGGCTGCGGCGGATGGTGCTCGGGAGCGTGGCCGACAAGGTCCTGCGGGGCGCCGATCGCCCGGTGCTCCTGACCCGGGTGCCCGACCGCCGTTAACGCGCACCGACCCGCACGGCCGGGGTGACGCCCCCCGGCCTTCTGCGGCTACGCTGCCCGGATGCATCGCCGCTTTCCGGGTAGCTGCCCCTCACCGCTTCCCCTCCTCCTCGCGCTCCCGCGTGGAGCCGTTGTGGGTGTGCCGCCAGGCGCCGCGGCCACCCTCACCCTCTTCGGCCCGGTGCTCCGAAACGAGGCGGACCTCCGCCACGCGATCCATCGCGCCCCGTCGCGGCTCGTGCTCGACGCCCGCAGACTGGCGACACCCCAAGTGGAGGCGGCGCTGCAGCCGCTTCGGAGGGGACAGGTGGTGGTGGTCATCTGCTCCGATGACCTTGGCATGCTTTCGCGGTGGTGTGAGCGGCTTCTCTGGCATGACGCCGCAGGATTCCGCTGGCTGACGGCTGGGGTCGTTCGAGCCGGACGCTGCCTCGAACTCCGGCTCGCCGGGACATCGCCGGACCGGGATCGCTGGGTCCGGATCGCGCTGCAGGACGGCGAGGGGGCGGAGGCGGTGCTCTCCGCGGTTCGGGCAGGCGGGATGCGGGTCCGCGAGAGCCGGATAGCGTATGCTTCGAGCGCGCCGCGTTGACGCCGCGCGCGGCCCGGGTCTAGGTTACCCCCTCCAATTCATTGTCTACGAAGGGGTTGTCCCGTGCCGTTTCTCGCATCACTCCGCGACATGATTCACGCTGCCATCGAATTCTTCCACGTGGACCCGGCGACCGCCGCGCGCAAGGCGATCGCGCTGGTCTTCATCTGGATCGCCGCCTGGGTCACCAACCGCCTGGTCGGCAAGCTGGCCGACCGGATCGTGGCGGCGGCCGACGACGGCAATGACGCGCACTTCAGCGCGACGGAGCGTCGCAGTGCCACGATTGCCGGCCTCCTGCGCAGCCTTGGCACCGTGCTGGTGCTGGTGCTGGCCGGCCTGTTTACGCTGAACCTCTTCATGCCCATCGGCCCGATCCTGGCCGGCGCCGGCGTCCTCGGCCTGGCGGTGTCCTTCGGCGCGCAGTCGCTGGTGAAGGACGTCATCGCCGGCTTCTTCATCCTGCTCGAAAACCAGTTCGCCGTGGGCGACACCATCGAAGTCGTCGGCAAGTCAGGCACGGTGGAGTTGATGACACTTCGCATCGTGCAGCTGCGGGATATCGAGGGCGTGCTCCACACGATCCCCAACGGACAGATCGGGGCCGTCAGCAACAAGACCCGGGCCTGGAGCCGGGCCGTGGTGGACGTCGGCGTGGCCTACGACGCCAGGGTGGACCTGGTCCTTGAGATCTTTGCCGACGAAGCCCGGGCCTTCGCTGAGGACGATGTGTGGGGACGCCAGCTCGACGGGGCGCCTGATGTGCTGGGCGTCCAGGACCTGGGCGACAGTGCCGTGGTCATCCGCACGCTTCTGAAGACGCTCCCGGGTGGGCACTGGGCGGCGGGCCGCGAGTTCCGCCGGCGGATGAAGAACCGTCTCGACCGTGAAGGCATCGAGATTCCCTTCCCGCAGCGGACCATCCACGTTCGCGGGGAGCAGTCCCCCGACCACGCCGTGGCGCAGGCCGCCGCCGAGGACGCATGACCCTCCGCCTCTACAACACCATGACCCGGCAGGTCGAGGACTTCGTCCCGCTGGTGCCGGGGCGGGTCTCGCTCTACACCTGCGGCCCGACCATCTGGAACTACGCGCATATCGGGAACTTCCGGACGTTTCTCTTCGAAGACCTGCTGCGGCGGTGGCTCGAGGCGAGCGGATTGACGGTGTTCCATGTGATGAACCTGACCGACGTGGACGACCGCACGATCCAGGCGGCGGCCAAGGCGGGCGTCACGCTCCGGGAGCATGTCGAGCCCTACGCCCAGGCCTTCTTTGCCGACCGGGACTATCTCCGGATCCTGCCCGCGCACGCCTATCCGCGGGCCACCCAGTTCATCGCGCCGATGATTGCGCTGGTGGAGTCGCTGCTGGCCAAGGGGGTTGCATACCGTGGGGAGGACGGGTCGGTGTACTTCGCGATCGCGCGGTTCCCGGCGTATGGGCGGCTGAGCCAGCTCGACCAGCGGGAGCTGCGCTCGGGGGCGAGCGGTCGGGTCAGCAGCGACGAGTACGCCAAGGAGGACGCCCGCGACTTCGTGCTCTGGAAGGCGGCGCAGCCGGACGACGAACAGGTGCAGGCGGCGTGGGACGCGCCGTTTGGCCGGGGGCGGCCGGGGTGGCACCTCGAGTGCTCGGCGATGGCGCTGGACCTGCTGCGGGAGAAGTGGGGCGGGGATGTGCTCGACATCCACTGCGGGGGGGTGGACCTGATCTTCCCGCACCACGAGGACGAGATCGCCCAGAGCTGCGCGCACACCGGCAAGCCCGACTTCGCGCGGGTCTGGATGCACGCCGAGTTCCTGAATATCCGCGGCACCAAGATGTCGAAGCGGTTCGGGAACATCACCACGGCCCGGGACCTGAAGGAAGACGGTGTGGATGCCGCGGCGCTGCGGCTCTTCTTCTTCCAGACCCACTACCGCCAGAAGATCGACCTGAACGACGAGTCGATTGCGCAGGCCACGGCCGGGCTCCGCCGGCTGGGCGACTTTGCTGCGCGGCTCGAGGCCGCGCCGGCCAAGGCCACCGGCGCGGTCGGCGAAGGGGCCACCGCCGAACTGGACGGGGCGGCCGCGAAGCTCCGGGAGCAGTTCTCGGCGGCGCTGGACGACGACCTCAACGCCCCCCGGGCGGTGGCGGCCCTCTTCGACTTCGTGACGGCGGGGAACCGGGCGCTCGACCGGGGGGCAGCGGCGTCTGTCTCGGCCCGTGAGGCGTTTGCGTGGGCCACCGGCGTGCTGGATGTGCTGCCGACCCCGAAGGAAGCGGACGCCGAGCTGGCCACTTGGGTGGAGGAGCGGATCCAGGCGCGGAAGGCGGCCCGGCTGGCCCGGGACTTCGCCAAGGCGGACGCCATTCGCGACGAATTGGCGGCGCGCGGCGTGACGCTGGAGGACGGCCAGGGCGGGACGAAGTGGCGGGTGGGGTAGTCAGGGCTTGTAGCTTCGCCACCGCGCGAGCAGATTGCGGCCCTTCCACCTACCCATAACTCCGCGGAGAGTGCCGATGGTCGCTCGAAAGTCTGGACGTGCCGCCCGGCACGTGGCCGCTGCTTTGGCGTTGTTCCTGCTTGTCGCAGTCGCGCGCCCGGTGCACGCGCAGGAGGTCATGACCTCGGTGACCGACAAGCACATGGAGGCGCTCCTCGGCGGTCTCGATTTGACCTTCACCAAGAAGGGTGAGCACTCCTGGCGCATCGAGCTCAACGGCAAGAAGGCGCTGCTCATCATGGCGAACGACAACACCGACGCCCAGCTGTACATCGCGTTCGGTGACATCCAGGTGAGCACCTCCAAGATGAACGAATGGAATGATGACCACCGGTTCGGGCGTGCCTATGCCGACAAGGACCGTAACCCCGTGCTGGAGAGTGACTTGGACTTTGCCGGCGGAGTCACTGATGGTGCCATCAACGCCTGGATCACCCTGTTTGGTGCGCAGATCAATTCCTACCAGAAGTTCCTGAACGACTGAGCGACTGATCTGGCGAGGGGGCCGGCACGCAAGACCGGCCCCCACACCTGGACCCCGGCTTTCGCCGGGGTGACGGCCAGGCCAGCTTCCTGCCCCGCTGCCCCGCTGCCCCGCTGCCCCGCTGCCCCGCTGCCCCGCTGCCCCGCTGCCCCGCTGCCCCGCTGCCCCGCCCGTTGACTATTGCCCCAACCCCTTCTATCATATGGGTCTGCCTATTTTGGCTTTCGTGCTGACGTAGCTCAATTGGTAGAGCAGTGGTTTTGTAAACCACCGGTTGGGGGTTCGAGTCCCTTCGTCAGCTCCAGCTGAAGTGCAGGAAAACTCTCGACGGTCAAACCCCGCCCAGTTGGTGGCGGGGTTCTGTATCGGGGGGTAGCAGGCAGCGCGGTGGGGTGGCCGAGTGGCTAATGGCAGCAGACTGTAAATCTGCCGGGCTTCGCCCTACGTAGGTTCGAATCCTACCCCCACCATGCCTGGCAGCAGGACATGGTCAGGCAGCAGGACACCGGCGGGTGTAGCTCAGTTGGTAGAGCGTCAGCCTTCCAAGCTGAGGGTCGCGGGTTCGAGTCCCGTCGCCCGCTCTGGGCAAGTAGTCGCTCGCGTAGCTCAGTTGGTAGAGCACATCCTTGGTAAGGATGAGGTCATCGGTTCAATCCCGATCGCGAGCTCTGGCAGGGGCGTCGCAGGGCGCACACGAATCACTTATTCCGGAGGGCGGACAGGCGGAGAGACGGTTGACCGAGCGGCATGGACTGCCTCCCGGCCCCGCGGCCCCGCTGCCCCGCTGAGATATGCCGCGCGAAAAGATCATTCTCGAGTGCACCGACTGCAAGAACCGGAACTACTTCACCGACAAGAACCGGCGCAAGCACCCGGAGCGGGTGGAGTGGAAGAAGTATTGCCCGCGGTGCGACAAGCACCAGTTGCACAAGGAGTCGAAGTAGTCATGGAAGGCTCCAAGCATGCCGGGCAGGCTGTCGCGCCCGCCGGTGGCGTCGTCGGCTGGTTCCGCCGGACCGGGGATTTCCTGGCCGCGGTCCGCACCGAGACGAAGAAGGTCTCCTGGCCGTCGCGGGACGAGCTGAACAAGGCGACGCGCATGATCATCATCATGTCGATCGCGCTCGGCTTCCTGATCGGCTGGATGGACCTGCTGCTGCAACTGATCCTGGTGGACGGCATCGCCAAGCTGGCCCGGTGAGCGCCATGGAATACCGCTGGTACGCGATCCAGACCACTGCCGGGCACGAGAACAAGGTTCGTGGCCTGCTGCAGCGGCGCATCGAGGAGGATCCGCGTCCCGCCGAGGAGCGGCTCGTGCGCCAGGCACTGGTGCCGGTGCAGGAAGCGGTCGAGATCAAGAACGGCAAGAAGGTCACGGTCGAGCGGAAGCTCTACCCGGGCTACGTGCTCGTGGAGATGGGGTTGAGCCAGGAGGCGCTGCACCTGGTCAACAGCATCCAGGGCGTCATCAAGTTCGTCGGCACCGGCAAGCTGCCGCAGCCGCTCCGCCAGGAGGAGGTCAACCGCCTCCTCGGCGTCGTGGAGCAGGCCTCCGAGTCGGAGCCGAAGGAAGAGATTCCCTTCCTCCCCGGCCAGGTGGTCGAGATCACGGAAGGCCCCTTCTCCGACTTCAGCGGGACGGTCGAGGAAGTGCTGGCGGACAAGGGCAAGGTCAAGGTGTCGGTCAGCCTCTTCGGGCGGCCGACGACTGTCGAGCTGGATTACCTCCAGCTCCGCGGTCACTAGGGCGGCAGGCGCCGCTCTTGCGCCCCCTCGGGGGCGCACCGCCACCGCGCGGAATACGCGGGAGCCAGGGGCAGGGGATCGCGCCGGCGCACCACGAGGAGATGTATGGCCAAGAAGATTCAGGCGCTCGTCAAGCTGCAGGTTCCGGCTGGCGCCGCGAACCCCGCGCCCCCGGTCGGGACGGCGCTGGGCCCGCATGGCGTCAACATCATGGAGTTCTGCAAGCAGTTCAACGCGCGGACCCAGAGCCAAAGCGGAATGGTGATCCCGGTCGTCGTAACGATTTACGCCGACCGGACGTTCACGTTCATCACCAAGACTCCGCCGGCGCCGAACCTCCTGCTCAAGGAGGCGGGGCTCGACAAGGGCAGCGCGCAGCCCAACCGGACCAAGGTCGGCAAGGTCAGCTCGGCACAGCTCAAGAAGATCGCCGAGATCAAGATGGCCGACCTCAACGCCGCCTCGGTGGAGAGTGCCATGCGGATGATCGCCGGCACCGCCCGCTCGATGGGGCTGGAGGTCATCGACTGATGCCCAGCCACGGAAAGCGCTACACCGCCGCGGCCGCCACGGTCGACCGCAACCGTACCTACAGCAGCACCGAGGCCTGCGCCGCCGTGAAGGCCGCCGCCAAGGCGAAGTTCAACGAGACGGTGGACGTCGCCGTCCGGCTCGGCGTGGATCCGCGGCACGCGGACCAGGTCGTGCGGGGCACGGTCGTCCTGCCGCACGGCACCGGCAAGTCGGTGCGGGTGCTGGTGGTCACGCAGGGCGAGAAGGTCCAGGAGGCCGAGGCCGCCGGGGCGGACTTCGTCGGCGTGGAGTACCTCCAGAAGCTGAAGGACGGCTGGCTCGAGTGCGACGTCATCGTCGCCACGCCGGACGTGATGGGCCAGCTCGGCCAGCTCGGCCGGGTGCTCGGTCCGCGCGGCCTGATGCCCAATCCGAAGGCCGGCACGGTCACGCTCGACGTGGCCAAGGCGGTCAAGGAAATCAAGGCGGGCAAGATCGAATTCCGGGTCGACAAGACCGGCAATGTGCATGTCCCGATCGGCAAGGCCTCGTTCACCGAGGCGCAGCTGTCGGAAAACCTCCAGGCCTTCATGGACACCATCCTGCGGGCCAAGCCGTCCGCGGCCAAGGGTGTCTACATCCGGTCGGCGACGGTCTCCAGCACCATGGGGCCTGGCGTGCGGCTCGAGACGGCGGGGTACAAGTGAGCAAGACGGAACGGCAGGCAGAGGTCGAGACCCTCACGGCAGCGTTGAAGGCGTCTCCCAATGTCTATGTCACGGATTTCACTGGTCTGAACGTGTTGAGCATGACGGAGTTCCGCCGTCGCCTCCGGGCGGCCGGCGCCAGCTACATCGTGGTCAAGAACACGCTGGCCCAGCGGGCCCTCGCGGCCAACAAGATCGAAGGGCTCGACGCGCACTTTACCGGCCCGACCGGCCTCGTGCTGTCGCACGAACCGCTCTCGGCGGCCAAGGTGCTGACCGAGTTCGCCAAGGAGCATGGCGACAAGCCGACGGTCAAGATGGGACGCGTGGACGGCGAGGCCGTTTCCGCGGCCCACGTCAAGCGGCTGGGCGAGATCCCGTCGCGCGAAGTCCTGCTGGCGCAGATGGCCGGCGCAATGAACAGTGTCCTCTACACCATGGTCGGCGCACTCGAGGCACTGCGTGAGCAGCGCAGCGCCGCGGCATCCTAACCCGACGGAGAGCATCCCGATGAGCACCACGATGAGCAATGAGCAGATTCTCGACGCGATCGGCAACAAGACCGTGATCGAGCTGGCGGACCTGATTGAAGAGTTCAAGACGAAGTTCAACGTGACCGTCATGGCCGCCCCGGCGGGTGGCGCGGGCGCGGGCGCAGCCCCGGCAGCCGAGGAGCAGAGCGAGTACTCCATCGTCCTGACCAGCGGCGGCGCCAAGAAGATCCAGGTCATCAAGGCCGTGCGTGAAGTCACGAGCCTGGGCCTGAAGGAAGCCAAGGATCTGGTCGACGCCGGTGGCGTCATCAAGGAAGGCATCTCCAAGGCCGAGGCGGAAGAACTGAAGAAGAAGCTCGAAGAGCAGGGCGCCACCGTCGAAATGAAGTAGGGGGCGCACCGCCCGCCGGGACGACCCGGCGGGCGCCTGCGACCACCCTGCTTTAGTGAGACGGCATGACGAACCTGCGTTGGTCCTGAATTCCAGCGACGTCCGAGCCCCGCGGGGCCAGCGCCTTTGGCGTTGGCCGCCGTCCCGGGGCCCTTTGTGTTGCATGAGAGTGAGCCATGACTGATATCCGACCGGTAATTACGTTCGCGAAGCACGAGGGCGGCATGCCCATGCCGCACCTCCTCGACATCCAGACGCGCGCCTTCGAGTCGCTGCTGGTGCCCGACGACGTCGACGGCGCCCGGCAGGACGTGTCGCTCGAACGCGTCTTCCGGGATCTCTTCCCGATTTCGGACGTGAACGGGAAGTACACCCTGGACTTCGTGCGCTACGCCCTGGGCGAGCCGAAGTACTCCGTCGAGGAGTGCATCGAGCGCGACATGACGTACGCCGCCCCGCTCAAGGCCACGCTGCAGCTGGTGGTCTTCGAGGAGGTCGAGGGGGAGAAGCGGCCGAAGAACATCATCGAGAAGGAGGTCTACCTCGGCGAGCTGCCGATCATGACCCCGCTCGGGACGTTCGTCATCAACGGCGCCGAGCGCGTCGTGGTCAGCCAGCTTCACCGGTCGCCCGGCGTGGTGTTCGAGGAGGACATCCACCCGAACGGCCAGCGGCTCTTCTCGGCGCGGATCATCCCCTTCCGGGGCTCGTGGGTCGAGTTCACCATCGACATCCACGACGTGATCTACGTCCACATCGACAAGAAGAAGAAGTTCCCGGCCACGGCGCTCCTGCGCGCCTTCGGCTACGGGGAAAACGCCGACATCCTCAGCCTCTTCTTCGCCACGAAGTCGCTGTCGATCACCGGCAAGATCGAGACCCGGCAGGAGCGGCGCGAGGTGGTGGGGGCCGTGCTGGCCGCCGCCGTGCCGAACCCCGAGGACAAGGGGGGCGACCCGCTCGCCGCCGTCGGCGACGAGCTGACCCCCGAGCGCCTCAACATCCTGCGCGCCGCCGGCATCAAGACCGTCGAGGTGTTCGCCGGCTACACGATCCTCGACCTGCGGGACGAGGAGCAGCCGACCACCACGCGCGACCGGGTGGAGCATGTCCTCGCCTTTGACGTGGCCGATCCGGCCACCGGCGAGGTCGTCGCCGAGCGCGGCGCCAAGCTGAGCGACACGCTCCGCAAGAAGCTGATCAAGGCCGAGGTCCGCCGGGTGGACGTGCTCCTCCCGCCGGGTCGGGGCGACAGCCAGCTGATCAAGAACACCCTGGCCAAGGACCCGACCCACTCGGAGTCCGAGGCGCTCGAACAGATCTACTCCCTGCTGCGGCCGGGCGAGGCGCCGAACCTCGAGACGGCCCGCGAGGCCCTCAAGCGCCTCTTCTTCAACCCGAAGCGCTACGACCTCGGCCGCGTCGGCCGGTACAAGATCAACCAGCGCCTCAAGCTGAAGCAGGACCCGAACCACACCGTCCTGACCGAAGAGGACTTCGTCGCGATCATCCGCTACCTGATCGACCTGGCGGACGGCCGCGGCTACACCGACGACATCGACCACCTCGGCAACCGCCGCATCCGGTCGGTGGGCGAGCTGATCGCCAACCAGTTCTCGGTCGGCCTCTCGCGCATGGCCCGCCTCGTCAAGGAGCGGATGAGCATCAACTCCGATCCGGAGAAGATCTCGCTCGACGACCTGGTCAACGCCCGCACCGTCTCGGCGGTCATCCAGGCCTTCTTCGGGTCGTCGCAGCTGTCGCAGTTCATGGACCAGACGAACCCGCTCGCCGAACTGACCAACAAGCGCCGCCTCTCGGCCCTCGGCCCGGGTGGCCTGACCCGCGAGCGCGCCGGCTTCGAAGTCCGCGACGTGCACTACTCGCAGTACGGCCGGATGTGCCCGATCGAGACGCCGGAAGGCCCGAACATCGGCCTGATCACGTCGCTGTCGACCTACGCGCGCATCAACGACCTCGGCTTCATCGAGACGCCGTATCGCGTGGTCCGCAACGGCAAGGTGACCGACGAGATCCGCTGGCTGTCGGCCAGCGAGGAAGAGGACTACGCGGTGGCCCAGGCCAACGCCCCCCTCAATCCTGACGGCACCTTCCAGGACACGATGGTCCTGACCCGCCGCGGCGACGACTACCCGTTGCTGAAGCCCGAGGACATCGAGCTGATGGACGTGGCGCCGGAACAGCTGGTCTCCATCGCCGCCGCGCTCATTCCGTTTCTCGAGCACGACGACGCCAACCGCGCCCTCATGGGCTCGAACATGCAGCGCCAGTCGGTGCCGCTCCTCTTCCCGCAGGCGCCGCTGGTCGGCACCGGGCTGGAGGAGAAGGTGGCGCGCGACTCCGGCGCGGTCATCATCGCCCGCCGGGGCGGCACCGTCACCCGGGTCACCGCCGACGAGATCATCGTCGACGCCGGCATCGTGGGCCTCAAGGCCGGCGCCGGGCCGCTCGCGCGGCTCTCGCAGCACGACCGCTACCGGGTCAAGAAGTTCTGGCGCACCAACCAGGACACCGCCATCAACCAGCGGCCGCTGGTGCAGCTGGGCCAGGAGGTCGAGGCCAACCAGGTCATCGCCGACGGCGCGGCCACCGAGGGCGGCGAACTGGCGCTGGGCAGCAACGTCCTCGTGGCGTTCATGCCCTGGTACGGCCACAACTTCGAGGACGCCATCATCCTCTCCGAGCGCCTGGTCAAGGACGACGTCTACTCGTCGATCCACATCCAGGAGCTGGAACTCCACGTCCGCGACACCAAGCGCGGCCAGGAGGAGATCACCCGGGAAATCCCGAACGTCTCGGATGAGTCGCTGATCGACCTCGACGAGCGCGGCATCGTCCGGATCGGCGCGCACGTCAAGCCGGGCGACATCCTCGTCGGCAAGATCACGCCGAAGGGCGAGACGGAGCTGTCGCCGGAAGAGAAGCTGCTCACAGCCATCTTCGGCGAAAAGGCCAAGGACGTGAAGGACAGCTCGCTCAAGGTCAGCCCCGGCATGAAGGGCGTCGTCATCGACGTCAAGATCTTCAGCCGGATCGAGGACCTGGTCGTCGAGAAGGACCGCGGCGAGCGGATCGGCGAAGTGCGCCGGATCGAAGCCGACGAGAAGGCCCGCATCACCACGGTCATGATGGAGGAACTCAACGCCTTCCTGAAGAACCAGGAAGTGGCGCTGATGCTGAAGGCTGGCACGGTGGAGGAGTTCCTTCCCCAGGGCACCAAGCTGACGCCCTCGGTGCTCGACGGGCTGGACCTCTCCGAGGCCGACCTGAAGACGCTCCGCGTGGCCGACAAGGCCGCCAACGAGCGGATCCGCGCCACCATCGACGCCGCGACGCGCGAGCGCGCCCGGGTCGAGGAGCGGGCCGAGGACCAGATCGACAAGATCCTCCAGCCGGACGAACTGCCCCCGGGCGTCATCCAGCTGGTCAAGGTGTATATCGCCGAGAAGCGGAAGATCAGCGTCGGCGACAAGATGGCCGGCCGCCACGGCAACAAGGGCATCGTCGCCCGCATCGTGCCGGAAGAGGACATGCCGTTCCTGCCGAACGGCACGCCGGTGGACATCGTCCTGAACCCGCTCGGCGTGCCGAGCCGCATGAACGTCGGGCAGATCCTCGAGACCCACCTCGGGTGGGCGGCGCGGATCCTCGGCTTCGAGGCGAAGACGCCGGTCTTCCGGGGCGCCGACGAGGCCGAGATCAGCGTGCTGATCCGCCTGGCCGGGCTCAAGTGGGCCGCGCAGGCGCTGCGGCTCAATACGCCCGCGCCGGAAGCCGCGCCGGATATCATCACGGCGATGGTGGCCGACCTGAAGAAGGCCGCGACCGACGCCGACCGCACCGCGCTCGGCAAGGTCGGCATCGAAGTGCTCGGGCATCGGGCCTCCTCGGCCGATACCAAGGCGCTCTACAAGTCGGCGCAGGGCTTCCTGGTCGATGCCGCCAAGCAGCTGGCGGAGCGCGAGCAGGCGCAGGTCCGGCTCGAGCTCGAGCACCACGCCGTCCTCCTCGGCGATGCCGGGAAGACGGAGAAGAAGGCGCTTGAGAAGGCGGTCAAGGAGCTGGAGAAGAAGGCCGAGCTCTCGCCGGCCGAGCTGCTGGAGGCGGCGGGGCTGCCGGCGCTGGCCGGCGTCCTCGGCGCCAAGTCCGAGGCCGCGTGGGACGACGCGTCCGCGGAGCTCCTGACGGCCGCGGGGATCACCCCCGGCGGCAAGGCCCGGCTGCGGGATGGCCGGACCGGCCAGGAGTTCGCCAGCGACGTGACGGTGGGCGCCATCTACATGCTCAAGCTGAGCCACCTGGTGGACGACAAGATCCACGCCCGGTCCATCGGCCCGTACTCGCTGGTCACCCAGCAGCCGCTGGCCGGCAAGGCGCAGTTCGGCGGCCAGCGCTTCGGTGAAATGGAAGTCTGGGCGCTGGAAGCGTATGGCGCGGCGCACGTGCTGCAGGAGATGCTGACGGTCAAGTCCGACGACGTCAACGGCCGCAGCCGGGTGTACGAGGCCATCGTGAAGGGCCAGAACCTGGCCGAACCGGGCATCCCGGAGTCGTTCAACGTGCTGGTGAAGGAACTCCAGGCGCTCGGGTTGAAGGTGACCCTGGGCACCACCGCCGACGGCGACGAATAGGGCCCGGGACACACGACACTGTTTTTTCCGCCGGCGTGGCAACCGCGCCGGATTCAAGAATGAGGCAGCAATGATCGATTTTCGCAGCGGACGCGAGCCCAAGAGCTCCAGCTTCGACTACATCAGCATCCGGATCGCCTCGCCCGAGGAGATCCGGGGCCCCCGCGACACCAAGGAGCGCGAGCGCCTGGAGCTCCAGGGGCAGCGCACCTGGTGGTCCTGGGGCGAGGTGACGAAGCCGGAAACCATCAACTACCGCTCGTTCAAGCCCGAGAAGGACGGCTTGTTCTGCGAGCGCATTTTTGGTCCGGTCAAGGACTGGGAATGCCACTGCGGCAAGTACAAGCGGATCCGCTACCGCGGCGTCATCTGCGACCGCTGCGGCGTCGAGGTCACGCTGTCGAAGGTCCGGCGCGAGCGCATGGGCCACATCGAGCTCAGCGTGCCGGTGGCGCACATCTGGTTCTTCAAGACGCTGCCGTCGCCGATGGGCAACCTGCTGAACATCACGCTGCGGGAGCTCGAGCGGGTCATTTACTACTCGAACTACATCGTCATCGAGCCGGGCAAGCAGGAAGTGGAAGTCGACGGCAAGGTGATCCCGGTCAAGCAGAACCAGCTGCTCGACGAGGACGAGTTCCTCGCCATGAAGCAGAAGGCGCGCGACATGGGCGACACCATGTTCCGGGCCGACACCGGCGCGCCGGCGGTGCGCGAGCTGCTGAGCCGGATCGACATCAAGAAGCTCGCGGAAGACCTGCGCGCGGGCGTGGCCAGCGAAACCAGCCAGCACCGCAAGAAGCAGATGCTGAAGCGGCTCAAGATCGTCGACGCGCTGCTCAGCTCCGGCGACTCCGGCGACCTGCCGAACAACCCGGCGTGGATGATCCTCGACGTGGTGCCGGTCATTCCGCCGGACCTCCGGCCGCTGGTGCCGCTTGACGGCGGGCGCTTCGCCACGAGCGACCTGAACGACCTGTACCGCCGCGTCATCAACCGGAACAACCGGCTCCAGAAGCTCATCCAGCATCGCGCCCCGGAAGTCATCCTCCGGAACGAGAAGCGGATGCTGCAGGAGGCGGTGGACGCGCTGTTCGACAACGGGCGCCGGAGCAAGGCGATCCGCGGCCGCGGCAAGCGCCCGCTGAAGTCGCTGAGCGACATGCTCAAGGGCAAGCAGGGTCGCTTCCGGCAGAACCTGCTCGGCAAGCGCGTGGACTACTCGGGCCGGTCGGTCATCGTGGTCGGACCGGAACTCCGGCTCCACCAGTGCGGCCTCCCCAAGGCCATGGCCGTGGAGCTCTTCAAGCCGTTCATCATTCACAAGCTGGTGGAGAACGGCATCGCGGAGACGGTCAAGCGGGCCAAGAAGATCGTCGAGAAGGAAAGCCCCGAGGTGTACGAGATCCTGGAGCAGATCATCCAGGACCACCCGGTGCTCCTCAACCGCGCGCCGACGCTGCACCGCCTCGGCATCCAGGCGTTCGAGCCGGTGCTGGTCGAGGGCAAGGCCATCCGGATCCACCCGCTCGTCTGCGCGGCGTTCAACGCCGACTTCGACGGCGACCAGATGGCGGTGCACGTGCCGCTGTCGTTCGAGGCGCAGATCGAGGCGCGGGTGCTGATGATCGCGTCGAACAACATCCTCAAGCCCTCCGACGGCCGCCCGGTGGCGGAGCCGTCGCAGGACATGGTGCTGGGCTCGTACTTCCTCACCAAGCTCCCGCCGGGCGCCGAGGAGCCGATGAGCGGCCCCCTGGCCGACCTGTCGACGCGGAGCGCCGGCTGGAAGAACGCGCCGTTCTTCTCGACGCTGGCCGAGATCGAGATGGCATTGCTGCACGAGACGGTGGGGTACCAGACCACCATCTTCTACTGGTTCGAGCCGCCGGTCGGCTCCGAGCCGGCGCGCGCGGCGGGATGGATCCCGACCACGGCGGGCCGGGTGCTGTTCAACAGCATCATCCCGGTCAAGATCATCCAGAGCGGCGGCTTCCGGAACGGCCTGATGCGGAAGAAGAGCCTCTCGCAGCTGGTGCTGACCAGCTTCCTGGAGGCGGGCCTGGCCGACACGGTCATCTTCCTCGACCGCCTGAAGGAGTTCGGCTTCCGGTACGCGACCTTCGGCGGCATTTCCATCGGCATCGAGGATCTCGAGATTCCGGAGGAGAAGGTCACCCTGCTCGAGGAGGCCGACAAGCGCGTGCAGCGGTTCCAGCGCGCGTACAACACCGGCCAGATCACCTTCGGTGAGCGGTACAACAAGGTGATCGACGCCTGGACCCACGCCAACAACGACGTGGCCGAGGCGATGATCAAGCACATGGGCGCCTCGCGCGGCGGGTTCAACCCCGTCTTCATGATGTTCGATTCCGGGTCCCGCGGCAGCCGCGACCAGATCCGGCAGCTGGCCGGCATGCGCGGCCTGATGGCCAAGCCGCAGAAGAAGCTGACGGGCGGCATCGGCGAAATCATCGAGAGCCCGATCAAGTCGAACTTCCGTGAAGGCCTCACGGTGCTCGAATACTTCATCTCGACGCACGGCGCCCGGAAGGGCCTGGCGGACACGGCCCTCAAGACGGCCGACGCCGGGTACCTCACCCGCCGCCTGGTGGACGTGGCGCAGGATGTCACGATCACCGAGGAGGATTGCGGCACCATCCTCGGCCTCGAGATCAGCGCGCTCAAGGAGGGCGAGGACGTCATCGAGTCGCTGCGGGAGCGCATCCTCGGCGCCGTGGCGCTGGAAGACGTCTACGACCCGAACAAGATGGACGAGGACGGCGACCCGAAGCTGCTGGTCGCGTCGGGGCAGCTCATCAAGGAAGACGTCTCCGACGAGATCGACGAGGCCGGGATCGACCGGGTCAAGATCCGCTCGGTGCTCACCTGCGAGGCCCGGCGCGGCGTCTGCCGCATGTGCTACGGCCGCAACCTGGCCACCATGGAAATGGTGGACATGGGCGAGGCGGTCGGCATCCTGGCCGCCCAGTCGATCGGCGAGCCGGGCACGCAGCTGACGCTCCGGACCTTCCACATCGGCGGTACCTCCGCCCGCATCGCCGAAGAGGCGGAGCGGCGCGCGCGGTCCGACGGTCTGGTGCAGTACACGCCCGACCTCGAGTTTGCCGACCTGCCGGTCGAGTACGAAGACGGCGAGAAGGGGCAGATTCGCATCGCGCTCACGCGTGAAGACGAGTCGGCGGCGGATGAGCAGAAGGAAGGCATCCTCATCACCGACCCGAAGGACAAGAAGCGGGTGCTCAACCGCTTCCCGGTGCCGGAGGGCGCGCTTCTGCAGGTCAAGGTGGGCGACACCGTGTCGAAGGTCGATCCGCGGCAGGGCGCGCGGGCCTCGGTCCTCTACACCTGGGACCCGTACAACGACCCGAGCATCATCAAGGTCGACGGCGAGCTTCGCTGGAAGGACCTCGTGCCGGGCGTCACGCTGCGCGAGGAACTCGACGAGTCGACTGGCCTCCGGTCGGTGGTCGTCGTGGCTGACCCGGACAAGGAGCTCCATCCGTCGGTGCTCGTGTACGCGCCGAACCGGAAGGACCCGCAGGAATACATCCTGGCGGAAGGCTCCCGGATCATCCTCGGGTCGCCGACCGACCTGGTGAGCCGGGCCATGGAAATTCCCGACGAGGCCAACCCCTGGTCGCCGAAGTTCAAGGTCGAGGAGTATCCGATCAACGTGGCGTGGCCGAACAAGACCAAGAAGGAAGCCAAGGACAAGACGGTCTTCCTGTCGCCCGCGGTCAAGGTGCCCAAGGGCGTCACGGTCACCAAGATTCCGCGCCAGGCGTACAAGACGCGCGACATCACCGGCGGTCTCCCGCGGGTGGCGGAGCTCTTCGAGGGGCGGCGTCCCAAGGATCCGGCGACGATCGCCGAGGTGGACGGCCACGTGAAGTTCGGCGAGATCAAGCGCGGCAAGCGCGAGATCTTCGTCTACCCGCTGGAAGAGGGCGCGGAGCCGCAGCTGTACGAAGTGGCGGCCGGCAAGCACCTCCGGGTGCACGAGGGCGACAAGGTCCGCGCGGGCGACCGCCTGACCGAGGGCCCCGTCAACCCGCACGACATCCTGGGCATCAAGGGCCCCCGCGCGGTGCAGGAATACCTGCTCAACGAGGTGCAGGAGGTGTACCGCCTGCAGGGCGTGCGCATCAGCGACAAGCACATCGGCGTCATCGTGCGGCAGATGCTGCAGAAGGTGCGCGTCGTGGATCCGGGCGACACCGGCTTCCTTGAGGGGGAGACGGTGGACAAGCTCTCCTTCCGCGACGAGAACGACCGGATCCTGCGCAAGAAGGGCACCCCCGCCAACGCGGAACCGGTGCTCCTCGGCATCACCAAGGCGTCGCTCACGACCCAGTCGTTCATCTCGGCGGCGTCGTTCCAGGAGACCACCCGCGTGCTGACCGACGCGGCCATCCGCGGGGCCAAGGACGACCTCCTGGGCCTCAAGGAGAACATCATCATCGGTCACCTGATTCCGGCCGGGACCGGCATCTACCGGTATGCCGAAATCGACATCGAGCCGCCTCCGGGCTTCGAGCCCCCGCCGCCGCCGCCGCCGGTGGAAGCGGTCGAGGTCGTCGCCGACGCGGTGCTGGTCGGGACGCTCGAGGACGACGTCTAGCCGGGTGGTTGAAACGACACGGCCATGACAGCGCCCGGGACAGGTTCCCGGGCGCTGCTTGGTTTTGACAGTCCGTCGGTGGGTGTGCAGGGTGTGGGTGAGCTGCGCGTCCTATCATGCTCGACATTCGCTGCCGATGTCCCCCTGGTCGCGGCACAACCGTTTGGCGCGATCATCGCGCAGGAGCACCACATGGGCAGGATTCCCGCGAGGGGCGTGGGTGGGTTGGTGGCGGCGTCGATGCTGGTGATGAGCTGCTCGAGTGACAGCACCGCACCGGCGCCGGCACCCGTGCCGGCCGCGATTGTCGTCGTGTCCGGCAACAATCAGAATGCGCTCTACAACGAGACCGCGGCGCTCCCCCTGGTGGTCCGGGTCGTCGACGCCGGTGGGGCGCCGGTGGCCGGCGCGAGCGTGAGCTGGGCGGCGATTGGTGGCGGCACCGTGTCCGCCACCAGCACCGAGACGAATGCCTCGGGACAGACGTCGGTCACGCGCACCATCGCAGGCACGATGAGCGGCTACACGACGGTGGCATCGCTCCCGGCAGACACATCGGCAACGGCGTACTTCGTCACCCTCGGCACGGCCGTGCCGAGCACCTACAGCGTGGATGTGCAGTTCCTGACCCCGGTGACGGCGACGCAGCGGGCCGCCTTCCTGGATGCGGCGGCGCGCTGGAGCAGTATCATCGTCGCGGACTTTCCGGCCGATCTCGTGGTCGCCGATTCGGCGAGCTGCGACGACAATACCCCGCCGATCAACCAGTCGATCACCTCGGTCGTGATCTACGCCACTATCGCGCCGATCGACGGACCGGGCGGGATCCTGGGCGGGGCCAGCCCGTGCTGGGTGCGGCAGCCGAGCATCCTCCCGCTCGTGGGCACCATGACCTTCGACGCCGCCGACATGGCCCTCATCGAGGCAAACGGCGTGTTGAAGCCCGTCATCCTGCATGAGATGGGGCATGTGCTTGGCATCGGGACCATCTGGGACTACGTCACGCCCTCCCTCCTGATCTTCGGCGGAACCGACTCCACGCATTTCGATGGTGTGTCGGCCAACACCTACTACGCCGCGGCCGATGGGGTGACCTCGTTTCCGAACCTTTACCCGGTGCCGGTGGAGAATACCGGCGGCCCCGGCACCCAGGACGGGCATTGGCGGGAAACGGTCATGACCACCGAACTGATGACGGGCTACCTTGCGCTCGGAAGCAACCCGCTCAGTGCCATCACGATCGGCTCGCTTGAGGATCTCGGGTACACCGTCAACTTCACGACGGCGGACCCCTTTGTGATTGCCCCGTCGCCCTTCGGCGCAGCGGCCAACGTGGACCAGGCGCTCCGCCTCCGGGAACTGGGCCGCCGCGGCCCGATCCACGCGATTGATCGCCAGGGCCGGATTACCCGGATGCGATAGCGGCCCGACTCATGGCGCGGGCAGACCGCCACCGCTCGCATGCGCCCCGGCCGGAATCGATCCCGCCGGGGCGCCGTGTATCCGGGTGCCTGGTCTGGCGCTTTGGGGATCTTCGGTGCAGTATGATTTATCCATGTTGCCGGGCTCCTCCCGCGGGCGCCTCTGGCAACACCCTCGATTCTCCGCCGAAGTTCAGGAGCCCCCTCATGACGCTGAATCGCGCTGGCATCCTGGCCGCCGTCGTGGCCGTCGGACTGACGAATGTGAACTGCTCGGACAGCGGGAACGGTGGCACGGCGCCCACGCCTGTCGCTACGACCCTCGCCCTCGTATCGGGCGACGCGCAGACGGCCACCGCCGGCGCGGCACTGGCCAACCCGATCACGGTCAAGGTGACGGACCAGAACGGCGCCGTCATGGCGAATGTGTCTGTGGCCTTTGCGGTGACCGCCGGCGGCGGGAGCGTCGCCGCAGCGAGCGTGACGACCAACGCGCAGGGTGAGGCGGCCACGACGTGGACGCTCGGTCCGATGGCCGGTGTGGGGTCCCACACCGCGACGGCCTCGGTGTCGGGGCTGACCGGATCCCCGGTGACCTTCACGGCCTCGGCCACGGCCGGCTCGGCAACCCAGATCGGCGCCTCGGCAGGGAACGCGCAGACCGGCGAGGTGGGTGCGGCGGTGGCCCAGGCCCCGACCGTCACGGTCCAGGACGCCAACAACAATCCGGTGGCCGGGGCGACGGTGACGTGGACGGTCATGGGTGGCGGCGGATCAGTGAGCGCAGGGACCTCGATGACCGATGCCGCGGGCGAGGCCTCCATCGGCTGGACCCTCGGACCGCTGGTCGGCGCCGACCTGCAGATGCTGCGCGCGTCGCTGGCGGGCGGGGCCAACGTGATGTTCACGGCCACCGCGGCGCTGACGGCCGGCACGCTGGCCATCAACGGCGGCGACAACCAGTCTGCCGTTGCGGGGACCGCCGTGGCCACCATGCCCTCCGTCCTGGTGAAGACGCCTGGGGCCAGCGGCGTGCCGGTGCAGGGCGTGACCGTCGATTGGGCCGTGACGGCCGGCGGCGGAACGCCCTCGGCGGCCTCGAGTGTCACCGACGCCTCGGGCATCGCCTCCGTCGGATGGACGCTCGGCGCCACGCCCGGGTCCAACAACCAGGGCTTGAGCGCGAGTTCTGCCGGGCTCACCGGCTCGCCGGTGGCCTTTGTGGCGAGCGCGACGGCGCCTCCGACGCAGATGGCACTGGTTTCTGGTGACGGGCAGACGGGGACGGCGGGGCAGGCCTTGGCCCAGCCGTTCGTGGTCGTGGTGGAGGACGCCGCCAACGCACCCGTGGCCGGGGTCGTCGTGAACTGGCAGGTGACGGCCGGCGGCGGGTCCGTCGCGGCGGCCACCGCCGTCACGGATGCGGCGGGCGAGGCGTCGATGACGCTGACCGTCGGCACCGCCGCGGGAACCGGCAATCAGACCGTCACGGCGGCGGTGGCCGGCCTGACGAACTCGCCGATCACCTTCACCGCCAGCGTCGTGGCGGGCGCGGCCTCCAAGATCGCACTGAGTTCGGGTAATGCGCAGACTGCGGTCGTCGGCACGGCGTTGTCGAATCCGCTTGCCGTCCTGGTCAGCGACCAGTACGACAATCCGGTCGCGGGCGCCACGGTCAACTGGGCCGCCGGCGCCGGGAGCGGGGCGACCGCCGTGGCATCGTCGATGACGAATGCCTCCGGCATCGCGACATCGGGTTGGACGATCGGCACGGTGGCCGGTACGGGGAACCAGTCCGCGACCGCGACCGCCGCGGGGCTGGCCGGGTCGCCGGTCAACTTCACGGCGTCGGCCACGGCCGGACCGGCAGCGACGCTTGCCATCTCGTCCGGCGACAACCAGTCGGCCGTGGCAGGTTCGCCGCTGCCGGCGGGGCTCGTGGTGCTGGTGACCGACGCCTACACCAACCCGGTCTCGGGCGTGACGGTCAACTGGGCGGCGGCGACGGGTGGCGGATCGGTCTCCGCGCCCACGTCGGTCACCTCGGCCACGGGCCTGGCGACGGTCTCCTGGACCCTGGGCGGTACGATCGGCGGGCAGACTGCCACCGCGTCGGTGGCCGGCACCACACCGGCCTCGGTGACCTTCAACGCCACGGCCACGGCGGTGGTCAGCAACTACAACGTCACCCTGCGCTACCTGACGGCCCTCTCGCCGTCGCGCCAGGCGGTCTTCGAAGCCGCCGCCACCCGGTGGAGCACGATCATCACCGGCGACCTGACCGACGTCAACGCCGCCGGCGTTCCGGCCGCTTCGTGCGGCGACAACTCGCCGGCCCTCAATGAGGTCATCGACGACATCCTCATCTTCGTCACCCTCGACTCCATCGACGGCCCGAGCAATATCCTGGGGTCGGCGGGCCCCTGCTACATCCGCAGCGGCACCAAGCTCTCCCTGATCGGCCAGATGAAGTTCGACACGGCGGACGTGGCGAATCTCGAGACGGCCGGTCTCTTCCAGGCGACCATCCTGCACGAGATGGGGCACGTGATCGGCATCGGGACGCTGTGGAAACAGGCCCCGTCGCTGCTGGTTGGCGACCAGACGGCCGATCCCTACTTCAGCGGAACGACCGCCATCGCGCAGTTCAACGCGAACGGCGGCGGCGTGTACGGGGGGATTCCCGTCCCCGTTGAGGCCACGGGAGGGCCGGGGACGGCGTACGGGCACTGGCGGGAGTCGGTCATGGGCAAGGAGCTGATGACCGGCTACATCAGCCTGATCGCGAACCCGCTGAGCACCATCACGGTGGGTTCGCTCGCCGACGCCGGGTACACGACCAGCTACGCCAACGCCGACCCGTACACGGTGAACGGAACCAACCTGCGGGCAGGCGACGCGGGGGGCCTGCGGCTCGTCGAGGGGGCGCCCGACTGGACCCTCAAGGCCATCGACGCCAGGGGGAGGATTACAAGGGTGCGGTAGGATTGTCTGCCCTAGGTACCAACTAATTGCTGGACAACAGGATACGGCCCCGTTCCTCTCCGTGCTGCCGTCGGCAGAGGGGGCGGGGCCGACCCGTTCCTGACCTGGACCCCCTCCCTTGACTCCCACCTGAACGCCCTCTATCTTTGGTGTCTGCCGCGGTTTGCGGCCATTTTATTCTGACCACGAACAAGTGCAGGGTATGCCGACTATCAACCAACTCGTCCGGAACGGTCGCAAGACGCCGGTCTACAAGGGCAAGTCGCCCGCGCTCAAGAGGAATCCCCTCCGGCGTGGCGTCTGCACCCGCGTCTACACCACGACGCCGAAGAAGCCGAACTCCGCGCTCCGCAAGGTCGCGAAGGTGCGTCTCACGAATGGGTTTGAAGTCATCGCCTACATCCCCGGCGAAGGGCACAACCTGCAGGAACACTCGATCGTGCTGATCCGCGGCGGCCGCGTGAAGGACTTGCCGGGCGTGCGCTATCACATCGTGCGGGGCAGCCTCGACACCGCCGGCGTCAATGATCGCCGCCAGTCGCGCTCGAAGTACGGCGCCAAGCGTCCGAAGGCCGGAGGGGCCAAGTGAGCCGCCGGAATTCCGCGGTCAAGCGGCCGGTGCCGCCCGATCCGCGCTACGACAGCCAGACGGTCAGCAAGTTCGTCAACAACCTGATGAACGACGGCAAGAAGAGCACGGCGGAAGGCATTTTCTACACCGCCATGGACCTGATCGAAGAGCGCACCGGGCAGCCGGGCGTCACGGTCTTCAAGCAGGCGGTCAACAACGCCAAGCCGGCGCTCGAAGTGAAGAGCCGCCGCGTCGGTGGCGCCTCGCTCCAGGTGCCGGTCGAGGTCCGTCCGGACCGTCGCGGCGCGCTGGCCATGCGGTGGATCATCGGGTACGCCCGGGACCGCACCGAGAAGACGATGGCGGAGCGGCTGGCCGCGGAGCTGATCCTGGCCGCCAAGGGCGAGGGCAGCACCATCAAGAAGAAGGAAGACACGCACCGCATGGCCGAGGCCAACCGGGCGTTCGCGCACTACCGCTGGTAGGCGCATAGAGCAGCTGGGTGAAGTGGCGAACCTGGTGTTCGCCAACAATCGGACCATGTGACGGCGGCGAGACCGCCTGCCACCTCTGGTCTTCCGACGAAACTGCGAGGGAGTCCTAGAGATTCCTCGTCTCGGGCGAATGCCCGGACGTGCGCGGAGCGATACCACGGGCATCTGCCCGGCTCGGTCGCCCCGCTTTTTCGCTGAATAGAGACCAGAGACAGGGACCGTATGTCGCGTCAAACACCGCTCGAACTGTACCGGAACATCGGCATCATGGCCCACATTGATGCCGGGAAGACGACTACGACCGAGCGTATCCTCTACTACACCGGCAAGAACTACAAGATCGGTGAAGTGCACGAGGGCGCGGCCACCATGGACTGGATGGAGCAGGAGCAGGAGCGGGGCATCACCATCACCTCCGCCGCCACGACCTGTTTCTGGATCCGCAACGGCATCACGCACCGGATCAACATCATCGACACCCCGGGCCACGTCGACTTCACGGTCGAGGTCGAGCGCTCGCTCCGGGTGCTCGACGGCGCGGTGACCCTGCTCGACTCGGTGGCGGGCGTGGAGCCGCAGACGGAGACCGTCTGGCGCCAGGCCGACCGGTACGGCGTGCCGCGGATCATCTTCGCGAACAAGATGGACCGGGTCGGCGCCGATTTCGACCGCTGCCTGACCATGATCCGGAACCGCCTGACCAAGCGCGCCTTCCCGCTCCAGCTGCCGGTCGGCTCGGGCGAGACGTTCACCGGCCACATCGACGTGCTGCGCCGGGTCGAGTACATCTTCGACGAGGCGAACCTGGGCAAGACCTTCACCGAGATGCCGGTGGCCGACGCCTTCAAGGAGCGCGTCGAGCAGGCCCGGCACGAGGTGATCGAGGCGGCGGTCGAGTCCGACGACGTGCTGATGGAGAAGTACCTGGCGGGCGAGGAGCTCTCGATGGAGGAGATCACCGTCGCGATCCGCAAGGCCACCTGCAACGGCTCGATCGTCCCGGTGCTCTGCGGCGCCTCGTTCAAGAACAAGGGCGTGCAGGCGCTGCTCGACGCGGTGATCGACTACCTGCCGAGCCCGGAGGACGTCAAGCCGGTGCAGGGGCACCTCCCGCTGCACGATGACACCCCCGCGTTCCGCTCGGCGAAGGACGACGAGCCGTTCTCGGCGCTGGCCTTCAAGGTGGCCACCGACCCGTACGTCGGCCGGCTGACCTTCTTCCGGGTGTACTCGGGCTCGCTGAAGTCGGGCAGCTACGTGTACAACAGCACGAAGGACAAGCGCGAGCGGGTGGGGCGGTTGCTCCAGATGCACGCGAACAAGCGGGAAGAGATCGAGGAAGTGTGGGCGGGCGACATCGGCGCGGCGATCGGCCTGAAGGACACCCGGACGGGCGACACGCTCTCGGATGAAGAGAAGCCGATCATCCTCGAGGCGATGAAGTTCCCGAACCCCGTCATCGACGTGGCCATCGAGCCGAAGACGAAGGCGGACCAGGACAAGCTGACCATCGCCCTGCAGAAGCTGCAGGAAGAGGACCCGACGTTCCGGGTCCGGACCGACGTCGAGACCGGCCAGACGATCATCGCGGGCATGGGCGAGCTCCACCTGGAAATCCTCGTGGACCGCATGAAGCGCGAGTTCAAGGTCGAGGCCAACGTCGGCAAGCCGCAGGTGGCCTTCCGCGAGACGATCCGGAAGCGGGTCGAGAACATCGAGGGCAAGTTCATCCGGCAGTCGGGCGGCAAGGGCCAGTACGGCCACGTCGTCATCCACGCGGAGCCGGCCGACGTCGGCCAGGGCTTCGTCTTCGAGGACAAGATCGTCGGCGGCGTCATTCCCCGGGAGTTCATCAAGCCGGTGGAGGCAGGCATCCGCGAGGCCCTCGAGGGCGGCGTGCTGGCCGGTTACCCGATGGTGGACGTGAAGGTGACGCTGGTCTACGGCAGCTACCACGACGTCGACTCGAGCGAAATGGCGTTCAAGATCGCCGGCTCGATGGCCGTGAAGGAAGCGGCGCGCCAGGCGCATCCCGTCCTGCTGGAGCCGGTCATGGAGGTCGAGGTGGTGAGCCCCTCGGACTTCCTGGGCGACGTCATCGGCGACCTGTCGAGCCGGCGTGGCAAGATTGGCGGCATGACCCAGCGCGGCGACGCGCAGGTGGTGGCCGCGGATGTCCCGTTGTCGGAAATGTTCGGGTACTCCACCACGCTCCGCAGCATGACGCAGGGGCGCGCGGTCTACTCGATGCAGTTTGACCATTACGAAGAAGTGCCGAAGAGCATTGCTGAAGGCATTATCACGAAGCAACAGAAAGGCTGAGGCCGAGAGGCACTCAGCGGACTCCCCACATCTCGACAGGATAGCGAGCCATGGCGAAGGCAAAATTTGAGCGGAAGAAGCCGCACGTGAACGTGGGCACCATCGGCCACGTCGACCACGGGAAGACCACCCTGACGGCGGCGCTGACCAAGGTGTCGCACGATCGCGGCTGGGGCACCAAGTACATCCCGTACGACGAGGTGGCCAAGGCCTCCGAGTCGCAGGGGCGGCGTGACTCCACCAAGATCCTGACGATCGCCACCTCGCACGTCGAGTACGAGACCGAGAATCGTCACTACGCGCACGTCGACTGCCCCGGGCACGCCGACTACGTGAAGAACATGATCACCGGCGCGGCGCAGATGGACGGCGCCATCCTGGTGGTGTCGGCCACCGACGGCCCGATGCCCCAGACCCGCGAGCACATCCTCCTGGCCCGCCAGGTGAACGTGCCCTCGATCGTCGTGTTCCTGAACAAGTGCGACCTCGTGGACGACGAAGAGCTCCTCGACCTGGTCGAGCTCGAGGTGCGCGAGCTCCTCAGCGCCTACCAGTACCCGGGCGACGACACGCCGGTCATCCGCGGCTCGGCCATGAAGGCCATCGAGGGCGACGCCACCTATCTCGCGAAGATGGACGAGCTCTACAACGCGCTCGACACCTTCATCCCCGAGCCGGTGCGCGACGTGGAGAAGCCGTTCCTGATGCCGGTCGAGGACGTCTTCTCGATCACCGGCCGCGGCACGGTGGCCACGGGCCGTATCGAGCGCGGCAAGATCAAGGTCGGCGAGGAAGTCGCGCTGGTCGGCTTCGGGTCCGAGAAGAAGACGGTCGTCACGGGCGTCGAGATGTTCCGGAAGCTCCTCGACGACGGCCAGGCGGGCGACAACGTCGGCCTCCTGCTCCGCGGCGTGGAAAAGAACGACATCGAGCGCGGCATGGTCCTGGCCAAGCCGGGTTCCGTCACCCCGCACACCCACTTCGAGGCCGAAGTGTACGTGCTCCGCAAGGAAGAGGGCGGCCGGCACACCCCGTTCTTCAAGGGGTACCGTCCCCAGTTCTACTTCCGGACCACCGACGTGACCGGTTCCGTTGAGCTGCCGGCCGGCGTGGAGATGGTCATGCCGGGCGACAACATCGGCGTCAAGGTGGAACTGATCACCCCGATCGCCATGGATGAAGGCCTCCGCTTCGCCATCCGCGAGGGTGGCCGGACCGTCGGCGCGGGCGTCGTCACCAAGATCCTGAAGTAAGCAGCTACACGGCAAGCCGCGGGCGCTGCCCGCGGCCTCTACCAGAAACGAGAGAGTCATGGCCCAGAAGATTCGCATTCGCCTGAAGGCGTTCGACCACGTGGTGCTGGACCAGGCCGCGGCGGACATCGTGCGCACGGCGGAAAAGACCGGCGCCCAGGTGTCCGGGCCGATCCCCCTCCCGATGAAGATCGAGCGGTGGACAGTGCTGCGCAGCCCGCACGTGGACAAGAAGAGCCGGGAGCAGTTCGAGCTCCGGACTCACAAGCGCCTGCTCGACATCAACGACTCTCGCCCGCAGACGGTGGACGCGCTGACGAAGCTCGACCTCCCGGCCGGCGTGGACGTCGAGATCAAGGTCCAGTAGCCATGACGAACGGACTCATTGGCCGGAAGCTCGGCATGACGAGGCTCTTCGCCGAGGACGGCACCGCGACACCGGTGACGGTGATCGAGGCGGGCCCCTGCCAGGTGGTGCAGGTCAAGACCGGCACGGTGCAGCTGGGCTTCGGCGCGCAGAAGACGAAGAACGCGAGCCAGGCGGAACTCGGGCACGCGAAGGCGGCGGGGCTCGAGGTGGCGCCCCGGATCATCCGGGAATTCGACGTGGCGGGTGACACCGTGCCGGCGGCGGGCTCGACCGTGACGGTCGAGATCTTCGCGGCGGGCGAGCGGGTCAAGGTGACCGGCACCACCAAGGGCAAGGGCTTCCAGGGCGTGGTCAAGCGCCACGGCTTCGGCGGCGGCCCGGCGTCCCACGGCAACACGCGGCACCGGAAGCCGGGCTCCATCGGGCCGGGCACCAATCCGTCCCGCGTCATCAAGGGCAAGAAGATGCCGGGCCACCATGGCGCGGCACGTCACACCGAGCTCGGCCTGACGGTCGTGCAGGTGGATGCCGAACGGAATCTCCTCTTCGTGCGCGGGGCCATTCCCGGGTCGAAGAACGGCATCGTGACCGTCTCCAAGCAGGGAGGCAAGAGCCGCCATGATTGAGGCTCCGCTGTATTCCGCCGCAGGCGCCAAGCTGAAGACGCCGTTTGCCCTGCCGGCCGAGACCTTTGACGGTACGGTGCACCAGCCGGTCCTCCACGAGGCCGTGAAGGTGTACCTGAACAACCAGCGCCAGGGCACGCAGAAGGCCAAGACCCGGGCGGAAGTGTCGGGCGGCAACCAGAAGCCCTGGAAGCAGAAGGGCACCGGTCGCGCGCGGCAGGGCACCACGCGGGCTCCGCACTGGCGGGGCGGTGGCGTGGCGTTCGCGCCAGTCCCGCGCGATTACCGCACCGGCATCCCGAAGAAGGTGCGCCAGCTGGCGCGGAAGTCGGCGCTCAACGCCCGCGCGGCCGACGGCCTGCTGGCGGTGGTGGAGCGGCTGGATTTTGCGTCGCCCAAGACGAAGGAAATGACGGCGCTCCTCGGCAAGCTCGGGTTCGAGGGCCGGAAGGTCCTCGTGCTGACGCACGGCATCAACACCGCGGCCTACCTGAGCGCCCGGAACCTGCCGCGCGCCGGCGTGCTGCCGTACACCGACGCCTCGGCCTACGACATCCTGTGGGCGGACGCGCTGGTGGTGGAGCAGGGCGCGCTGGGCGGCGAGGTGAGCACCGCGACCGACGCGGCGGCCGCCCCGAAGACGACCAAGAAGGCGGCCAAGCCGAAGGTGGCCAAGGCGGCCAAGGCCAAGGCGGCCCCGAAGAAGAAGGCGGCGCCGAAGGCGAAGGCGCCCAAGGTCAAGGCCCCGAAGGCCGGCGCGCGGCGCAGCACCGCCCGCAAGGCCGAGCCGAAGAAGAAAGGCAGCGAGTAAATGCCCGCCCTGCATGAAGTGATCGTCAAGCCGCTGATCACCGAGAAGAGCTCGGCGGCCTACCAGGCGCGCAAGGAATACGCGTTTCACGTGCATCCCGACGCGAACAAGTACCAGATCCGGGATGCGCTCCTGAAGTTGTTCGGCGTCACCGCCACCGACGTCCGCACCATGCAGATGCGGCGGCACGAGGTGACCCGGGGCCGCACGCGGGGCGCGACCGCCCGGTGGAAGAAGGCCATCGTCGTCCTCAAGGACGGCGAGACGCTTCCGGTATTCGAGGGCTGAGCCAATGACCATTCGACAGTTTCGCCCGATGACGGCCGGCACGCGGTTCCGCTCGGTCTCCGGGTTCGACGAGATCACGCGCGGCACGCCGGAGAAGTCCCTGGTCGAGCCGCTTCCGAAGAGCGGTGGCCGGAACAACAAGGGGCACCTGACCGTCCGGCACATCGGCGGCGGGCACAAGCGCCAGTACCGGAAGATCGACTTCAAGCGCAACAAGTTCGGGATTCCGGCCAAGGTGGCGGAAATCGAGTACGACCCGAACCGGACGGCGCGCATCGCGCTGCTGGTGTACGCCGACGGCGAGAAGCGCTACATCCTGCATCCGACCGGCCTGAAGCAGGGCGACGCGGTGATGTCGGGCCCGGGCGCGGACATCCGGCTCGGCAACGCGGTGCCGCTCTCCGAAGTGCCGCTCGGCACGATGGTGCACAACGTGGAGCTCAAGATCGGGAAGGGCGGCCAGATGGCGCGCTCGGCCGGGTCGGGCTGCCAGGTGGTGGCCAAGGAAGGCGATTACGTGACGCTCCGCCTCAAGTCGACCGAGGTGCGGCGGATTCACGGTCGGTGCATGGCCACGATCGGCGAAGTCGGCAACTCCGAGCACGAGCTGCTGTCGGTCGGCAAGGCCGGCAAGAGCCGCTGGCTCGGCATCAAGCCGAGCGTCCGCGGCGTCGCGATGAACCCGGTCGACCACCCGTTGGGTGGCGGCGAGGGCAAGTCGTCGGGCGGCCGTCCGCCGGTCTCGCCGTGGGGCAAGGCCGAAGGCAAGAAGACACGGCACCACAAGAAGGCGTCCACCAAGCACATCGTGCGCGGCCGTCGCCGCGGCAAGGCCACGAAGTAGGCCACTGGGGATTCAGACATGGCACGTAGCATCAAGAAGGGCCCGTTCGTCCAGGACGCACTGCTCCTGAAGGTCGAGGCCCTGAACCAGAAAAACGAGAAGAAGGTCGTGAAGACCTGGAGCCGGGCGAGCACGATCCTGCCCGAGTTCGTGGGGCACACCTTCGCCGTCCACAACGGCAACAAGTTCGTGCCGGTGTACGTGACGGAAAACATGGTGGGGCACAAGCTGGGCGAATTCTCGCCCACGCGACTGTTCCGCGGCCACAGCGGCAAGATCGTGGCGGACAAGAAGGCCAAGCCGGAGTGACGATGCCAGGCACAGCGATTCAGCGGCTGGTGCGCCAGTCGCCCCAGAAGATGCGTCTCGTCGCGGACCTGATCCGCGGCAAGGACGTGAACGAGGCGTACGCGATCCTCAAGTTCAACAAGAAGCTGGCGGCGCGGCAAATCGAGAAGACGCTGAAGTCGGCGGTCTCGAACGCCGAGCAGCTCGCCTTGCGGGACAACGAGGCGTTCGACGTGGACGCGCTCTACGTGTCGAAGGCGATGGTGGACATGGGGCAGCCGCTCAAGCGGTTCACCGCCGCGGCACAGGGCCGCGCGACCCCGATCCGCAAGCGGACCAGCCATGTGACGATTCACGTGGCCACGAAGGGGAGCATCTAATGGGGCAGAAGACCCATCCGATCGGTTTCCGGCTCGGCATCGTCCAGCCGTGGCGGTCCCGCTGGTTTGCCACCAAGGACATGCCGGCGCTGCTCAAGGAAGACGAGCTGATCCGGAAGTACCTGCGGGCGCGCCTCGGGCACGCGGCCATCGCCGACATCCACATCGAGCGGAAGCCGGGCAAGGTGACCGTGACGGTGCACACCGGGCGTCCGGGCGTGGTCATCGGCAAGCGCGGCGCGGAGGTGGACAAGCTGCGCGACGAGCTGGCGCAGCTGACCGGCAAGGAAGCCGCGATCAACGTCGAGGAGATCAAGCGGCCCGAGATCGCGTCGCAGCTGGTGGCCGACAACATCGCGCACCAGCTGGTGCAGCGCATCTCGTTCCGCCGCGCCATGAAGCGCGCGGTGCAGAGCGCCATGCGGATGGGCGCCCAGGGGATCCGCGTGCGGGTCTCGGGCCGCCTCGGCGGGTCGGAAATCGCGCGGACCGAGGGGTACCGCGAGGGCCGGGTGCCGCTCCACACGCTGCGGGCGGACATCGACTACGCGACCTCGACGGCCAAGACGACCTACGGCACGATCGGGATCAAGGTCTGGATCTTCAAGGGTGAGGTGGTCGAGGAAATGACCGGCCGCACCTACAGCACGGGGGCCTGAGGACCATGCTGGCACCGAAGCGGGTGAAGTTTCGCAAGACGTTCAAGGGCCGGACCAAGGGCATCGCCTCGCGTGGCATTGCGGTGTCGTTCGGCGAGTTCGCCATCAAGACGCTCGATCCGGGCTGGATCACGAACCGGCAGATCGAGGCGGCGCGTGTCGCCATGACCCGTGAAATGAAGCGCGGCGGCAAGGTGTGGATCCGGATCTTTCCGGACAAGCCGATCACGAAGAAGCCGGCCGAGACGCGCATGGGCAAGGGGAAGGGCAATCCCGAGGGCTGGGTGGCCGTGGTGCGGCCGGGCCGGGTGCTCTTCGAGGTCGAAGGGGTGACCGAGGAGCTGGCGCGGAAGGCCCTGGCGCTGGCCCAGGCCAAGCTGCCGGTGCGCACGCGCTTCGTCAAGCGCGAGGAGATCTAGGCAATGAACGCGACTGAATTGCGGGACCTGTCCGACGACGAGCTGAAGGCCAAGCTCGCGGAGCTGAAGGAAGAGCGGTTCCGGCTGCGCTTCCGGTCGGCGAGTGAGTCGATTGACAACCCGATGCGGTTCCGGACGTTGCGCCGGGACACCGCGCGGATTCTGACGGTCCTGCGCTCGCGCACGACCAATTCGTAAGGGCACATCATGGCTGAAGAGACCACCGCGACGACCCGCCTGCAGCGGAAGACCCGCACCGGCGTCGTCAAGAGCGACAAGATGCAGAAGACGGTCACCGTCACGCTGACCCGGCGTTTTGCGCACGCGGTCTACGGGAAGATGATGACCCGGACCATCACGGTGAAGGCGCGGGATGAGCACGGCGCGAAGGTGGGGGACACCGTCCGCCTGATGGAAACGCGGCCGCTTGCCAAGACCGTGAACTGGCGCGTGACCGAGATCGTCAAGCGGGCCAAGTAGCCCACGTAACGAGGAACACATGGTTCAGCAAGAGAGCATTCTCAGAATCGCGGACAATTCCGGCGCTCGCAAGGCGCTGGTGATCCGCGTCCTCGGCGGGAGCCGGCGCCGCTACGCGGGCCTCGGCGACACCGTGGTGGTGGCCATCAAGGACGCCATCCCGACCGGCCAGGTGAAGAAGGGCGACGTGGCCAAGGCGGTCATCGTGCGCACCGCGAAGGAGACCCGCCGCAAGGACGGCTCCTACATCCGGTTCGACGAGAACGCCGCGGTCCTGATCGATGACAAGGGCGAGCCGCGGGCCACCCGCATCTTCGGTCCCGTGGCGCGCGAGCTCCGCGAGAAGCGTTACATGAAGATCGTCTCGCTGGCGCCGGAGGTCCTGTAACATGAAGCCGCTCGTATACAAGAAGGCCAAGCGGGTCCGGCAGAAGCCGGTGGTCCGCCACTCGATGCCGATCACCAAGGGCGACACCGTCCAGGTCGTCTCGGGCGACGACAAGGGGAAGCGGGGGAAGGTGCTCCGCGTGTACCCGAAGACGGGCCGCGTGACGGTCGACGGGGTGAACGTGGTCAAGCGGCACCGCCGCGCCACGCAGAACACCGAGGGGGGGATCATCGAGTTCCCGGCGCCGATCCATCACTCGAAGACCATGCTGATCGACCCCAAGAGCGGTGAGCCGACGCGCGTGCGCCGGCGCCGCGACACCGACGGGACGGTCGAGCGCCTTGCCGTGAAGTCCGGGCAGCCGATTCCGAGGAGCAGGTAAGATGGCGACCACGAAGGAGAAGGCCCCGAAGGCGGGTGGCGCGGCGAAGGCGGGCAAGGAGAAGGCCGCCGTCGGCGCCACCGACGCGGCGCCGAAGGCCGCCGAGGGTACGCCCCGGCTGCAGACGTACTACGAGACGACGGTTCGTCCGCGCCTGGTGCAGCAGTTTGGCATCGCGAACCCGATGCAGGTGCCCCGGATCACGAAGGTGGTCCTGAACGTCGGCATGGGCGAGGCGAGCAAGACCCCGAAGCTGCTGGACGCGGTGGTGTCGGAGCTCGCGCAGATCACCGGGCAGAAGCCGGTCATCACCCGCGCCAAGAAGTCGATCGCCAACTTCGGCCTCCGGGCCGGGGTGCCGGTCGGCGCCTCGGTCACCTTGCGGGGCGCGCGGATGTACGAGTTCCTCGACCGGTTCATCTCGATCGCGGTGCCGCGGGTCCGGGACTTCCGCGGGCTGGCGAACAAGAGCTTCGACGGCCGGGGCAACTACACGACCGGCATCAAGGAGCAGTTGATTTTCCCCGAGATCGACTACGACAAGGTCGAGAAGATCCACGGGATGGACATCACGGTGGTGACGAACGCCGGGCGGGATGACCTGGCAATGGCGCTTCTTCGCGAGCTCGGCTGGCCGTTCCGCGGCGAGACGCCGGTCCCGATGGCGTGAAACCCCGGCGCCCTGCGCGGCGCCACCAGGAGAAACGATGGCAAAGACCAGTTGGATTGAACGAGCCAAGCGCACGCCCAAGTTCAAGGTGCGCGCCGTCCGCCGGTGTGCACGGTGCGGGCGGTCACGGGCAGTCCTGCGCAAGTTCGGCCTCTGCCGAATCTGCTTTCGAGAGCTCGCGCTGAAGGGGGAAATCCCGGGCGTGCGCAAGGCCAGTTGGTAAGGGGACGCAAGTAACATGAGCATGACAGATCCCGTCGCGGATATGCTGACTCGCATCCGGAACGCCTGCTCCGCGGGCCACCGGCGAGTCGATGTGCCGACGTCCAAGCTCAAGGTCGAGCTGGCGCGTCTGCTTCTCGAGAATCACTACATCGCCGAGTGCAAGGTGCTCGAGGATGGCGGTCGCGGCGTGCTGCGGCTCTACCTCAAGTACCACAACGAGCTGCCGGTCATCCGGGAGCTGCGGCGCGTCTCGACCCCGGGGCTCCGGCAGTACGTGAAGTGCCGCGACCTCCCGCGGGTCAAGAACGGCCTCGGCATGGCCATCGTCTCGACGCCCAAGGGCCTCATGACGGACCGGCAGGCGCGCACCGCCAACCTCGGCGGCGAGCTCCTCGCCGTCGTCTGGTAGGAGGCGCCATGTCACGTATCGGCAAGCGCCCGGTGCCCGTGCCCTCCGGCGTCACCGTGGCCCTCAAGGGCAACCATATCGCGGTCAAGGGGCCCAAGGGCGAGCTGTCCCGGGACCTCCCCCGCGACATGATCGTGGCCCAGGCGGACGGGCACGTCACCGTCGAGCGGCCCAGCGACGAGAAGCGGCACAAGGCGCTGCACGGCCTGACCCGCACGCTCGTGGCCAACATGGTCGAGGGCGTCACCGCCGGGTACCAGAAGGTCCTGGAACTCCAGGGCGTCGGGTACAAGGCGGAGATGAAGCCCTACGGCATCAATCTCATCGTCGGCCTGTCCCACCAGGTGGCCTTCAAGGCGCCGGAGGGGATCAAGATCACGGTCGAAAACAACACGCTGGTGCGGATCCAGGGCGCGAGCAAGGAACTCGTCGGGCAGGTCGCCGCCGAGATCCGGTCCGTCCGGCCGCCCGAGCCCTACAAGGGCAAGGGCATCCGTTACCAGGGCGAGCAGGTCCGGCGCAAGGCCGGCAAGACAGGAGCGAAGTAGGCATGCGCGCGATTCACGCACCCAAGACGCGCCGGGAACAGCGCTACCGCCGCCACCTCCGCGTCCGGCAGAAGGTCGCCGGCACGCTGGAGCGTCCGCGGCTGGTGGTCTTCCGGTCGCTCAAGCACATCTCCGCCCAGCTGGTCAACGACGACCTCGGCGTGACGATTCTCGGCGTGACGGACAACAGCGAGGGGATCGCGGTCGAGGGCACGGGCAAGGTGGCCCGCGCCAAGGCCGTCGGGAAGCTCATTGCGGAGAAGGCAAAGGCCGCGGGCATCACCTCGGTGGTGTTCGACCGGGCAGGTTACCGATACCATGGCCGCGTGCAAGCGGTCGCCGACGGCGCGCGCGCCGGCGGACTGGAGTTCTAGCATGGCTGACGAACAGGCAGCAGTCCCCGGCACCACCACCGAGGCGCCCGCCGAGCAGGCGGCGCAGCCGCAGCGGCGGGGCCGCGGCGGGCGCAACGACCGCGACCGGGGTCCCCGGCGCGACCGCGACCGGGACCGGAGCAGCGATCACGTCGAGAACGTGGTGGCGATCAACCGCGTGGCCAAGGTCGTCAAGGGCGGCCGGCGCTTCTCGTTCAACGCGCTCGTGGCCGTCGGCGACGGCAAGGGCAAGGTGGGCGTCGCGACCGGCAAGGCCAACGAGGTCTCCGAGGCGGTCCGCAAGGCGGTGGACGCCGCCAAGCGGAACATGATCGAGGTGCCCCGCACGGGCGCCACGATCCCGCACGAAATCATCGGCGAGCACGGCGCCGGACGGGTGCTGCTCAAGCCGGCCTCCGCCGGTACCGGTGTCATCGCGGGCGGCCCGATCCGGATGGTGCTGGCCTGCGCCGGGATCACCGACATTCTGACCAAGAGCCTCGGCTCCCCGAATCCCCATAACATGGTCGGCGCCACGATGGACGCCCTCTCCCGGCTCGTGTCGGTGCGCCAGGTGGCGCGTGAGCGGGGCATCGAAGTCAGCGACATCGGCTACAAGCCGCGCCAGGAGGGCTGAGCCATGGGACGCAATCCCGTCGTCGGACGGCAGGGACCCAAGCACCACGCCGCGACGATTCCAGACGAAAAGACGGCGAAGCGCATCGCGGTCAAGCAGATCCGTTCCGGCATCGGCCACGCCGATACCATGCGGCGGACGCTGGCCTCGCTCGGGCTTCGGCATCACCAGCAGACCGTCGAGCTCGAGAACTCGGCTTCGGTCCGCGGGATGCTCTTCAAGGTGCGGCACCTCGTTGAGGTGACGCCGGCGCAGGAGGCGTGATGGCGAAGGCGAAGGCGAAGGAAGTGGCGACCCCGTCGGTCACCCTGTCGAACCTGAAGCCGGCGGCCGGCTCCACCCAGTCGCGCAAGCGGATTGGGCGCGGGCCCGGCTCCGGGATTGGCAAGACCTCGGGCAAGGGCCACAAGGGGCACAAGGCCCGCACCGGCGGCTCGACCAACCCGGGCTTCGAGGGCGGCCAGATGCCGATGTACCGGCGGCTGCCGAAGCGCGGCTTCACGAATCCGTTCAAGGTGACCGCGGTGCCGATCAACCTGGCCCGCCTCGCGGCGGTGGCGGGCGGAGACGTCACCCCCGAGACGCTGACGGAGGCCGGGCTGATCAAGAACGCGGAGCAGGTGGTCAAGATCCTCGGCACCGGCGAGGCCGCTCGGGCCTACGCCGTCCGTGGCATTCCGGTGTCTGCCGCGGCTCGCGCCAAGATCGAGGCGGCCGGCGGCAGCGTTGAGGCGTAAGTGACTGCTCCCAACACTCCGACCTTCTCGTTTGATCCGGAGCTGAAGCGGAAGCTCCTGTTCACCCTGTTGGCCCTGGTGATCTACCGGATCGGCGCGCACATCGCCGCCCCGGGGGTCAACGTCCAGGCCCTCTCAGACTTCATCCGGAACTCGGCCGCCGCCGGGTTCTTCGGCTTGTACGACATGCTGGGCGGCGGATTGTCGCGCGCGACGGTCTTCGCCCTCGGCATCATGCCGTACATCTCCGCCTCGATCATCTTCCAGCTGGTCGGCGGCGTCGTCCCGACCATCGCGAAGATGCAGAAGGAGGAGGAAGGCCGGAAGACGATCACGCAGTGGACCCGGTACGCCACGGTGTTCATCTCCTTCGCCCAGGCCTACACCTTTACGCTCTTCACCGAGTCGATTCCGGGGGCGGTGGCCAACCCGAACTTCGTCTCGCGCATGGTGATGGTGGTGACGCTCACCACCGGCGCCATCTTCGTGATGTGGCTCGGCGAACAGATCACCGAGCGGGGCATCGGCAACGGGATGAGCCTCCTCATCACCTTTTCGATACTCGAGCGGCTCTGGCCGGGCATGCTGCAGCTCGTGTCGCTCATCAAGGGCAGCGTGGTGTCGCCGATCGGCGCCGTCTTCTACCTGGCCGCGCTCATCGCCATCGTGGCGGCGACGGCGGCCATGACGATCGCGGCGCGCCGGATTCCGATCCAGATTCCCCGCAAGGTCATGGGCCGCGGACGGATTCGCGAGGGCCAGAAGACGTTCATCCCGATCCGGCTCCTGACCGCGAGCGTGATGCCGATCATCTTCGCCCAGACGATCATCATCGTCCCGGGCACGCTGGCGAGCTTTACCAAGAGCCCGCTGCTGCGCGACGTGGCGGGGTTCTTCAACCCCGGCAGCCTGCCGTACGCCATCATCTTTGCGCTCATGACGCTCCTGTTCAGCTACTTCTACACCTCCATCATCTTCAACTCGGTGGACGTGGCGGAAAACCTGAAGAAGCAGGGCGGATTCATCCCCGGCGTGAAGCCGGGCGCCAGCACCGCCGACTACATCGACGACGTGCTGGTGCGGATCACCCTGCCCGGCGCGATCTTCCTCGCCGCGGTGGCGCTCATCCCGATCTTCCTCAGCGCCAAGATCGGCGTCCAGCAGCAGTTCGGCGGCACCTCGGTGCTGATCGTGGTCGGCGTGCTGCTCGACACCCTGTCGCAGATCGAACAGCATCGCCAGCTCCGCAAGTACGACGGCTTCATGAAGTCGGGACGCGTCAAGTTCCGGGGGCGCCAGCAGCGCTTCATCTAGGACGCGACACCAGGTCGAGATGCTCGGACGAGGACTGGGGACAAAGAGTCCTCGGTCCTCAGTCCTTTTTTGGAAGGGAGCGGGGAGATGGACATCCTCCTGATGGGGCCCCCCGGGGCGGGCAAGGGCACGCAGGGCGCCCTGCTGGCCGAGGCGACGGGGCTGCCGACCTTCGCGACCGGCAACCTCCTCCGCGACGCGGTGAGCCGCGGCACTCCGCTGGGCCTGCAGGCCAAGGCGGTCATGGAGGCGGGGAAGCTGGTCAGCGACGACATCATCCTGGGTGTCATCCGGGACGAGCTCGACCACCCTGCGGCAACCAACGGCGTCATCTTCGATGGCGTGGTCCGGACGATTCCGCAAGCCGAGGGGATGGAACGGCTCCTGGGCGACCGGGGCCGGAAGCTCAACGCCGTCCTCTTCTTCGATGTGCCCGACGCGGAAATTCTCGGGCGGATCGAGCGCCGGCGCGGCATCGAGGGACGGGCCGACGACGACCCGAAGGCGGTGGCGATGCGCCTGCAGAGTTACCGCGAGCAGACCGCACCGGTGCTGGCCTGGTACGAGCAGCGCGGCAACCTGGTCCGGATTCCTGCCGTCGGTCCGGTGGACGACATCGCGACCCGGGTGCGCCGCGCGCTGGCGGAGCAGGGGACGTGATAACCCTGAAGTCGCCCCGCGAAGTCGAGACGATGGCCCACGCGGGCGCCATCGTCCATGCCGTGCTCGACCTCCTTCGCCGGGAGACCCGCCCCGGCATGTCCACCGAGGACCTCGACCGGATGGCCGAGGCGTTCATCCGCAGCCACGACGGCGCGACGCCGTCGTTCAAGGGGCTCTACGGCTTCCCGAAGACGCTCTGCACCTCCATCAACCAGGAAATCGTCCACGGCATTCCCTCGAAGAAGCGGGTGCTGCGCGAGGGGAACATCGTCAGCGTCGACGTCGGCGTCCATTTCGACGGCCTCCACGCCGATTCCGCCACCACCATCGGCGTGGGAGAGATTTCCCCCGACACCGAGCGCCTCCTGGCCGTGACGCAGGAGAGCCTGGTGGCCGGCATCGCCGCGGCGCGGATCGGCAACCACATCGGCGACATCGGACACGCGGTGCAGACGGTGGCGGAAGGGGCGGGGTACGGCGTGGTGCGCGAACTGGTGGGCCACGGGATCGGCTCGCAATTCCACGAAGAACCGCAGGTGCCGAACTACGGCAACCCGAAGCGCGGGCCCCGGCTGCTCGAAGGGATGACCATCGCCATCGAGCCGATGATCACGATGGGTTCCCCGGTCACCAAGACGCTGTCGGACAAGTGGACGGTGGTGACCGCCGACGGCAGCCTCTCCGCCCATTTCGAGCATACGGTGGCGATCACGGCCCACGGCCCGCGGATCCTCACGCAGGCGGCGCCGGAGGGTGCAGGGGTCGCAGAGCAGGAGCACTAAGTCATTCCCCGATATTCACTTGCCGCACTGATGCGGGGTTAGTACCTTACCGCATGCCCCGCATATTTTCCGGCATTCAACCCTCCGGCGACCTGCACATCGGGAACTGGCTGGGCGCCGTCCAGAACTGGGTGGCCCTCCAGGGGCGCCACGAGTGCTTCTTTTCCATCGTCGACCTCCACGCCATCACCGGGCAGCACGACGCCGCGACGCTGGAGCGGCGCACCCTCGACATGGCCATCGGGCTGCTGGCGGCCGGGATCGACCCGGCGCGGGCCACCCTCTTCGTGCAGTCGCACGTGCCGGAACACGCCGAGTTGATGTGGCTCCTGAATTCCGTCACCCCCCTCGGCGAGCTCGAGCGGATGACGCAGTTCAAGGACAAATCGCAGAAGATGGAGAGCGTTCCCGCCGGGATCTTCAACTACCCGATCCTGATGGCCGCCGACATCCTGCTGTATCGCGCCGACCAGGTGCCGGTGGGCGACGACCAGCTGCAGCACCTGGAGCTGGCGCGGGTCATCGCGCGGCGCTGGAACGCCAGCTACGGTGGCGGCACGGACTACCTCCTGGAGCCCACGTCGCTCCTGACGCCCGCGCGCCGCATCCTGGGGCTCGACGGGCAGGCCAAGATGTCCAAGAGCCTCGGCAACACGATCGGGCTGCTCGACACCCCCGAGGAGATCTGGCAGAAGCTCCGGCCGGCGGTGACCGACCCGGCCCGTGTCACGAAGAAGGACCGGGCAACTCGACATCTGCAACATCTACACGCTGCACAAGCACTTCTCCCCGCCCGAGACGGTGGTGGAGGTGGCCCGCAAGTGCCGCGGCGCCGAATGGGGCTGCCTCGACTGCAAGCGGGTGCTCGCGGAGCACATGTCGGCCGCGCTCGCCCCCATCCGGGAGCGCGCCGCGGCGTTGCGCGCCGACGAGGGTGCCGTGCGCGCGCTGCTGGCCGACGGCGCGGCGCGCGCCCGGGCCGTGGCCCGGGAGACGCTTGACGAGGTGAAGTCCCGAATGGGCTTCCTGCCCCCCATCCACCCGAGCGCCTGAGGTTCCATGGAGAAGATCATCAAGGCGGCGGTCGAGCGCGGGGCGTCCGACCTGCACATCAAGGCGGGCGACGTGTTCCGGGCCCGGATCAACGGGCGCCTGGTGCCGCTCACCAAGCAGCGGCTCACGCCGGACCAGACCCGGGCCATCGCCCACAAGCTGATCCCGAGCGAGGAGGACCGCGCGCACCTCGAACGGCTGCGCGACTTCGACTGCTCGTGGGGGATGCCGGGGGTCGGCCGCTTCCGGGTCAACGTGCTGCGGCAGCGCTCGTCGTTCATGATCGTGATGCGCGTCATCCCCTTCGCGGTGCCCTCCATCGAGTCGCTGGGACTTCCGGAGGTGGTGTCGACCCTGGCCGACCTGGAGCGGGGCCTGGTGCTGGTGACCGGCGTCAGCGGCAGCGGCAAGACGAGCACGGTGGCCGCCATCATCGAGCACATCAACCGCACGAAGCAGAAGCACGTGGTGACCATCGAGAACCCGATCGAGTTCCTCCACCGCGACATCAACTGCTCGGTGACCCAGCGCGAGGTCGGGGTGGACACCGCGAGCATGGCCATCGGGCTCCGCGCCGCGCTCCGCCAGGATCCCGACGTGATCCTGATCGGGGAGATGCGCGACCCGGAGACGGCGGATATCGCCGTCAAGGCGGCCGAAACGGGGCACCTGGTGATTTCGGCGATGCCGACGCCCGACGTCCCGACCACGGTCGAGCGGATGGTGGCGATGTTCCAGCCCGACGAGCGCGACATCGGCCGCGTGCGCCTGTCCGAGGCGCTCAAGGGCATCATCTCGCAGCAGCTGCTGCCCAAGACCGACGAGGAAGGGCGGGTGGCGGCGATCGAGATCCTGGTGGGGACGCCGCAGGTGCGCGCCTGCATCAAGGACCCCGCGAAGTGGGGCGACCTCCGCAAGCTGATGGCGGAGGGCCGCGACCAGCACGGGATGCAGACCTTCGAGCAGCACCTGGCCGACCTGGTCAAGGAGGGACTCATCACGGAGGAGACGGCGCAGGCGGCGGCGCGGGGCGAGGCCGAGCCGCCCAGCCGGGACCGCCGGAAGAAGGCGCGCTGAGCGTGGCGCGCGCGCGCGAACTCATCGCCCTGGTCCTCGATGCCCCGCGCGAGGCGGGCACGCCGGCGGCGGCGCACGCGCGGCGCCTGGTGGCCGATCATCTCCGCGCGCTCGGATACAGGGTCGAGGAACAGCCGTTCTCCTTCTTCCCGTCCAGCCTCAACGCCCTCCCGATGTTCGGCGCCGGCCTCGGCTGGCTCACCCTGCTGCAGATCCCGCTCGTCACCGTGCCCGGCGCCCCCCCGTGGGCGGCGCTTGGCGCGTGGCTGGCCGGTCTCGGGGCGCTCGCCATGCTGGTGCGCGGCACGGCGCTGGGCTGGTCCTCGCTCGGCGGCGGGGTGCGCGAGGACGCCAACCTCATCGCCACCCGCGGGACCGCGCCGGTGCGGCGGTGGATCGTGGCGCATCTCGACACCAAGGCCCAGGGCCAGTCGATGGCCGGGCGGGTGGTGGCCGTGGTGGTGGCGGCGCTCGCCATCGCCACCCTCACCGTCCTGGCGGTGCTCCGGATCCGGGGGCCGCTGGGGGGCGACACGGTGGCCTACGCCGCCGTGCTGACGCTCAGCGCCTGCGGGCTCGCGGCGCGGGGCGCGCTGCGCGGGACGTCGCCAGGGCGCCCGGGACAATGGCACCGGGCTCCTGGCGGCCCTGGTGGCCGCGGAGGCCGCCCCGCCCGAGGGTCGGCATCCTGGTCACCGGCGCGGAGGAGTTCGGGCTGGTGGGCGCGCGGATCTTCGCCCGGGAATACGGTCCGCAGCTGGTCGGCGTGGAGGTGATCAACCTCGACACCATCGACGACCAGGGAAGCTGTACGTGGTCTCGCACAGCGCGGCGGGGGCGCTGGTCTGCCTCGGTGGCGGGGGCGCTCGCGGGCGCGGCCCGGTGGTCCGGGAGCGGCGGCAGCCGCTCTGGGCGTACGTGGACAGCCGGCCGCTCTCGCAGACGGGGCCGAGGCGCTGACGGTGTCGCGCCTGGACTGGGGCACGCTCCGGCGGATGCACACGCCGCGCGACACCCCCGGCCGGCATGGCGTTCCAGACGGCCGAGGCGGTCGGCCGGCTCGTGGCCGGACCGATTTGACCCCGGGGCCGTCGCCCGCTAGCTTTTCCCTGAGGATACACGGGCCCCGCGAGGGGCCCTTTTCGTTGGCCTGAGCCCGTGCGAGGACCCATGTTCGATCCGAAGACGCACTGCGTCGTCGTGGTAGGCGCCCAGTGGGGTGACGAAGGGAAGGGAAGCTGGTCGACGTGCTGTCCGAGCGCGCCGACTGCGTGGTGCGCTACCAGGGGGGCGCCAACGCGGGCCACACGGTGGTCATCGGGGAGGAGCAGTTCATCCTCCAGCAGATTCCCTCCGGCATCCTGCATGCGGGCGCCCGCTGCCTCATCGGCAACGGCGTGGTGCTCGACCCGGAGACCCTCTTCAAGGAGCTCGACGGACTGACCGGGCGGGGCGTGGACACCACCGGCCGCCTCTTCATTTCGGAGCGGGCGCACCTGGTGCTGCCCTATCACAAGCTGCTCGACGCCGCGAGCGAGAAGTCGCAGAAGATCGGGACCACGGGACGCGGCATCGGCCCGACCTACGAGGACAAGTACGGGCGGCGGGGCGTGCGGGTGGTCGACCTGCGGGACGGGGCGGGGCTCCGGGCGCTGCTCGCGGAGCGGCTGGACCGGGCCAACCGGCTCCTGGCGATGATGGGGGCGGCCCCGGCGTCGCTCGACGAGCACGTGGCGCTCCTGGAGCGCCTGGCGCCCCGCCTGCTGCCCCTGGCGACCGACACCGGGCTCCTGGTGCACCGGGCGCTGCGGTCGGGCCAGCGGGTGCTCCTGGAGGGGGCCCAGGGGGCGCTGCTCGACGTCGACCACGGCACCTACCCGTATGTGACGAGCTCCAACACGACGGCGGGCGGGGCCTCGGTCGGCTCGGGGATCGGCCCGACCGCGATCGACGGCGTGCTGGGGGTGGTGAAGGCGTACACGACGCGGGTGGGGAACGGGCCGCTGCCCACGGAGGCGCAGGGGGAGGGCGGGGAGGCGCTGCAGCGGATCGGGGGCGAGTTCGGGGCGGTCACCGGGCGCCCCCGGCGCTGCGGGTGGTTCGACGCCAACGTGGTGCGGTACTCGGTGCGGGTCAACGGCCTGACGGGCCTGGCGGTCACCAAGCTCGACGTCCTCGACAGCTTCAGCGAGATCCCGGTGGGGACGGAGTACCGGATCGACGGGGAACGGAGCGAGGAGCTGCCGGCGGAGGTGGAGCGGTTGGAGCGGGTGGAGCCGGTGTACGAGGTGCTGCCCGGCTGGAAGAAGTCCACCGAGGGCGCCCGGCGGATGGCGGACCTGCCGCCGCAGGCGCGGGCCTACCTGGACCGGCTGCAGGACCTCGCCGGCGCCCCCATCCGCTACGTGAGCGTGGGGACGCGGCGGGACCAGATCATCGAAGTGTAGGACTCAGCTGATTCGATTCTTCTCGTAGCGCAGGTTGCGGGGCGCGAACCACCAGCCGTAGGCGCGGGTCACGGGCTGCCCGTTGTTGACGCGGCGATCCACGGGGTCGCCCTGCATCCAGGCGTTGACCCGGATGGCCAGGATGTCGTCCCAGTCGTTGTCGCCGTTGCTGTCGGTCGGATTGGCGGTGGTCGCCTCGGTGCCGTCGCTGAACACCAGCCGGACCCGGATGCTGTCCACGCCGGTCGCGATCAGCTCCCCCTTGGGTGTCCCGTTCGGGTTCAGTTCCTGCGCCCGCATCAGGGCGCCGTTCTCCACCCAATACGACACGAACTTCAGCTTCGTCACCGCCACGCCGTTGTTCGGCAGCGTGAGGTTGCGGGCGTACGCGCCCTCGTGCTGGAGGAGGACGGTGTCCGGGCGGAAGGTCACCGAGGCCACGCCGCTCCCGATGCTCACGTTGGTCACCTCGATGAGGCGCCGCTCGTTGTTGGCCTGCAGGAGCGCCAGGTCGTTGGCGGCCAGGTCGAACCGGACGGTGTCCACGTCCACGCAATAGGTGCCGCAGCTGCCGGTGGCGGCGGCCAGCGGGGCGCCCCCGTACTGGAAGGTGTGCGGCGCCGCCACGGTGTCGTTCACGTAGGGGACGCTCAGGATCACGATCGTGTCGTTCCGGACGGTGAGCGAGCCGAAGCGCACGCTGGAGGCGATGCCGACGCCGGTCTCGGAGAGGTCGCGGTTCAGCGCCTCGTTGATGAAGCGGGCGTTCCGCTCCAGCCCCTCGCGGGTGCGTCCGCCGGCGATGCCCTTCCAGGTGGACGCGACGACGGAGGTGGCGGCCGCGAGCACGACCAGGCCGACGATCATCGCGATCATCAGCTCGACGAGGGTAAAGCCGGCCCGGCCGGCGGGGAGACGCACGCGCATGGCGATCACCGGTAGATGAGAGTGATGATTTGGACGGGCTGCTGGCCCCGCGGATAGGTCACGCTGCAGATGGCCTGGTAGAGGCCGTCGCCCAGGTCCGAGACCGTCAGGGAGCGGCTGTAGTGCCCGCCCGCGCTCGCGGTGCCCGTCTCGTCCACGGCCGTTGCCCCTTCCGAGGCCGGCTGGGTGGTCCGGCTCCGGACCTCCTCGACGTAGTTGCGGGCGATGCCGAGCGCCACGTCCCGGCTGGCGCTGGTGGCCTGGGCGCGGACCAGCATCGCCTGGGACCGCCCGAGCGCGATGATCCCGATGCTCAGGATGACCACGGCCATGATGACCGAGATGAGGGTGAATCCCCCTTCGTTCTTCCGCTTCATCGCCAATACCCTCCCTCAGAAGTCCAGAGCCGGACGCCGCCGGCGCCGGACACCGTCACGGCGGCCACGGCGCCGGTGTCGGCCGCGAATTGCAGGTAGACGACGCCGCGGGTGCCGAACGGGGTGGACAGCCCCCGGCCGTCGAAGTTGATCTGCGAGGCGGGGAGGGTGATCGCCCCCGCGCCCGCGAAGTTGGTGATGTCCACCTGGCCCGCCCGACCGAACGACGCGCCGGTCGGCAGCACGCGGGTGCCGAAGGCGTGGAGCGAATCCCGCTCGGCGGCGGTTTCCCCGATGACGTTGTCCCGGTCGAAGTCGAGGTAGCCGGTATACGACCTGGTGCTCGGGTCGAAGACCACCCGCACGGTGGCCCGCTTGGCCATCGCGGTCGACCGCGCCACCTCGAGGTCCGCCGCGAGCTGGGTGGCCGCCTGCCGGGCCTTGGTCTTGTCCGAGACCCGGAACCGGGGCACCGCGATCATCATCGCCAGGCCCATGACGACGATCACGATGACCATCTCGATGAGCGTGAAGCCCGCTCGGTCGTTGGGTGCCATGCGTGCCATCCTAGAACACCGGCCGGAAGGAGGTCTGAATCACGCTGCCCACCACCGGGGTGCCCGGGGGAAGGTTGCGCGGGTCGCGGAACCGGAGGTCGAAGGCCCAGTCACGGTCCGGGGCGTCGTAGTAGCTCTTCCACGCCCAGCGCCGCCGGGCGGCATACTGGCTCTCGAAGAGGGACACCAGGGAGCCGCGGTAGAACACGGTCCGGGAGCCGCCGAAGCTCTCGAGGAATCGCGGGAAGTTTTCGAGCCCGCCGCCGTAGCTCCCGCCGCTCGTCGCCGGGGGTGGCGTCGGCACGGTGCAGCCCGTCCGCTGCCAGTCGCACGGCGTGGCCGAGTGACCCGCGGCCACGGCGGCATAGATCGTGGTCAGGCCGGCCGCGGTGGTCTTCGCGGTGCTGGTGTAGTCGGAGCCGCCGCCGGCGGCGGTGTTGCCGGCCGGGACCGTGTGCGTCGCGTCCGTCCAGTTGCTGGACAGGATGGTCAGCGCATCGGCGATGAACGACGCCGGCTGCCACCCGATGCTGTTGAAGTTGCCCCAGAGATAGAGCGGACGGTCGGTGGAGACCGTGATGGGGGCCCGGAGCGTGGCCCCGTTGGTGACGCGCACCGCGGGGTAGTCGCGGTTGGCGTTCGTGGCGCTCGCGTTGATGAAGGTGACGTAGATGATGCTGTAGTCACGCGCGGAATTGGCGGCCGCCCAGGTCTGCAGGGCGCCGACGTCGATCTGGAAGACGTCCACGCCGATGTTCTCGCGGTTGTCCCAGTACGCCTGGCTCTTGCCGTAGAACATGGCGCAGCTGGCGCCGGTGGGCAGGGGCGAGCCGATGATGGTCAGGCCGGCGCAGGTGTTGACGTTGTTCAGCTGGGCCAGGTCCACCGTGATGTGCGCCGTGGCCTTCCAGGCGAACTTGACGGCGCGGGTGTCGGCGTCGTCGGCGCCGCTGCGGGGCCGGATCAGCTCGATCGGCGGCATCCCGGTGGGAAGCGGCAGGCGGAGGGGCTGTACCCCGCTCACGCCGGTCATGACCCGGCCGTTGAAGAGGCTGTTGCTGGCCGTCACGAACGACTGGCCGGGGTTGCTCCGGCTGTCGAAGTTGAGCGTCCGGGGGGTGCCCGAGGCGTCGTTGATATAGGTGTGGCTGTCGCGGTCGTTCTCGTTCTTCCGCTGCCAGAAGATGCTGTCCGGCGTGGTGATCAGGTCCATGAAGTGCTGCGACGAGCCGGAGTTCAGGTACAGGTTGGAGTTGGTGTGCACCCAGCCGGCAAAGTCCAGGTTGGGACCGTTGTGGATCTCGAGGTCGCCGTCGTAGAACACGCCGAACTGGAAGAGCGGGATCGACTGCGCGTTGGCCGTGACCACGACCTGGGCCCGGTTGTTGGCCGGGTCGGTGGCGGTGATGCCGATGTCGATCTGCTGGTTGAGGCCGATCAGCCCGCTGAAGGGGCCGTAGGTGATGGTCCGCGGGACCGGCGACCCGATCTGGGTGACGGTCGGCGCGGCAAAGGTGAAGCCCGAGAGCGTCGGCAGGGTGATGGAGGCGAGGTCCGCCGAGCTCAGGATGCCGTCCGTCATCTTCGCCGCCAGCTGCGAGATGACGGCGTCGGCCCCCGCCTCGGCGGCGTAGGACACCCGCGTTCCGCGGTAGTCCACGCTGCCGGAGCGCTGCACCATCACGTAGCTCGCCACGGAGGCGCCCACGAGGACGGAGATGAGGACCAGCACGATCAGCGTGGCCTCCAGCGCGAAACCGCGCCGGTCGGCCATCAGGGTCGTGAGCCGGCTCGCTGCCGGGGAGGTCGGTTCGGGGCGCATCTCGGACTCCTGCTTCGGGTCGGTGGATCGGGTTCCTGGCCACACGGGTGGCCTGACTGGGGAGCTGAGGAAGCAATTCAGGTGCCGGGCAGGGGCAGATTCCTAAGCCATTGCCATGTAGGAAGATAGGTGATTTCCTGCCACGCCCTTTCATGCAGGGAACAGCCGATCGTGCCGTGCATTGCGTGCAAAGTCTTGCAGAGAACCCGTTGCTTGTCGCTCCCTCCGGGCCCGTCTATTATCCCGCGTATCCAGACTCCTCCTTCACCCCCCTCCCTGCGAGCCGGCAGATGGCCGACACCACCCTCATGGACAAGCTCGTGTCGCTCTGCAAGCGGCGCGGATTCGTCTTCCAGTCTTCCGAGATCTACGGCGGCCTCGGCTCGGTGTGGGACTACGGCCCCCTCGGCGTGGCGCTCAAGAAGAACATCAAGGACCGGTGGTGGCACGCCATGGTCCAGGCCCGCGACGATATCGAGGGCCTCGACGCCGCCATCCTGATGCACCCCAAGGTGTGGGAGGCCTCCGGCCACGTCTCCGGGTTCACCGACCCGCTGGTCGACTGCAAGACCTGCAAGGCGCGGTTCCGGGCCGACAAGCTCGACGACGCCCCGTGCCCCCAGAAGCCGAGCAAGAAGGCGGGGCAGCACACCACCTGCGAGCTCACCGAACCCCGGCTCTTCAACCTGATGTTCAAGACCTTCATGGGCCCGGTGGAGGAGTCGGCCGCCGTGATCTACCTCCGTCCCGAGACCGCCCAGGGGATCTACGTCAACTACCTGAACGTCCTGCAGGGGTCGCGCCAGAAGGTGCCCTTCGGCATCGCGCAGATCGGCAAGGCGTTCCGCAACGAGATCACGCCGGGGAACTTCATCTTCCGGACCCGCGAGTTCGAGCAGATGGAGATGCAGTTCTTCGTGAAGCCGGGCGACGACACCGAGTGGTTCGAGCGGTGGCGCGAGATCCGGATGGCCTGGCATCACGCCCTTGGCCTCAATCCGGCCAAGCTGCGCTGGCACGAGCATGGCGAGGGGGAACTGGCGCACTACGCCAAGGAGGCGTACGACATCGAGTATGAATTTCCCTTCGGCTGGAACGAGATCGAGGGGATTCACAACCGCACCGACTTCGACCTCCAGCGGCACCAGGCGGCCTCCGGGAAGAAGCTCGACTACTTCGACCAGGCAAACAACGAGCGGTTCGTGCCGTACATCGTCGAGACCTCGGCCGGGGCCGACCGTGTCACCCTGACGACGCTGGTCGACGCCTACCGCGAGGAACAGGTCGAGGGCGACACCCGGGTGGTGCTCGGCTTCCATCCGTCCATCGCGCCCATCAAGGTCGGCATCTTTCCGCTGGTCAAGAAGGACGGGATGCCGGAGTTTGCCACCCGGCTCTATCACGACCTCAAGCCGCACGTCCCCGCGTTCTACGACGACAGCGGCGCGGTCGGCCGCCGGTACCGCCGGATGGACGAGGCGGGCACGCCATTCTGCGTCACCGTGGACGGGCAGACGCTTGAGGACGGCACCGTGACCGTGCGGCACCGTGATTCGATGACGCAGGACCGGGTGGCGGCGGATACGCTCAAGGGGTGGCTCAAGGAGCGGACTGAAGGCTGAAGACCGACAACAAGGGCGGATCAATGAGCAAGCATCGCGAGATCGGCGGGAAGCCGTTGCGACCCGAGAGCCTGATGATGAGCTACGGGTACGATCCGCGGCTCAGCGAGGGGGCGGTGAAGTGCCCGATCTTCCAGACCTCCACCTTCGCCTTTGAGTCGGCCGAGGCGGGCAAGGCCTTCTTCGAGGTGGCGTACGGCCTCCGGGAGCAGCGGAGCGGGGAGGAGATGGGGCTGATCTACAGTCGGCTCAACAATCCCGACCTGGAAATTCTGGAGGGCCGCCTCGCGCTCTGGGACGACGCCGAGTCGTGCGCCGTCTTCGAGAGCGGAATGGCCGCAATCACGACCTCGCTGCTGGCCTACCTGACACCGGGTGACGTGCTGATCCACAGCGAGCCGCTCTACGGCGGCTGCGACCACTTCGTGAAGCACTACCTGCCGCGGCTCGGCGTCATTCCCGTGGGCTTCCAGGCGGGGATTCCGATGGCGGACCTCGCCGCCGAGGTGACGGCCAAGGTCGCCGGGCGCCCGGTGGCCGCCGCACTCCTCGAGACGCCCGCCAATCCCACCAACGCGCTCGTGGACATCCAGGCCATCTCGGACCTGGTGCACAGCCTTGCGGCCCCTGGCCGCCCCGCCGTGGTGATGGTGGACAACACCTTCCTCGGCCCGCTCTGGCAGCATCCCCTCCAGCACGGCGCCGACCTGGTCCTCTACTCCGCCACGAAGTTCATCGGGGGCCACAGCGACGTGATTGCCGGCGCCGCCTCCGGCTCCGCCGAGGTGATGCTGCCGATCCGCACCCTCCGCACCTTCATGGGCACCATGGCGGGCCCGTGGACCGGCTGGCTCCTTCTCCGGAGCCTCGAGACGCTCAAGATGCGGATGACGGCGGCGATGAAGAACGCGCGGTACGTGGCGGACTTCCTCGCCGAGCATCCGAAGGTGGACGAGGTCCACTACCTCGGGCATCTCGCCGAAGGATCTCCCATGTTCGACGTCTACCAGCGGCAGTGTGTGGCACCGGGGTCGATGATCTCGTTCGACGTGCACGGAGGAGAGGCCGGCGCGTTCCGCTTCCTCAACGCCCTGACCATGGTCAAGCTGGCCGTCAGCCTCGGCGGCACGGAGTCACTGGCCCAGCATCCCGGCTCCATGACCCACGCCGACATCCCGCCCGAGGACCAGGTCCGCATGGGCATCACCGCCGGGATGGTGCGGCTGTCGGTGGGGGTGGAGCATTACGAGGATCTCATTGCGGACCTTGCGCAGGCGTTGGACGCGGCGTAGGCAGGGCGGCGGCGGGGCAGGGAGGCAGCATGAATCTCGCCGATTTTCGGAGGTTGGTCACGAAGCTCAGCGCCGAGGTGCCGGCCGAGTTTCTTGACGGGATCTCCGAGATCACCGTCTCCCCCCGCGCCGTGCCGCATCCCACCCGCGGCGAGATCTTCACCCTCGGGCACTGCATCCCCTTCCATGCCGGCGAGACCGGCGCCGTCGACGAGATCCAGAGCCGGGTGGTGCTCTACTACGGCTCGTTCCTCGCCCTCGCGGAGCTGGACCCCGGCTTCGACTGGCGTGGGGAGGCATGGGAGACGCTTACCCACGAGTTGCGGCATCATCTCGAGTGGCGCGCCCGCGAGGGGGCGCTGGAAGCGTTCGACGAGGCCGCCGAGGAGAATTTCGCGCGGGGCGAGGGCGAGGCGTTTGATCCCCTCTTCTTCCTCGACGGCGAAGCGATTGCCGACGACATCTACCAGGTGGACGACGACTACTTCCTCGACCACATCGTTCGTCGGCTCCCCGCGGCGCTCGAATTCGGGTGGCATGGCCGTCGCTATCGGGCGATGGCGCCCGCCGAGGCAACCCTCCCGGCCTTCCTCACGGTTGAGGGCATCGCCGACCCGCCTCCCGGTGATTTGGTCCTGGTGTTCCGGCGGCCCAGCGGGCTCCTGAATTTCCTGAAGCAGGCAGCGCCCTTCCGGGGGACGGTGTCGGCGGAACCGGCGGGGAGCGGTTAACTTTGGGGTCGGTACTCACGCGTCGGAGGGATGCAATGCGGGGCTCGCTCTTGCTGGGACTCTTGCTGGTCGCGACGCCACTCGCCGCCCAGTCGTACCGGGTCGGGGTGGTCAGCGAGTCGGGGGACATCGTCACCTGGCTCCGGCCGGAGGGCGCCACGCTGGTGGTGGACCACGTGGTGCCGGTGGGCGTCATGCCCGCGGACATCGACGGCCCGCACAACATCACCGTCTCCCCCGACCAGCGCTGGTACTATGTGTCGATTGCGCACGGCACCCCGTACGGGACGCTGTGGCGGTTCGACGCCAGCAACGACACCGTGGCCGGCCGGGCGCAACTTGAATACTTCCCCACCACCATCTCGGTCACGCCTGACGGCGACTTCGCCTTCGTGGCCAACTCCGACTTTCATGGCGACCACCCCCGGGTCAATTCGGTCTCGGCGGTCTATACGCCGGACATGATGACGATCACCGACATCGCCGCCTGCGACATGCCGCACGGCGTGAAGGTCAACCATGCCGGCACGGCGGTGTGGATTTCGTGCATGCACAGCGACGAAGTGCTCCAGATCGACCCCGCCACACTCGAAGTGGTCCGCCGGGCCAAGACCGGCTCCGGCATGGCCATGCCAGCGGCAGCCGCGGGCCACGCGGGAATGAACCACGCCGCACCGGCCAGTGCGCCCGCCGCCGCGCCGCCGGTGGACAACGAGTGCGCGCCGACCTTCGTCAGCCTCTCCTCCGACGACCGGACGCTGTACGTCGCCTGCAATCACAAGGGGACGCTGCAGGTATGGGACACCGATGCGCTGACGATGCGCCAGGAAGTGCCCGTCGGCGCGGGCGCCTACAACGTGGAGCCGTCGCCGGACGGGCGGTACGTGGTGGTGACCAACAAGAAGGCGCAGAGCGCGAGCGTCGTCGACGCGAAGACGCTCAAGGAGGTGGCGCGGATCCCCACCACCAAGAAGATCGTGCACGGCGTGGCGTTCAGCCCGGACAGCCGCTACGCCTACGTGACCCAGGAGTCCATCGGCGCCGACCCCGGCGCGGTGGACGTGATCGACCTGACCACGCTCACCAAGGTGAGCACCACCCCGTTGCCGGCGCAGCCCACCGGCATCACCATCCTCAAGCGCTGAGCGGACCATGGTGCACGAGACGACGACCACGCTGTCCGGCCCGGAGGTGATCGGGCTTGCCAAGACGTTCTTCACCCAGCGGATGCCGCAATCGGCGGCCTTTCCCGAGGAAGAGGGTCCCGCGTTCCTGACCCTGCGGGGGCAGGGGGGCGAGGAGATCGCCCTGGCGGTCTTTGCCGCCGACGGTGCCACGCGGGTGCGCGCCTCGACTCTCTTCTTCGATCAGGCGGTGGGGCGCTTCCTCTCCACGCTGCCGACGCCGGTGGTGGTGACGACATGAGCGCGGACGCGATGCTGGTGCGGGTCACGGTCCAGGACGCATGGGATACCGTGGAGCTCCAGATGCCGGGCACCGCCTCGGTGGCCGAACTCAAGCTCCGGGCGCTCGTCATGACGCATGTCACGAAGGACCCGAACGGCTACGAGGTGAAGTTCCGCGGCGCCTCGCTGCACGACGAGACGGCGTCCCTCGACCAGGCGAAGGTGGTCGACAACGCGGCGCTGATCGTGCTGCCGACGCGCCGCCGTCCGGTCAAGTAGCCTCCTCTCCCCTTCGGCGGGTGTCATGGCCGTCGCCGTCTACAGCCATCCCGGCTGTGTGCTCCACGATCCGGGGCCTGGGCATCCCGAGGCCCCGCGGCGAATGGAAGCCGTGCTCGATGCGCTGGCGGCGGTGCCCGCGGCAGAACTGATCACGGCGCTCCCGGCCGACCCCGACGTCATCCTCACCGTCCATACCCAGGCTCACCTCGCATTGCTGACCGCCGCCCACGCCGCCGGCGGCCGGCCTCTCGACCCCGACACCGTGATGAGTGCCCACAGTTGGGACGCCATACTCGGTGCCCTCGGCGCGGTGCTGGCCGCCGTCGAGCGGGGGAATGCCAGGGCAAGCCACGCCTTCGCGGCGGTGCGTCCACCGGGCCACCACGCCTTTGCCGACCGGGTGATGGGGTTCTGCTTCGTCAACAATGCGGTGATCGCGGCGCGTCGGTTCCAGGCGCTGGGCCGGCGGCGGGTGCTGATCGTGGATTGGGATGTGCACCATGGAAACGGCACGCAGGCGCTCGTGGAGCACGACGCCGAGGTGCGGTTCGTGTCGCTCCACCAGTCGCCATGGTGGCCCTATACCGGGTCCGCATCAGAGCGCGGGGTGGGCAACATTTTCAATGTGCCGAGGCCGCCGGGGCTGGAGCCGGAGCAGTACGTGCGGGATCTCTGGCTGGCCATCGAGGTGGCCACGCGGGACTGGATGCCGGACGCGGTGATCGTCTCGGCGGGGTTCGACGCGATGGCAGGGGACCCGCTGGGCGGGTTCACGCTGGAGCCGAGGCACTACCGGATTCTCACGGAGCGGCTGCGGGAGCGGATGCCCGACACCCCGATCGTGGGGACACTTGAGGGCGGGTATGTGCCAGGACGGCTGGCCAAGGGAGTCGCGGCCCACGTGGCGGCGTTGGCCTAGTTCCGCCCTCTGGGATATTTACGAGGGAGGGTCGGAGAACTGCCGGAGGGTCGGAAGAAAAACTTGGTGGGTGCGGCCGCACCCCCGCTCGCAGTTTCTCCGACGATCCATAACCTCCGACCCTCCCTCGTCTTGTTAGTTTCCGGGCGTTAGCTTTCTCGGGTGACCGAACCCCTTTGACTGGATCTTTTCATGCTGCGTCTCCAGGCCGAATACCTCGAACTCAAGACCCGCCACCCCTTCATCATCGCACGCGGGGGCCAGAGCGACTACAAGACTGTCTGGGTCCGCCTGACCGACGGCGACGGCAACGAAGGGTGGGGGGAGGCGGCGCCGACCAAGTTCTACGGCGAGACCTCCGAGACGGTGATGCAGACCCTCCAGAACTATGCGACGCACCTGCCGGCCGACCCGTTCGACCTCGAGGAAACGGAGCGGCGCCTCGAAACCGCGCTCAAGGGGAACCCCTCGGCGCGCGCCGCGCTCTCCGCCGCGCTGCACGATCTGGTCGGCAAGCGGCTCGGTGTCCCGGTGTACAAGCTGTGGGGGCTCGACCCGGCCAAGGCGCCGATGTCCACCTTTACCATCGGCATCGACACGCCCGACCGGATCCGGATGAAGGTGGAGGAGGCTGCGGAATACCCGATCCTCAAGATCAAGCTGGGTGGCGAGCACGACCTCGAGACGCTGGAGGCAATCCGCGACGCCACCGACCGCGAAATCCGCGTGGACGCCAACTGCGGCTGGACCGTCAAGCACACGATCCGGATGCTGCCGGTGCTCGAGGAGTTTGGCGTGACGGTGCTGGAACAGCCGCTGGTGCCGACCGACCTCGATGGCCTCAGCATGATCCGCATGGCGGCCTCCATCCCGATCATCGCCGACGAGTCCTGCAAGGTCGCGAGCGACATCCCGGGGCTCGTGGGCCGGGTGGACGGCATCAACATCAAGCTGGCCAAGTGCGGCAGCCTCCGCGAGGCGCTCCGGATGATCGCCGTGGCGCGGGCCAACCACATGATGGTCATGGTCGGCTGCATGATCGAGAGCTCGCTCGCCATCACCGCGGCGGCCCACTTCACCCCGCTGGTGGACATCGTGGACCTCGACGGCGCGGCGCTGCTCGCCAAGGATCCGTTCGTGGGCGCCACCATCTCCGGCGGACAGCTCCGCCTTCCCACCGGTCCGGGGCTCGGCGTCACGCCGCGATGACGGAACGGTATGCGCAGGTCGCGCTCCCGCTTCCCCTCGCCACTCCCTACACCTACCAGATTCCCGATACCCTGGCCGACCGCGTGGCGGCCGGGGCGCGGGTGGTCGTGCCGGTTCGGGGCCGGGAACTCATCGGCGTCGTCACGGCGGCCGATGCCCCCGCCCCGGAGATGACCGCCCGCCCCATCCTGGCCGCACCCGACGATGAACCGGCGCTCACCCCGCCCCTCCTCCGCACCGTGGAGTGGATGGCCGGCTACTACGGCGCGCCGATCGGCTTGGCGCTCAAGGCGGCGCTGCCGGCGGGGCTCTGGGGAAGTTCCGAGGTGATCGTCGAGATCGCGGCGGCGCACCGGGTCCCGGGGGGCACCGGCGCCGAGATCCTGGGCTGGCTGGAGCGCAAGGGGGGCTCCGCCCCGGTCGGGTCGATTGCCCGCGCGATGAAGCGCACGGTGTGGGACGCCGTCGACCGGCTGGCGCGGGTCGGCGCCGTGACGCTGAGGATCGAGTCTCCCGACACCGGGGGCGGCGCGGTGACCGAGCGCGTGCTGACGCTGCCGGAGCAGCGACCGACGCTTCTGGAGCGCCAGGCGCTCTTCGGGAGCAGGCACCGCCAGCGGGCGCTCTATGAGGCGGTCGAGGAACTCGGGGGCACCGCCTCGGTGGCCCACCTCCGCACCCAGCTCGGCTTCAGCGGTGCGTTGATTCGCGCGCTGGTGGCCCGAGGCCAGGCGACCATCGAGGACGTCGAGCGGGTGCGCGATCCCTTCGCCGGCGAGGTCGGCACCCCGCCACCCGACAATCTCTCCGGCGACCAGCAGCGGGCGCTCGCGGAGGTCGAGAGCCTGCAGGGCGGCGAAGGGGCGCTCCTGTTCGGGATCACGGGAAGCGGGAAGACATTCGTCTATCTCGAGGCGATCCGGCGCGGGCTGGAAAGCGGCCGGGGCGCCATCATCCTCGTTCCCGAAATTGGGTTGACGCCGCAGACGGTGCGTCGAGTCCGGGGCATGTTCGGCGACGACGTTGCGGTGCTCCACAGCGGGCTGTCGGATGGGGAGCGGGCCGACGCCTGGCGGGCGCTGCGCCGGGGGGAGCGGCGGGTGGCCGTCGGCGCGCGGTCGGCCATTTTCGCGCCGGTGGTGGGGCCGGGGGTCATCGTGGTCGACGAGGAGCACGAGGCGACCTACAAGAACGGCGAGACGCCGAGGTATCATGCGAGGGAAGTGGCCGCGGTGCGGGCGCGGCTCGAGGGCGCGCGGCTGGTGCTGGGGAGCGCGACGCCGTCGCTCGAGAGCTGGGCGGAGTCGGGGGAGGGGAAGCGCCTGCGGCTGGTACGGCTGCCGGAACGGGTTGGGGCGGGGAAACTGCCGCCGGTGGAGCTGGTGGATTTGCGCTCCACGCCGAAGGTCGCCGGGTCGGGCGCCATCCCCTGGTCGGAAACGCTCGACGCCGCGGTCTCCCGCATCCTTGCCCGTGGTGAGCAGGGGATGCTGCTGCTCAACCGGCGCGGGTTCGCTGCGTTCCTCCAGTGCCCCGATTGCGGGCATGTGCCGGAATGCCCCTCGTGCAGCATCAGCCTGACGGTGCACCAGTCGCCACCGGCGCTCCGCTGTCACTACTGCGCCTTCGAGGCGACGCTCACCGGGAATTGCGTCTCCTGCGGACACGCCGTGGCCCAGATGCGCGGGATCGGGACGCAGCAGCTCGAGCGCTGGCTGTCCGAACGCTTTCCGGAGGCGCGCCTCGCCCGGATGGATCTCGACACCACCAGCACCAAGTGGGCGCACCATCGCATCCTCGGCACCGTCGAGCGCCGGGAGGTGGATCTCCTCCTCGGCACGCAGATGATCGCCAAAGGGCTCGATTTCCCGAACGTGACGCTGGTCGGCGTGGTGGACGCCGACACCGCGCTGCATCTGCCCGACTTCCGGTCGGCGGAGCGTACCTTCCAGTTGATCGCGCAGGTGGCCGGCAGGGCGGGGCGCGGGCCCCGTGGCGGGAAGGTCATCGTCCAGACCCGGCAGCCGGCGCATCACGCGTTGCTGCACGCCGCCGAGCATGACGCGGAGGGCTTCCTGGGCGAGGAGTTGTCACTTCGCCATTCCCCGGCGTATCCCCCCGCCACCGGGCTCGTGAACCTGGTCATCTCCGGCAAGGACGAACCTGCGGTGGGCCGGGTGGCGGCGGAGACGGCGGAGTGGGCGGCCGCCCTCGCCGATCGGCACGGACTGGACCTGGTGGTGCTGGGGCCGGCGCCCTGCCCGCTGGCGCGCATCAAGACGCGGTGGCGGTGGCACGTGGCGCTGAAGGGGGATGGAAGCGTGCTGGGGCGGGTCGTGCGGTACGCCACCACGCGCCTGCCGGGGGACCGGGAGACACGGGTAACGATCGACCGGGATCCGGTGAGTCTGCTCTAGCGCCGAACTTCCTGGAGGGATTGCCATGGAACACAGCATCATCACCACACGGTCGAGCGCCGGACGGGCGCCGGGCAGGGAGGATGCGTGGTGACGACCGGCGCCAGGCAGGAACCGGTTCTCCCGATGGGGCCGCTGCCCTTTGGCCTCCTCGGGGTGCTGGTCGGGGTGGTGGCCGGCTTCGGCGCGGTGCTGTTTCGTGGCCTGATCGGCCTGGTCCACAACGTCCTGTTCCTCGGGCAGTTCTCGCTGCAGTACGACGCCAACACCCACACGCCGGAGAGCCCGTGGGGGGCGCTGGTCATCCTGGTGCCGGTCGTGGGCGCGGTCGGGGTGGCGTACCTCGTGAAGACCTTTGCGCCGGAGGCCAAGGGGCATGGCGTCCCGGAGGTGATGGACGCCATTCACTACCGCAGCGGCATCATTCGGCCGATCGTGGCGGTGGTCAAGTCCCTCGCGTCGGCGCTGTCCATCGGCAGCGGCGGGTCAGTCGGGCGGGAGGGACCGATCATTCAGATCGGCTCGTCCTTCGGCGCGAGCCTGGCAAAGCTCCTCCGCGTGCCGCGCTGGCAGCGCATCGTGCTCATTGCGTGTGGCGCCGGCGGCGGCATCGCGGCCACGTTCAACACGCCGATCGGCGGCGTGCTCTTCGTCGTCGAGATCCTGCTGGTGGAGGTCAGCGTCCGCACGCTGGTGCCGGTTGTCCTCGCCACCGTCACGGCCACCTACATCGGGCAGGTCTTCCTGGGCGCCCATCCCTCCTTCGTGATCCCGGGGATGGCGACGCCCTATTATCACCTGCTCAAGCCGCACATGTTGCCGGCGTACCTTGGCCTCGGCGTGCTCATGGGGCTGGCCTCCACGCTTTTCATCCGCACCCTCTATGCCTTCGAGGACTTCTTCACGACGCGCGTGAAGGGGAGCTATTACCGCCAGCACCTCCTGGGCATGCTGGCCGTCGGCCTCATGATCTACGGGTTCATGGCCGTCTTCGGACACTATTACATCGAGGGCGTCGGATACGCTACGGTGCAGGACATCCTCAGCGATCAGCGATTCTCCCTCGGCCTGATGCTGCTCCTCTTCGGCGGGAAGTTGCTGGCGACCTCGCTCACGCTCGGCTCCGGGGCATCGGGCGGCATCTTCTCGCCGGCGCTCTTCCTGGGTGCGACCCTGGGGGCCGCCTATGGCATCGTCCTGCACATGGCATTCCCCGGTATAGCCATCAGCACGCCTGCCTTCGCGGTGGCGGGAATGGCGGGGATGATCGGCGGGTCGACCGGGGCGGCGGTGGCCGCGATCGTCATGATCCTCGAGATGACCCTCGACTACAGCGTGGTTGTGCCGATGACGGCGGTGGTGGCGGTGAGCTACGGCGTGCGGTCGCTGCTGTGCAGGGACAGCATCTATGCCATGAAGCTCTCGCGCCGCGGACGCGTCCTGCCGACCGCGCTCCGGGCGGCCACGTACCTCGGCGACCGGGCACAGGCGGTCATGGAGACGCGGATCGGGCGGCTCCGCAGCGAGGCCTCAGCGGATGAAATGGCGGCCGGCCTGGCGGTGGAGGGTGGCGCATCGTTCTTCCTGGTGACGGATCAGCACCGGGTCGTCGGATTCCTGACGGCGGACGCGATCTGTCGAGCCGCCGCGCGAGGCCCGACGACGGCGGGTGCGGCGGCTGATCGTCGGTTTGCAACTGTCACCAGTGCGGCGAGCATGGAGGCCGTGATGGGGGCCATGCGCGCGGCGGGTGCCACGGTGGCCCTCGTTACCGGGCGCACCGGGCCGTTCTTGGTCGACACCGACGTCGAGGGCGTGGTGACGGCACAGCAGCTTGCCCAGGCGATGCTGGACGAGGGAGCGTTCTTCCTCGACGCATGATCTGCGCACTTCAGCGTGGCCTATCAGTCCTTGTTAGAGGTGACAGTTGGTGCTGATGGGGGATGGGAGGGGGGACTGGGGCGGATCGTCCGGTACGCTAGACGCGCCTCCCTGGAACCAGGGAGGCGCGTCAGGCGATTGACCGGGATCTGGTGAGTCTGGTCTAGCGGCCGTTGTGACTTGAGGGCGCAGCCGCCTCGAACAGGAACCAGGTGCGCCGTTCGGTTTCGTCGATCCAGACCTCGATCAGGCTGGTGGTGGCGACGTCGCCATGCCCACTGCACACCTCATGCGCCTCCCGAAGGTTCGAGGTGAGCGTCTTGTTATCCTCGCGGAGCTCGGACAGCATGTCCTGGGGGTCCACGAAGTCCGCGTCGTTGTCGGAAATGCGCTGCAGCCGCGCAATGTGGCCCGCCGACCGGATGGTGGTGCCACCGAGCTTCCGCACCCGCTCGGCGATGACGTCGGTCATGGCGAAGAGTTGCGCCGCCTGCTCGTCGAGCAGCAGGTGGTAGTCGCGAAAATGCGGCCCGCTCATGTGCCAGTGGAAGTTCTTGGTCTTGAGGTACAGCGCGAAGACATCGGCCAGCACGGCGTTCATGGCGCCGGAGATGTCACGGGTGGCGGCCGGCTTCAGGTCGGTGGGGGTGGCAAGGGGGGCATCGCGCCGCTCCCTGAGGTCTTTTCGAGTTGGGGCATCGAGAGTTCTCATGGTGGTTCTCCACATCGTGTGAGACGACAATCTTTGTTATAACACATATATACCGTATCGCCAGAACCGCTGGCCCCTGAAAGATACACCGGGGGAGTGTAAGCTCCCCCGATGGATCCCAGGGCCGAGTTCGCGCCGCTACTTGACCAGTTCGATCTCCGTCGGCCGCCAGCTCTTGTCGAAGAACGACTCGAGCGGGCTGTAGAGGCGCAGGATCGTGAACCACCCCTTGGCGGGGTCGGTCTGGATCCAGTTGCCGCGATCCACGCCCGCGGGCTGCTTCGGGCTGAAGTAGATGGTGGTCGAGCCGTCCGCGCTCGCCTTGGCGGCCGGCGAGGGGTAGCTCTGGCTGCCCGCCCGCGGATAGAGCTGGGGCGTGGCCAGCATCGAGCGGGTCTGGTTGTCATACAGGGTGAACGACCAGAACGCCCGGGCGGGGATGTTGGGCGGCAGGGTCACCTTGTAGGTCTTGGCGCCATCGAACGGATTCTTGTTGGCGTCCAGGAACCCCATGAGGTACTGGGAGCCGACCCCAGGAATCCGCATGATCATGCCCGGCGAATCCAGGGTGTAGCCGTAATAGAACGCCGTGCGCGACGCGAGGGTCCGGGCGCCGGTCGGCGGGAGTGGCTTGAACATGCCGTCCTTGGTGAACATCGGCGGCGGGGTCTCGAAGAAGGCGCCGCCCTCCCAGAGCATGCTGGTCCACGAGGACCCGGGATAGTATGACCAGTTGAGCGACTCGAACGGCCGCCAGTTCAGCACCCGGCCGGTGGCGTTTCCGACGGCGGCGGCCTCGGTGAGGATCTTCTTCATCCGGGCGTCAGGATTGAACGGCTTGCCCTTCACGATGCCGATGGCCGCCATCTGCCCGGCCAGTTCCACATCGTAGCTGGTGGCCGGCTCTTCCTGCACGTTGGCGTTGATCATCTCAAAGAACGAGTAGTCGCTCGGGGGGATCGTGTTGAAGACCCGGTTCGATCCCTCGATGAACTTGGTCTCGGGAATCGGTGGGTTCTGCGCGATCCGGACCGTCCCCTCGAGTGCCGAGGCGATGCTCGTGCCCTCGGCGCCCGGAGTATAGGGGTAGATCTTCATGTACTTCTTGATCATCGCAACGGCCGGTTTCGGGTCGTTGTCGACCAAGTAGGCGCGGGCGGCGTAGAGCGCATAGTTGGTGCTCGAGTGCGCCACATAGTATCCGCCCTCGGGCAGCGGGCCGTCGTAGCCCGGGGGCACGATCAGGTACCGCCCGCCCTCACCCCGGTCGGGGCCGGGGGTGCCGATGTCGATGATCCAGGAAAACCACATGTCGTTGATGGTGCCGACCGACTTGGGCGGCTGCTCGATGACAATCGGGCCCTTGGTAAGGTCGAGGATGGAGAGGTAGTAGATGGTGTCGGCGTTGCCGGTCAGGAAGACCGACTTCGAGTCCATCAACTGCGAGAAGATCAGGACGTCGTTGCCGCGGGCACCGAGGCTGTAGAACCCGGTCCGGAGCCCGTACGCGGAGGCGCCCCGGAAGCTGTTGTTGTAGACGTCCAGGGCGTTCGTAAACGCCAGGGCCGAATGGACCGCATCGGCGGTAGCAGCCGTCGGGGCGCCGTCCTTGAACTCAAGGGCGCCAAACCGGCTGTCCATCTTGGCGGGGGCACCGAGGGTCTGCACGTTGGCCGGGGGCAGGGCGGGTGCCTGGGCGCTCAGCGTGCCCGCGAACGCGAGACACCCCGCCAGGGAAGCCGTCAGGGGAAGGGCAATGCGCATACGTGTGCTCCATGCATTCAGGGGGAGATCTCCGGGAACCACAAAGATAATGGGGGCCACCCCCTGCTGTACCGAAGGTGGCCCCCGATTGTTCCGAGACCGTTACGGATGGTCCGGCACGAGGTCACTCGATGCCGAGCGCCGCATTTCGATCCAGCTCCTCGAGGCGCTTTTTCTGCTCGGGCGTCAGCTCCAGCTCCTGGGTCTTGATCGTCACCCTCACGATCGCACCGGCGTAGCCGTTGTCCCAGGCCGGGTAGTCGGGTGAGACCGGCGTGCCCTCGTCGAGCCCCACGTCCGCGCCATCATCCGAGGAAAAGACGCTCGCCTGGGTATGGCCAATGCGCCCCTGTGCCACTTCCCTCCCGTTGACGAGGATCCGTTCCACGCCCCCGGAACCAGGGTCCCCGCCGTCGTACACGAAGACATACTTCAGCGTCACCGTGCCGCTCGGCAGCGGGGTGGGGGAGCTGACCTTGAACATCTCGAGCCCGAGGTAGTTGTAGGCGTACACCGGCCGGTTGTTCTTCACATAGAGCGACCAGCCCCCAAACCGCCCGCCCTGGGCCAGGATGACGCCGTCGGCACCCCCCGGCGGCACCACCAGCTCGGCGGTGATGTCATGCGACCGGTTCTTCACGTTGATGAAGGCGTTTTCCATCATGCCGTGCATGCCCGGGTACACGGTGAGTTCGGTGCGCCCGTTCATGAGGTCCGGCCGGCCCGCCAGCCCGGCATCGAACCGCTCCACCCCTCGGTCGTCGATGGGCAGGACGTGGTTCTTGGCCGCCTCCTGCATGAACAAGTCCTGCATCTGCTTGAGCCGCTCCGGTTCCTGCTCGGCCAGGTTGTTGGCCAGCGAAAAGTCGGCATCAACGTTGTACAGCTCCCAGACGTCGTCCTTGAGGGGGCGGCGCGGCACATACTCCCACGGCGCCCGGTGGATGGTGCCCGCGAACCACCCGTCGTGGTAGATGCCGCGGTTGCCGAACATCTCGAAGTACTGCGTGCCATGCCTTGTCTTGGCCGACGCGCTGTCGAATGCGTAGAAAAGGCTGGAGCCGTCCATCGGGAGCTGGACCACGCCGTTGACCGTCTTCGGCTCCGGGAGCCCCGCGGCCTGGAGGACCGTGGGGGCGATGTCGGTCACGTAGGTGAACTGGGAGCGGATGTCTCCCTTCGCCTTGATCCGGGCGGGCCACGAGACGACCAACGGATTCTGCGTCCCGCCGAAATTGCTCGCCACCTGCTTGGTCCAGGTGAACGGTGCGTCGCCCGCCACGGCCCAGCCCGCCGCGTAGTGCGGAAAGGTGGTCGGCCCGCCCAGCTCGTCCATCCGCTTGAGGAGGTCCCCGAGCTTCTCGGGCACCCCATTGAAATAGGTCATCTCGTTGAAGAGGCCGATCATGCTGCCTTCGGCGCTGGCGCCGTTGTCCCCCGCCTGGTAGAAGACGAGGGTGTTGTCCGCCACGCCCATGTCACGGAGCGCCCGCAGGACGCGCCCGATTTCGTGGTCGGTCTGCGCGGCGAAGCCGGCGAAGACCTCCATCTGGCGCGCGAACAGCTTCTGCTCGTCGGGTGAGAGCGCGTCCCAGTCCTTGATGGCCTCCGGCTTTGGGGCCAGCGGGGTGCCGGCCGGTACGACGCCGAGCTTGATCTGCCGGGCGAGGGTCTCCTCGCGCACCTTGTCCCACCCCTGGTCGAACTGTCCCTTGAACTTGGCGATCCATTCCTTCGGCACATGGTGCGGGGCATGGGTGGCGCCCGGGGCGTAGTAGACGAAGAACGGCTTGTCGGGGGTCAGGGCGTGCTGGGCCTGCATCCACGCGATCGTCTTGTCCGTCATGTCCACCGTGAAGTGGTACCTCGGGTCCCGCGGGGGCTCGATCATGGTGGTGCCGTCATAGAGCAGCGGCGCCCACTGGTTCGTCTCCCCGCCGATGAAGCCGTAGAACTTGTCGAACCCCGAATGGGTCGGCCAGCGGTCGTAGGCCCCCGACACGCTGACTTCCCACGGGGGCGTCTCGTGGTACTTGCCGAACGCGGCCGTGCTGTAGCCGTTCTGGCGGAGGATTTCCGCCAAGGGCGTGGTGCTGAGCGGGCGGATGCCGGTGTTGCCGGTGAAGCCGGTGGACACCTCCATGATGGCGCCGGTATTCACCACATGGTGGTTTCGCCCGGTGAGCAGGGCCATGCGGGTCGGGGAGCAGAGCGCCGTCGTGTGGTACTGGTTGAACCTCAGCCCCGCGGTGGCCAGGGAATCCATGGTCGGCATCGGGATCGGGCCGCCGAAGGTGCTCGGCTGGCCGAAGCCCATGTCGTCGATCAGGATGACGACGACATTCGGGGCGCCCTCGGGCGCGGTCACCCGGAAGGGCGGCGGGGGGGTCGCGTCACGAACATCCAGCGTGGTGATGGTCGGTGTCGGAGGCGGCACGATCGGGAGCGAGGTCCGGTCGATGCCACCGGCGGCCGCGACACCGCCTGGCGGTGCCTTCTCCGACGGCTGACAGGCGGCGAGGAGGCAGATGCTGACCAGATGCATGAACTGGAGGGCGCGGCGGCGCGTGGGCATGAGATCCTCCGGTGGGATGCTGTGGAGTTGCTGCGCGGGCGGAACGACGGGGAAGATTCTCTGACAATATCCCAATATACCCCCACGCAATCGCGGGACAAACGACGGGTGATGGCGCCTTGAATCCCCCCTCCGCCACCCCTAAGATTCCCCAACCTATGGCCACTCCACGATATACCCCGCCTGACTTCACAACTGTCCCGCTCGCTGGGGCGCCCGCGGCGCGCTTCGCCCCGCTCCCCGCCGACGGGGTCCTCCCCGAGGGTTTCTTCTCGACTTCCAACCTCCCGACCTACGTCCATCTCGGCGGCGGAACGTGGGTCATGCCGGTTCGGCCACGGATGGACTGCGTCATCGTCCGGCAAGGTGAGGGGCTGGCGGTGTCGGAACCCCGGCGGCTGAAGAAGGGCGACCAGATCGTGATGGGGGAGGCGGAAGACGGCAGCCAGGGCGTGTACGTGCACACCACCGGCTTCCTGTCCGGCGCGCACAGCGGCAACGAGTTCCGCTTCATGTCCACGGAGGTGAGCCGGGAACGGCCGGTCAACTACGAGGAATTGGCGGCGAAGCTCGGCGAGGAGAAGCGGCGCGGCGGGTACGTCCTCTGGGTGGCCGGGCCGGCGCTGGTGCACTCCCGCGCGCGTGGCGACTTCGAGTGGTTCATTCGGAACGGATACGTGCAGGCGGTGCTGGCGGGCAATGCCGTGGCCGTCCACGACATCGAGGCGGCCATCTTCGGCACGACGCTCGGCATGACGAATACGGGGCAGGCCACCGAGGGGGGCCACGGGCTCCACATGCGGGCCATCAACCGGGTGCGCGCCGCCGGGTCGATTGAACAGGCGGTCGCGTCGGGGCTCATCACGAGCGGCATCATGCACGCGCTGGTCACCAGCAAGGTGCCGTACGTCCTGGCCGGCTCCATTCGCGACGACGGGCCGCTGCCCGGGGTGATCCACGACGCGCTGGCCGCGCAGGACGCCATGCGTGAGCATGCGGTGCGGGCCACCGGCGCCATCTTTGTGGCCACCGCACTCCACGCGATCGCGGTGGGCAACATGCTCCCCGCCTTCCATACGCATTACGACGGCGTCCCCGCCGAGTTGATGACCATTTGCGTGGATCAGACCGAGTTCGTGGTGAACAAGCTGAAGGATCGCGGCACGCATCAGGCCTACGGCGTCGTCACCAACGCGCAGGACTTCATGCACGTCCTCCGACTCTACGTGGAAAAATGGGAACAGGCTACCAGGTAACGACGCCCCCGGAGCCGGGGGTCGGCAATGGATGGGCGCTGCTCGCCGAGGCGGTGGCGACGGAACTGCCCGTGGCGGACCTGCACGGCCTCTGGGTGTTCCGCCCCTTCCGGCGGGACGGCAAGGAGTATGGCACCGCCATCCTCTCGCGGATCGTGGACGACCGGCTGTGCATCTATACCGCGCAGTACGCCCACACCCTGAAGGGCAAGAAGCGGGGGGAGTTCGCCTCCGAGTTCGCCGAGGTGGGGAGTGGCCCGGTCGACGCCGTCGAGGAGCTCGTGGCGCTGGTCCCGAAGCGGACCGAGGAAGAGCCGCCGGTCCAGATTCCGCTGGAGCGGTGGTATCCCGCCGAGGACGATGGCGCACCTGACCTCGGCTGAGGCCGCCGACCTCCTCGAGCGGTTCCGCCATTATCTCCGGGAGCATCGCCTCCCCGTGACGCAGCAGCGCGACTTGATTGCGCACGCCATCTTCACCGCCCCCGACCACCTGAATGCCGCCGCCGTGCACCAGCGCCTCTCCGGGCAGGGGAAGCGCATCGGCATTGCCACGGTCTACCGCACCCTGGACCTGCTCGTGGAAAGCGGGCTGATCCGGCGCCACGAGTTCGGGGACGGCTCTCGACGATATGAGGGGGCCACGCCGCAGGGATCGCACGGGCACCTCGTCTGCACCTCCTGCGGTGGGGTCGAGGAGTTCACCAACGAGCGCCTGGAACGGATGCTCCCGATCATCGCCGACGAACATCGGTTTCGCTATCGCACTCACCGCGTCGAGCTGCACGGCACCTGCCGTGACTGCCAGAGTCGCGCCCTGGAGGGGCTGTGAACACTCCTGACAACCTCGGCTTCTTCGTGGCCTTTGCCGCGGGGGTGCTGAGCTTCCTCTCCCCCTGTGTGCTGCCGCTGGTGCCGAGCTACCTCGGTTTCCTGACCGGCATGACCCTGGAAGAAATGAGCGGCCGCCGCCGGATGGCCATGGTCCACGCGCTGCTGTTCGTCTTCGGGTTCGCGCTCATCTTCGTGATTCTCGGCGCCAGTGCCACGGCGCTGGGCTCCGCGCTCAAGTACTACCAGGTCTGGCTCCAGCGGGTCGGCGGGGTGCTGATCATCCTCTTCGGGCTGTACGCGATGGGGGTCCTCAAGTTCCGCTTCCTGCAGATGGACCAGCGGGTGCACCTCGACCGGAAACCGATCGGCTATCTCGGATCGGTGCTGGTGGGGATGGCGTTCGCCGCCGGGTGGACACCGTGCATCGGCCCCATTCTCGGCGGCATTCTCGGCATGGCAGCGACGCAGGGGGATGTGGGGCGGGGGATGGCGCTGCTCGGTGCCTACTCCGCCGGGCTCGCCGTGCCGTTCCTTGCGGCGGCGTGGGCCATGGAGGCGTTCCTCGACTGGTTCCAGAGGTTCCGGAAGTACCTGCCGTGGGTCATGCGGCTCAGCGGATTGCTGCTGATCCTGGTGGGCCTGCTGATGGTAACGGGAGAGTTCACGCGGATGGCGGGGTGGCTGCAGGGGCTGACACCGGGGTTCTTGAAGGGACGGTTGTAGGGCTCACCTCACCCCCTGTCCCCCTCTCCACCATGTGGAGAGGGGGGGACGAAGGGGCGCGGACCAACGCGGGGCAGGGAGCAGAGAATAGCTTCCTGCCCCGCTGCCCCGCTGCCCCGCTGCCCCGCTGCCCCGCTGCCAACCTCGTTGTTCTGCTGATTCCCGTTCAACAGCACATTCAGCGCGTCGTCCACCGAGAAGCTTCCTGCCTTCTGACGCGGCGGGAAGTCCTTGAAGCTGGCGAGGAACCGCCCCACGTATTCCTGGGCGGGCACCAGCACGAAGGCATGCTCGATGCGCCACTTCCCGTAGTTGATGCTCTCGTGGTCCGCCGTCTCGAACGGATCCGACCGGAGGTTGAAGAGCTTCGGGAAGCGGAGCGGCACGAACGGATCCTGCCAGACGTCCAACCCGTCCGCCCGCTGCTCCGCGAAGACCACCTTGTACTGGTTGTAGCGGAGCCCGACCAGCGAGCCGTCGTCGTTGAAGTAGAAGAAGTCCTTCCGCGGATCCGGTCCCTTCCCGCTCAGGTAGTCGGTCAGGTTGTACCCGTCGAGGTGGACCTTGAAGGTCTTGCCGTCGGCGGCGTAGCCGTTGAGCAGCTGCTCCTTGACGTTCGGATTGCCGGCGGCCGAGACCAGGGTCGGGACCCAGTCCTCATGCGACACGATGTCGTTCAGCACCGTGCCCGGCTTGATGGTGCCCGGCCACTTGATCATCCCCGGCACCCGGAACGCCCCTTCCCAGTTCGACGCCTTCTCGTTGCGGAACGGCGACGTGCCGCCGTCGGGCCAGGAGAATTTCTCGGCGCCGTTGTCGGTCGAGTACATCACGATGGTGTTGTCGGCGATGCCGAGGCTGTCGAGCAGGGCCAGCAGCCGGCCGACCAGCGCGTCGTGCTCCACCATGCCGTCGGGATAGACGCCGAGGCCGGTGACTCCCTCACTCTTGGGCTGGAGATGGGTCCAGATGTGCATCCGGGTGGAGTTGAACCAGACAAAGAACGGCTTGTCGCCCTTGGCGGACTTGGTGATGAAGTCCTTCGCGGCCGCCTCGAACTCCTCGTCGATCGTCTCCATCCGCTTCTTGGTGAGCGGGCCGGTGTTTTCGATCCGCTGGCCGCCGTTGGGCAGCGCCCAGCTGTGGAGGACGCCGCGCGGCGCGTACTTGGCGCGGAAGGCGGGGTCCTTCGGATAGTCGGGGTTCTCGGGCTCTTCCTCGGCGTTCAGGTGGTAGAGCGAGCCGAAGAACTCGTCGAAGCCGTGCATCGTCGGGAGCATGGCGTCGAGATCGCCGAGGTGGTTCTTGCCGAACTGGCCGGTCACGTACCCCTGCGGCTTGAGGAGCTCAGCCACGGTCGCGTCCTCGGGCTGCAGCCCTTCCTTGGCGCCTGGGAGCCCGACCTTGAGGAGACCGGTGCGGAAGGGGCTCTGGCCGGTCAGGAAGGCGCCGCGGCCCGCGGTGCAGCTCTGCTGGCCGTAGAGGTCGGTGAAGAGCGCGCCCTCACGGGCGATCCGGTCGATGTTGGGCGTCTTGTAGCCCATCTGGCCGAGGTTGTAGGCGCTGATGTTCCAGTAGCCGATGTCATCACCCCAGATGACCAGGATGTTGGGCTTGCCGCCAGGCTTCTTGGCGGCCTTCTGCGCGTGGGCCGCTGGCGTGAGGGCCAGGGAGGCGACCAGCGCGAGCGTCAGGGGGATACGCATGCTGATGGGACTCCTTTGTTCAGGTTGAGACTAGAAGCTAATCACTCCGAAGAAGCTCAGGGTACTGCGTGACACGCTTGGCTGCGAGTCGAACCCGAGCAATGCCGCGTTCTCGAATGACACCCCCAGACCGCTGTGGTAGGACGCCCACTCGCCCTTCAGGCTGACATCGACCCCGCGGAAGAGGGGGGCGTTGCTCCGCAGCAGGAAGAACTCGAGCCCGGCCCCGTAGTGGGTCGTATTCGGCCAGAGGTTGTTGTTCGGAAAGAAGGTGGGCTGCCGGATCCACGGGCCGTCGGGGTTGGAGAGCGGGACGCCGTCGGTCGCGATGTCGGTCACCCGATACCAGCTCCAGCCGTACCCCACCTTCAGGTATGGCTGGATCCCGCCAGTCAGCAGGTTGTAGCGGATGCTGCTGGCCAGTTCGTAGAAGTTGAGCGTGCCGGTCACATCGAACGGGTCCGCCGGGCTGTCGGTGATGGGGACCGAGATACTCAGGCCGCTGGTCGAGTTGTGGAAGGTGTTCTCCGTGACCCAGCGCTTGCCCAGATAGAAACCCATCTGCACCGCGTACGAGGTGGCGTTCTCCGCGTTGTCGGTTTCCTGGCCGGAGGGCGTGAGGCTGGAGTCGGCGATGACGTAACGGCCCAGGATCTCGCCCAGCTGCGGCCCCGCCAGCAGGAGCGCCACCCAGTCGGATTGCATGTTGGCGGTCATGACGCCGCCGCCCACCGACATGACCCGGACCGGCAGCTCGGCCTTCGGGATGTACTGCACGGGGAACTTGCCGAACATCCGGCGCACCGGCAGGAGCAGAATCTTGTAGATCACGTCGACCGGCGGGAGGGTGATCAGCGCGACGATCGGGGCATTCAGGTAGCCGAGGTTGTTCTGCACCTGGTCGAGCGGCGAACTGGTCACGATCGCGTGGAGCCGGTGCGGATCGTAGAGGTGATAGCCCCCCGACGCGCCGCTCCGGTTCCATCCGCCGTTGTAGGTCACGGTAAACGGCGCCAGGTTGCCGGTCTCCGCATGGCTCACGATCCCGGCGAACGGAGACTTGGCGGCGGGGTAGCCCGAGCGGATCGGGAGGACGAACCAGGCCCAATCCCGCCGGTAGTCGGGGTCGGTGTACACCTGCGTGTAGACTCGTTCCCAGTCGGGGAGGAGCTTGACGCGACTGGCCGAGTCGAACGGTTCCACGTAGTCGGGGAGGGGCGCCCCGCCGGTCAGGTACGCCTGGTGGTCGAACCCCTTCTTGACTTCTTCGGCGGCGTCGGCGGGGCCGATGCCCTGGTAGATCCCCGCGAACGGGTAGGTGCCGTGCCCGTCCTGGTTGTGGGCGCCCGGCGAGTAGAGGAAGAGGTCGAGGCCCTTGCTGTTGGCGCCGATGTAGGCGATCGGATGGGTGTTGACGACCGTCTCCGCGGTGTCGGCCCACGCGCGGTACCGCACGATGGCGGCGACTTCCGCCATGCCGTATTTCTCTCCTGAAATGGCCTGGTGTTGCCGGCGCCACTCCGCGCGCGGGGCATAGGCGTTGGGCGACGAGTAGTCCACCGGCATCATGTTCTCGTGGAAGTAGTAGTCCACGCGTCGGATGACGAGCGGGTCGGCGCCGCCGAGCTCGTCGGGGGTGCGCCGCAGCAGTGCCTCGATCTGGTCGGGGGTCTGCGGGGCGGTCACCTGCGACATCGGGCTCACCACGACGTTGATGTGTTCCCAGTCCCCCTCGTGCTTGTTCCCCGCGTCGTTGTACGGGTAGAAGAACCAGTATTGCAGGATGAATTCATAGCGCTGGTCGGGGCTCCCCAGCACCCCCACGGGCGAGATGAACGGGTGCACGTAGATCGAAATGGCGGGCCAGTAGGCCTCCTTCATCAGTCCGGTTCCCGGGTCCTCGAACGCAGCCTTCCAGGTGGCGGGGCTGTACCCCGGCCAGTTCCAGTACAGCACGGAGAAGAAATCCGCGTCTGCCGGGACGGCCGCGGTGTTGAACCGCTCGGCCAGCGGGCTGTTGGGGTTGAACTCCCGGAGCAACTGGAGCACGCGGCAGTCTTCAATCGGCGTCTGCACGCGGAGGAGGGCGAGCAGGCTGTCCCGGGACACGGTGCCGGCAGGGCAGGGGTCGTCCCCGAGCGACGCGAAGTTCACCGTCTCGGTGCCGACCAGCCGCGCCGCAGCGTGGATGTCCCACCGGTCGACGGTCAGAATGGTCGAGCCGCTGATTTCCTGGGCCTTCTGCATGTCGAGGGGGACGTTGCCGGTGTTGCGGATCATGAAGGGCGCGAAGCGGACGCCGAGGGCGTGCAGCAGCTCTCCCCGGGTGTCGTCGACGCCGTCCCGCGGTGCCACGTCCATGAATCCGTTGCCGGCAGCCGGACCGTACAGTTGGAAGATGCTGTCGGCGATCGTCTGCCGGACGATCCGCGGGTAGGTGAGCGGCACGTACTGGAAATATTCCTGCTTGGTCATCTCGGCGGTCTGCGCGCGGAGCGGCGCGGCCGTGACGAGCAGGGCACCAAGCAGGGCGCCGAGGCGAAGGGCTGAGCTCGAGGGCATCACAAATCTGCTCCCGGGGTAAAGCGTCGGTTCAGTCCTTCAGGAAATATTCCACGGTCGAGACCACGCGGACCCGCTTCGAAATCTGGCCCTGCTCGCTGATGCCAGGGGCCTGGTCGCGTGCCAGGATCTCGAACACGCCCTGGTTGGCGCGGCGGATGCCTCCGAGGTGGCTCTTCGAGTCGGTGGCAAACTGGTCCGCGGCCTCGCGGGCACGGCTCGTGGCCTCGGCGATCATCTCGGGCTTGAGGTCGTTCAGGCCGGAAAAGACGAAGGTCGGCCCACCGCCGCCATATTCCTGACCCGAGGAGAACACCACCCCCGCCTGAACAAGTTCCCCCACCTTCTGGCTGGCCGCCAGTACACCGGCCGGATCGCTGCTCCGCACCATGAGGGTCTGGTTGATGACATACCGGGTGACCGCCTCGGACGTGCGGTACTGGTTGGTGGAGGCGTCGCTGACCGAGAATGCCTGCAGCTCCACCAGCGACGTATCGATGCCCTGCCGCGCGAGGAAGCCGCGCACCTGCTGGAGCTGGGTCGAGAGCCGCGAATATGCACGGTTCAGGTCGTTGTCGCTGACGACCAGCCGAAGCGGCCAGAGCGCGAGGTCGGCCTGCGCTTCCCGCTCGGCGATGCCCTTGACGGTCACGTACCGGTCGGCGGTGCGGCTGGCGGCAAGGCCGGCGCCCGCCAGCCATCCCGCGGCGGCGATGCCGACAGCGAGGATGGCCGCGCCGGTGATGATGCGCTCGGGCTGCTTCATGCGATTCTCCAGGTGGTTCGCGATGTCATCACTTCGGCAAGCGCTCCCTCCCTCGTCTTTGTCTCCGCCTCACCGTTATACCTCCAGCTGTTCCTCGAGTTCCTGCCTGCTCAGCAGTTCCCAATACCGGCCGCCGGCCGCGAGCAGGTCGGCGTGGACACCCTGCTCGACGACCTTGCCGCGGTCAAGCACGATGATCCAGTCGGCGTCGCGGACTGCGGCCAGCCGATGAGAAATGATAACGCTGGTCCGTCCGGCGAGGGCGTCCCGGAGCCCGGTCAGGATGCGCGCCTCGGTATGCGCGTCGACCGCGCTCAGCGCGTCATCGAGAATGAACACCGGCGGATCCTGCGCCAGCGCACGGGCGATGGCCGCCCGCTGCTTCTGGCCGCCGGAAAGGTTGATCCCCCGTTCGCCCAGCATGGTGTCAAAGCCCTTCGGGAGGTCGGGCAGCGCTTCGGCCAGCTGCGAGACTTCGGCCACCCGGTCCAGCCGACCATCGTCGGGGGCACCCAGCAATATGTTCTCCCGGACGGTCGCGCTGAAGAGGAAGGTCTCCTGCGGCACCACCCCCAGGTTCCTTCGGAGCTCCTCCAGCGCGAGGGTGCGGATGTCCAATCCGTCCAGGAGGACTCGCCCTTGGTCGGGGTCGTAGCTCCGGGAGAGGAGCTCGGCAATCGTCGACTTGCCTGACCCGGTGGCCCCGACGATGGCCAGGGATTGCCCCGGCTCCACGCGGAAGGACACGTCCTGGAGCACCCAACCGCGGTCCTGGGCGCCGGGATACGCGAACCAGACCCCCTCCATGCCGACGCTGCGGGCACCGCGGCGCGGTGGGAGCAGGGCGGGACTGGTGGGGGAGGTGATGGCGGGCCGCTCGTGGAAGAGGGCGTTGATCCGGCCCATCGCCGCCTCGCCGCGCTGGACCAGCGTGACGGCCCACCCGAGCGCGATCAGCGGCCAGGCGAGCATCATCAGGTAGACCCCGAAGGCGACATACTCGCCGACGCTCACCGTGCCCGCCATGACCAGCCGACCGCCGACGGCCATGACCACCACGGCGCCGAGTCCCGCCAGGAGGGCCAGCAGGGGGTGGAACGCCCCCTGCGCCTTGGCGAGCGCGATGTTCCTCGTCCGGTACTCATCGTTCAGCCGCCGGAATTCCGCGGTCTCGGCGGCTTCCTGCCGATACGCCCGCACGATCCGGAGCCCGGAGATGTGTTCGTGGACGTGGGTGGTGATCGTGCCGAACTGCTCCTGGATGGCCAGCGAACGCCGGTGAATCTGCTGGCCGAGCGAGATCATCACCACGGGGAGGCCGAGCAGGGGCAGGAGCGCCAGGAGCGTCAGCCGCGGGCTCATCGCCAGCATGGCGGGCAACACCATCGAGATGCGGACCGCCGTGTCCACCATGTACATCAGCGCCGGGCCGGCCGCCATCCGCGCGGCGAGGAGGTCGTTGGTCGACCGGGCCATCAGGTCGCCGGTGGAGGACCGGTCATAGAACGCGGGCGACAGGCGCTCCAACTGCCCGAAGAGGTCGTTGCGGAGGTCGAACTCGACGCGGCGGCTGCCGCTGTTCAGGAGCTGGCGCATCCCGAACCGGGCGGTGCCGCCGAGGAGGGTCACGCCGACAAGGAGGAGCGCGGCGCGGCCGACCGCGGCCGGCGAGGCCCCGCCGTCGATCAGGTTGATGCCATGTTCGAGAATCTTGGGGCCGAGAGTGATCAGCGCGTTCGATACCACCACGCACACCATCCCGATGGCGTAGGTGGATTTGTATTTTGTGAGGTAGGGCACAAGCGCCCGGAGCTGCTTCAGCATATATTCAGGATTGTCATGAGATCAATCTCGTCGAGTGTATTGTCACCCGGCAAGCCGTCCCCATAGGAGTTCCACCATGCGCAACGTACTCGCCGCGTTCTGCGTCCTGACCATCGCCGCGTGCGGTGGTGGCGACAAGTCCGACGCCGCCATCGCCGACAGCCTCAGCCGCGACCTGCAGCTCGCCCAGCAGGACTCGACCAACCCGATGGCCGACACGGCCGCCACGCCGGCCAACGCCCCGGCAACGGCGACCACCCCGGCCACGGCCAAGCCGAAGACGACCACCCCGAAGCCCACCCCCAAGCCGGTCGCCCCGGCGCCGGCGCCCGAACTGGCGGCCGGCACCACCTTCTCCGCCACCGTGTCTGACACCGTGAGTTCCCGGACCACCCAGTCCGGCGCCATGATGCAGGCCAAGGTCGGCGCGGACGTCATGTCGGCCGACGGCCGCCTCGTCATTCCCGCCGGCTCCACCGTCAACATCCGGCTGGACCAGTTCAAGTCGGCCCCGACCAAGGGGGGCAAGGAGACGTTCTCGGCCTCGCTCGTGTCCGTCATCATCGACGGCACCAGCTACCCGATTTCCGGGAAGGTTGATCACCTCGACTACACGCTGAAGGGTCGGGGCATCACGGCGGGCACGGCCGGCAAGGTCGGCGCGGGCGCGGCGGCCGGCGCAGTCCTCGGCAAGGTCATCGGCGGAAATTCCAAGGGCGCGGTCATCGGTGGCGTGGTCGGCGCCGCCGGCGGAGCCGCGGTGGCCAACGAGACCGGCGACCAGGACATCACGGTCCTCCCGGGCGCCCAGGTCTCAATGACGGTCACGGAGGCGTTCGCCGCCAGGTAGGCAGGGCGGCGGCAGGGCGGGGAGGCCGAACGAGTTGTTCACTGCCTCCCCGCCTCGCTGCCTAACTGCCTTGCCTTAGTATCCTGCTCCCCCCCCACCCAGCCGCGGATCACTCACCCCCTGCCAGCCGGTGGGGGTGCGGATGATCGCCTCGACGTCGCCCGTGTATCCCGCCTCGTTCACCTCGTGCCCCATCTTCTCCAACTGGGCGATCACCTCCGGTGAGAAGCCCCCCCGCTCGATCCGAATGGCGTTCGGCAGCCCCTGGTGATGCAGCCGCGGCGCGGTCACCGCGTCCGACAGCGACATCTGGTGGTCGATCACGTTGCTGATCACGTGATACACCATCGTGATGATCCGGGGACCGCCCGGCGTCCCGACGACCATCAGCAACTGCCCGTTCTGGTCCACCACGAGGCTTGGAGTCATCGCCGAGAGGGGACGCTTGCCGGGCTGGATCGCATTGGAGTCACCCTGCACCAGGCCGTACATGTTCGGCTTGCCGGGGGCGCTGGCCAGGTCGTCCATCTCGTCGTTGAGGAGGAACCCGGCGCCCGTCACCGTGACGGCGCTGCCGTAGCTGTTGTTGAGCGTCGTGGTGATGCTGACGGCGTTGCCGTCGGCGTCCACGATGGAGTAGTGGGTGGTGGAGGGGCCGTCCTTCAGGCCCGGCAGCACCTCCCCGGTCTTCGAGGCACGCTTGGGATCGATCGTGGCCCGGCGCTCGTCGGCATAGCTCTCGGAAAGCATCTGGCCGATCGGGTTGTGGACGAATCCGGGGTCGCCCATGTAGGCGTTCCGGTCCATGAACGCGCGGCTCATGACCTCGGCCTCGAGGTGCATCAGCTCGGCCGATCCGAAGGGCGGGAGGGGCGAATACCCCTCCATCATGTTGAGGATCATGCCCATCGTGGTGCCGCCGGAGCTGGCGGGCGGCATCGAGTAGATGGTGTCACCGCGGTACGGGACGATGATCGGGTCGCGCCAGTAGGTCTTGTACGCCGCGAGGTCGGCGTGAGAAATCAGGCCGCCGCTCCGTTCCATCTCGGCCACGATGAGGTCGGCGGTCGGCCCGGTATAGAACCCGGCGGCGCCCTTGTCGCGAATGCGCTCCAGCGTCCGGCCGAGGTCGCGCTGGACGAGCACGCTGCCGACGACGGGGGGCTGGTTGTTGGGGAGGAACTGCGCGCGCGAGGCGGGAAAGAGGTAGAGTCGCGACATCTCGTCGCCGATGGACTCCCGCCGGTAGTCGTCGACGACATACCCCTCGTTGGCCAGCGTGATGGCGGGGTTGATGACCTGGGCAAAGGGCAGCCGTCCGAACCGCCGGTGCATCTCGACCAGCCCGGCGGGGGAGCCGGGCACGCCCGCCGCCAGCGCGCCGGTGATGCTGAGATCGGACACATCACCATCCGGCTCAAGGTACATGTCGCGGCTGGCGCCGGAGGGTGCCTCCTCTCGGTAGTCGAGCGCATAGACACCGCCGCCCGCCTCGCGGTACATCAGGAATCCACCGCCGCCGATGTTCCCTGCCTCCGGATGCACCACGGCCAGTGCGAACCCGACCGCGACGGCGGCGTCGATGGCGTTGCCCCCCGCCTGCAGGATGTCCCGGCCCACTTCGCTCGCGATCGGGCTTCCGGACACGACGACGCCGCTGGCCGCGTCGGTGACGCGGGCCTGGTCGGCAAACTTCCAGCCGGCGGCGACGCCGGAGGGTTGCGGTCCGGCACAGGCGGGGAGCAGCAACAGCAGCGCAACGGCGGGATGACGTAGGCGCACGGAAATCCTCGATGGGAGAGGGCGGTGGCGTGGAGGTTGCCCCGGAGTGAAGGGCTCCCCTAATTTAGCGATATCTCACGCGTGGCAAGTCCGCCCCCTCTTTTCCCGGTCCAGGTGCCCCCGTGCGCGACCCCAGGCTCACCGAGCGGAGAAACCCGCGGACCGCGGCCATCGACACGCTGGACAGCCTTCAGCTGGTCGACCTGGTGACGGCCGAGGACGCCACCGTCCCCGCGGCCGTTGCCGCCGCCCGCGAACCGATTGCCCGGAGCATCGACCTGATCGAAGCCGCCTTCCGCGCCGGAGGGCGGCTCTTCTATGTCGGGGCGGGCACCAGTGGACGGCTCGGCGTGCTCGACGCCTCCGAGTGCCCGCCGACCTTTGGATCGCCGACGGAAATGGTGCAGGGGATCATCGCCGGCGGTCCCGCCGCGCTCGTCACCTCCGTCGAAGGGGCGGAGGACGACCTCGACGCCGCCGTCGCCGTCATCGACGAGCGCCGGGTGGGTCCCGGCGACGTCGTGGTCGGCATTGCCGCCAGCGGCACCACGCCGTTTGTGCGCGCCGCCATCGGCCGGGCCCAGGCGCTGGGGGCGCGCACCGTGTTTCTCAGCTGCACCGAGCCACCCCGAGACATGGCCGAGAGTTGCGACGAGTGCATCACCGTGCCTGTCGGCCCCGAGGTGGTGACCGGTTCCACCCGCCTGAAGTCGGGCACCGCCACCAAGCTGGTGCTCAACCTTCTGACCACCGGCGCCATGATTCGCCTCGGCAAGACCTACGGCAACCTGATGGTGGATCTGCAGGTCCGAAACCAGAAGCTGGCCGACCGGGGCGAGCGGATCGTGATGGAGGTGGCCGGCGTCGATCGAGACGGCGCGCGGGCCGCGCTCGAGGCGGCGGGCGGGAGTGTCCGCACGGCCATCGTCATGGTGCGCACCGGGAAGAACCGCGCCGCCGCCGAGTCGCTCATCGCCGACGCCAAGGGCCGGCTCCGTTCCATCCTCGGCAACCCTCCACCGGTGGAGCCCTCCTGATGGAACGACCCTCCCTCATCATCGGGCTCATGTCCGGCACGTCACTCGACGGGATGGACGCCGCGCTGGTCCGGTTCACCGGCCCGACACACGCAGAACTGGTGGCGTTCGCCACCCGGCCCTATGACCGCGACGAGCGCTCCACGGTCCGCGCCGCGCTCGAAGGGCGCGCCGCCGCGCCCGCCCTGGCCCGACTGCACGTGCAGATTGCCGAATGGGCCACCGAGGCGGCACAGGCCGTCCTGCACGCTGGGGGCGTGCGCGCCGACCAGGTGGACGGGATCGCCTTTCCCGGCCAGACGATCTGGCATGAACCGCCGCTGGTCAGCTGGCAGCTCGGCGAGCCGGCGGTGCTGGCGGAAGCATTCGGTGTCCGCGTGGTGAGCGGATTCCGCGCGCGGGATGTGGCGGCGGGCGGGCAGGGTGCGCCGCTGGTCCCGATGGCCGACGTGCTGCTCTTTGCGGACGCGGAGCGCGATCGCGTGCTGCTGAATCTCGGCGGAATGGCCAACATCACCCTGGTGCCGAGTGGCGGCCGGGAGCAGGGGGCCATCGCCTTCGACACCGGCCCCGGGATGGCCATCATCGACGCGGTGGCGCACCGGGTGGACGACTCCCTCGCCTGTGACCTCGACGGGGCGCTCTCGGCGGCGGGCCGGGTGAACGATGCGGTGCTCGCGGACCTGTTGCAGGATGAGTATTTCCTCGGGGAGCCTCCCAAGAGCACGGGGCGCGAGCATTTCGGGGACGCCTACGCAGGAAACCTGCACGCCCGTGTGCCCGGCGCGGATGGCGTGGCCACCGCGGTGGCGCTCACCGCGCGGTCCGTCGCGGAGGCCATCGGGCGTTGGGCGCCTGCGGCGGGAGAGGTGCTCGTGTCCGGAGGCGGGGTGCATCACCCGGGGCTGATGGCGTCGCTGACGAGACTGCTGGCCCCGATCACCGTGCGCCGGTTCGACGCGGTCTACTTCGACGGCGACGCCAAGGAGGCGGTGGCCTTTGCGCTCCTCGGCTACCTCACCCTGCACGGCCAGCCCGGCAACCTGCCCGCCGCCACGGGCGCGCGTGGCGCGCGCGTCCTCGGCTCGATCACCCCTCCCTGATGCACGGACGCCTGATCCTCCCCGCGCTGCGCTGGCGGGACGACAGCGGTTTTGGGCATGAGGCCGAGACCATCGCGGCGGCGCTGCGCTTTGGGGCGGGCGGATTCATCATCTTCGGCGGCAAGCCGGAGGCGGTGAAGGCGCTGACGGCCGAGCTCCGGGAGCGGGCCGGCCGCCCCCTCCTGATTGCGGCGGACCTCGAGCGTGGGGCGGGGCAGCAGTTCCCCGGACTGACGGGGTTTCCGCCGCCTGGCGCGCTGGCCACACTCGACGACCCCGATGTCATTCGCGCGGCGGCCTCGACCACCGCCCTCGAGGCGCTTGACGTCGGCGTCAACTGGGTGCTGGCACCCGACGCCGACCTCGACATCGAGGCCGCGAATCCCATTGTGCAGACGCGGTCCTTCGGGAGCGATCCGAAGATGGTCGGCGTCGCGGTGGCGCTCTGGGTGCAGGCCTGCCAGCAGGCCGGCGCGCTCGCCTGCATCAAACATTTCCCGGGACATGGCCGCACCACGCGGGACAGCCACGATGAAGTGCCCGCGGTGGAGGTCGACCGGGCGACGCTCGAGGCGACAGACCTCGTGCCGTTTCGCATGGGCGTCCTGGCGCAGGTCGCCACGGTCATGACAGGACACCTGCGGGTGCCTGCGCTCGATCCGACCGGCACACCCGCAACCTTCTCCCCGCCGATCCTGCGGTACCTGCGCGAGGAACTCGGATTTTCGGGACTGATCGTCACCGACGCCCTGATGATGGGGGCGGCGGTGCAGGATGCCGCCGGCAATCCGGCCGTGCGCGCGCTGGCGGCGGGATGCGACCTGCTCTGCTATCCGGCGGATCCACAGGCGGCCTACGACGCGATAGGGGAGGCGCTGCGGACTGGCGCGTTGAGCGAGGACCGGGTGGAGGAGGCGCTGGTGCGGTATGGAGAGGCGCTGCTGCGGGCGCAGGCTGGGCCGCGGGGGAGGGGGGCCGCGGGGCAGAGTGCCGTGATAGCGGACCGATTGCTTGCACAGGGTCTCCTGCGCGGCGCCGCACCCGTGGTCCGTATTCCGGTTGACCTTGTCATCGTCGACGACGATCAGGGCGGCGCGTGGCCCGCCTCATCTGCGGAGTACGTCGAGATGGCGCTGCGGGGAACAGGGGTGGCGGTGGATCGAGGCGGCAGCAAGGTGGTGCTCGCCTTTGCGGAGCCGCGCGCTTCGAAGGGGCGCGCCGGGTTCGGTCCGGCGGCGCTCGCGGCGTTGAGCCAGCATGGCGACGCCGACCTGGTCGTCGTGTTCGGGCACCCCCGGCTCGTGGCGGAGGTGCCAGGGGATGCGCCGGTGCTGCTGGCGTGGCACCGGCAACGGTTGATGCAGGAGGCGGTCGCCCGCTGGCTGGTGGGGCAGCTCGGTTGAGGGCGCTCGACTGGGGGGTTGTGGTCGCATATCTGGCCGGGACGCTCGTCCTCGGCCTCTGGGTGGCGCGGCGCGGGGCGCGGAGCCTCACGGAGTTCTTCGTTGGCGGGCGGGCGATCCCCTGGTGGCTCGCGGCCACCTCGATGGCCGCCACCAGCTTCAACGTGGACACCCCACTGTACGTGGCAGGCCGGGTGGCGAAGGACGGCGTGGCGGGGAACTGGGAATGGTGGGCCTTTGCGCTCAGTCACGTCCTCCTGGCCGTCGTGCTGGCCAAGCTCTGGCGCCGCGCAAAGGTGCTGACCGACGTGGAGATGACGGAAATCCGCTACGGCGGCCGCCCTGCCGCCTCCCTGCGGGCCTTCCGCGCCTTCATGATCGCGGTTCCCTTCAACTGCCTGAGCATCGGCTACGGCATGCTCGCCATGCGCAAGCTGGTGACGGCTCTCGGTGTCTTCGACGGCCTGCCCCCACTCCCCGGCGACGAACGGCTCTGGGCCATCCTTCCCATCCTCGTAATCGTCGTGATCTACACCGCGGCGTCGGGACTCTGGGGCGTCGTCACCACCGACTTCCTGCAGTACATCCTCTCCATGGTCGGCGCGTTCCTCGTGATGTTCTACGCCCTGGCGGAAGTCGGCGGGCTCAGCGGATTGACCGCCACCCTGCGGGAGAGCGGACAGGGCGACAAGCTGAACCTGTTGCCGACAGGTCCGGACGCGACGCTCCCGATCAGCACCTTTTTCGGCTATCTGCTCGTGCAGTGGTGGGCGTTCCGGAACAGCGACGGTGGGGGGATGTTCGTGCAGCGGCTCTCCTCCACCGCCACCGAGAAGGATGCGACGAAGGCCGCGCACCTGTTCAACATCCTCAACTACGTCGTGCGCACCTGGCCCTGGGTGCTCGTGGCGCTGGCCGCGCTGGTGGTCCTGCCGAACCTGTCAGACCCCGAGCTCGCCTATCCGATCATGATGATGCGCTACCTGCCCACCGGTGTCCTCGGTTTGGTCTTCGCGAGCCTGGTGGCGGCCTTCATGTCCAGCGTCTCCACGCAGGTCAACTGGGGCGCCAGCTACCTGGTGAACGACCTCTACGCCCGGTTCACCGGCGAGCAGGACGAGGCGCGGCTGATGCGCGCGGCACGCTGGGCGTCGGTGATGCTCGCCACCCTGGCTGGGGTCGTCTCCTTCTTCATGGACAGCGTCGGCGGGGTGTTCCGGTTTGCCATCCTGATCGGCACCGGCCCGGGGCTGGTGCTCCTGCTCCGCTGGTTCTGGTGGCGGATCAACGCCTGGGCGGAAATTGCCGCGATGGCGGCCGGGCTGGTCCTGGCCATCCTCAGCTATACCTCGATCTTCGCGTCCATCACCTTCGGGCAGCGGCTCATGCTCTCGGCGTTCGGCGCCATGGCGGTCTGGGTGCCGGTCATGTGGATGACCGCGCCGGAGTCGGAAGCGACGCTCGACGCCTTCTACACCCGGGTGCGGCCCGCCGGCGCCTGGGGGCCGGTGCGCGCGCGGACCAAGCTCGCCGCCCTCGACGACGGGGTGCGCGATGCGCGGCGCTGGCTGGGCTGGTCGATTGTCATTTTGGGTGGGACGCTGCTCATTGGATGGATCTTGCTGGCGGGGTAGTAACGACCACCTCCGCGGTTTTCCTCCGACCCTCCCTCGTTTCGTTTTTTTCTTCCCCGCTCCCCCGCGTTCCCGCCTTACTGCAACTGGTCCAGTAACTCCAGCGCAAACACCACCGGCACCGCGTCGTAGAGCCGACCACCGGCCGAAGGGGCCGCGCTCGACACGATGCCCGCCACCAGCCCTTCGTCGTCGATGACCGGGCTGCCCGCGCTGACCGGCGTGCCCCAGCCATCCACGGTAAGGAATCCTGTCGTGATCAGCGCCACGGTGCCGGTGGTTGTGGTGGAGGCAAGGTTGAATGAACGCCAGTCGTTCCTGGCCGGGATTTCAATCGGCGGGGGGTAGCCGATGAGCGCCACCGGTCGGCCGGCTGCCACCGGCGGGGTCCGCCAGGCCAGCCCCTGGACGACCGGAATCCCGCCGCGCTGCTGCACCCGCAGGAGGGCGATGTCCTCGACCATGTGCGTCTTGAGCACGCGCGCGGCGATCGGCTGGGCCACGCCGGGCATCAGCACCGCGAGTTGTACCGGCGACTCGCCTGCCGCGTTGAGCACGACGCCCTTGGTGGTGAGCAGCACCCCGCCGGTGCCGTCCCGTCGGATGGCGAAACCGGTCGCCAGCGCGGTGCTGCCGTCGGCGTACTGGGCAATGACGAGTCCGACGGCGGGTGCGCTGCTTGTCGCGGCCGCTTCCGGGTTGAATTCCGCCGCGTCCGCGATGTCACGCTCGCGGCTGATGGCAGAGTCGAGCGACTTCATGATGGAGGAACTGGCCACGGCGTTTGGACCAGCGTCCGCCAGCGACGCGCGGAGCCGGGTGGCGGCGGTGCGCGCGGAGTCGAGCGAGGTCCGCATGAAGGGTGAGGCCACGTCGATCGCGGCCACGCTCGCCATCATGCTGTCGGCCTGGGAGAGCATGAGGAGCCGCGCCTCCTCCTGGACGCGCCGCGCTTCCCGCCGCTGCCAGAAGAGGATACCGGCCACCACAACGGCAACGAGGACGGCCACGCCGCCGACGATCTGGAGGAGCCGCCGCTTCCGGGCGGCCGCCGCGGCGTCGCGGGCCAGCTGCCCCGCCTGTTCCTCCGCCAGGATCCGTTCCAGTTCATCGGCACCCATGATCGGCTTCGCTGGCTGGGCCTGGGTCGGTTCGCGGCTCGGTTCTGCCACCTCGGCGCGATCGGAGAGGAGGAACTGGACCTCGGGGCCGGTGGCGCCGAGACGGAGGAGGTCGCCGTCATTCAGCGGCTGCTCCTCGGCAATACGCTGGCCGTTGAGGTAGGTCCCCTGCATGCTGCCCAGATCGCGGACAATCCAGACGCTGTCCCGCTGCTGGATGATGGCGTGCCGGTTGGATACCTCGGTGTCCTGATCGGCGTCGAGACGGATCTGGCAGGTCGGGTGACGTCCGATGCTCGCGACGGCGCCCCTGATCGGCTCCACCGTGCCCGCACGGCCTCCGGAGAGAATGGCGAGGCGCGGGGTCATCGGGTGATCAGCCAGTAGAGGAGGGCGGCGGCGAGGAGGAGCGCCGTGCCGATCAGGCCGACGGGAGGACGGGGGCGGAGGGGCGGCGCCGGGGGTTCCTCGCGCACCGGCAGCGAGAGTGGCCGCTCGATGCGGATGCCGCCGGTCTTGAAGCCGACGCGGATGTCGTCTTCGATCGGTTCATCGCCCGGCAGTTCAAAGACGTGGTGGCCGGGTCCCTGGGCCGTCTCGGCGACCGCGAGCCCCTCGCCGTCGAAACGCGCCGCCACGACCGTGATGTTGTCGGGCCCGCCCCGCTCGTTGGCGAGCTGGATGAGCGCACTGCAGAGCTCGGCGAGGTCGGTGATCCGCCCGGCGTACTCGGCAAATTCTTCGCGGCGCACCTGCCCGCTCAAGCCGTCGGAGCAGAGAATCAGGACATCGCCGCGCCGGAGCTCCTCGTAGGTCAGGTCCACCCGCACCTGCGGGTCGGGGCCGAGCGCCTGCAGGATGATGTTCTTCCGCTCGCTCTTCTCGGCCTGTTCCTCGGTCATCTCGCCGGCGTCGACCAGCCGCTGCGTGAGGGACTGGTCCTTGGTCAGTTGCGTGGCGACGCCGCGGCGGACGAGGTACGCCCGACTGTCGCCGATCTGGGCCAGGTAGAGGTCGGTCCGGTACACGCCGGCCGCCGTGACCGTGGTGCCCATTCCCCGCACGTCCGGATTTTCGAGGGCGTACTGGTGGATTTTCCTGTTGGCTTCCTCGACCGCTTCCCGCACCCGGAAGGCGAACTTCTCCCGGCTGTCCTCGGTATCCCCCGCCCAGGTACCCATCAGGTGCTTGTGGATGGTCTCCGCCGCCAGCGCGGCGGCCAGTTCTCCCGCGGCCGCCCCGCCCATCCCGTCCGCCACCATGAACAGTGAGCCGCGCGGGCCGACTTCGCAGACCTGCGCCTCATCCGCGTCGCAGAGCTTGCCGCTGCTGAGGTCGGCCACGAGGTAGGTATCCTCGTTGTGATCGCGGGTGCGGCCGACGTCGGTCCGACCGGCGACCAACACATGGACGTGGGGAATTGTCACCGGGCGCGGCGGGTCAAGGCGGTGGAACTGAGGGTGGAATGACGCGCCACGAGTGCTCCGGGCCGAAGAGGGTGGGGGAGGCGGAATCTAGGCCGCCTCGGAAGGGGCGTCAATCGTTTGGGGACTCCGGCGCCCCCGACCCCACGTGCTTGTCGCAAGTCGTGTTTTCGAAGTACCTTCCGGCGATGCACCCTCGCCGACTCCTGACCCTTCTCTTCCTGGTTGCCGTGGCCGCCCCGCTTGGCGCGCAGCAGCCCAGGCCGAAGGCCGCGGCCAAGCCGGTCGATCCCAACCGGGGGCGCCTCCCCGCCATCCCGAAATCGACGGGACCGCTGGCGCTGACCGTGGTGTACCCCGCCAAGTCCGATGTCGTGTCGACCACGGGCGACTACTCCTTCCTGTTCGGGAGCACCGGCACCGGCGACGCGCGCCTCACCATCAACGGCGATTCCGTAAAGGTCTGGCCCAACGGCGCCTACATCGCCTGGCTGCCGTTCCCCAAGGACAGCGTGATGTCGTTCACGCTCCGGGCGCGGCGGCCCGACGGCTCGCGCGACTCGCTGGTCTACAAGGTGCGGCGCACGGTGCGGGCCGAGCCGCCCACCACACCGCTCTGGATCGACTCACTCTCGTTCAAGCCGCGCGGCAAGGTCTGGTGGCCGGCCGAGGAATACCTGCCGCTCTCGGTCCGCGCGGCGGAAGGCTCCGAAGTGCGACTGGTGCTCCCCAACGGGACCATCGTGCCGCTCGCCAATTCCGTCGGCTACGACGATGTCTCCTGGGGCGTGCGCGCCTTCGACCGCGACACCGCCAGCCTGGCGCGCTCGGTGCGCGCCGATCGCTATGTGGGCGTGGTCCGCGGCGCCGCCTTCGGCGCCGATCCGGGGCCGCTGCTCGGCGTGGAGCGGGCGCCCGGCTGTCCGCGCTGCCGGCGGCGGAGCGCCGAAGGGCCCGACACCCTCCTGGCCATCGTGGAAGCCATCAAGGGCGCAGACACCGTGCGGGCCAAGTGGCCGCTCCGCGTCTCCCTGCTCGACAGCCTCCCCGTCGTGGTCGAACTCGACGACGACACGGCGCAGACCGGGAAGACCGATCGGCTCACCGTGGGGCGCGCCGCCCCCGGCGCCACCTACAACTGGTTCTTTCCGACCGGCACGCGGGCCAACGTCTCCGGCCGCCTGAACAGCGACCTCCGCCTCGCGCTCTCGGCCACCTCGCTGGCCTGGATCGCCGCGGCCGACGCGCATGCCCTCCCCGCCGGGACGCCGCCCCTCGAGGCCATCGTCGGGTCGGTGTCGCTGACCTCCGCGCCGAAGAGCGCGACGCTCCGCATTCCGCTGAGTGCCCGGGTGCCGTACCTCGTGACGGAAACGCAGTCGTCCCTCACCGTGCGGCTCTACGGCGCCGCGGGGGACGTCAACTGGATGCGCTACGGCGGGTCGGACTCGCTGGTGACGCAGATGGACTGGGAACAGGAGACGGCGGACGAGGTCACCATCACCCTCGATCTCTCGCAAGATGTGTGGGGCTATCGCACCCGCTGGGACCGGACCGACCTCATGCTGGAGATTCGCCGGCCGCCCGCCATCCAGAAGTCCCACCCGCTCCGCGGGCTGCGGATCGTGGTGGACGCCGGACACCCGCCCGGTGGCGCCACCGGCCCCACCGGCTACAAGGAAGCGGAGGCCAACCTCGGCGTGGCGCTGAAGCTCCAGGCGATGCTCGAGGCGGGTGGCGCCGAGGTGCTGATGACCCGCACCACGGACCGGCCGGTCGACCTGGCCTGGCGGCCATTCTATGCCGACAGCGTGGACGCCGACCTGCTCATCTCAGTCCACAACAACGCCCTCCCCGACGGGGTGAATCCGATCACCAACAGCGGGACGAGCGTCTTCTATAACCAGCCGCGCAGCGCCGCCCTTGCCCGCGACGTCCAGGCGGCCCTGGTCAAGCGGCTCGAGCTCCGCAACCTCGGCGCCGGCCGGGGTGACCTGGCGCTGGTGCGCCCGACCTGGATGCCCTCCATCCTGACTGAGGCAATGTTCATGGCGATTCCGGAGCAGGAATCGGCGCTCCGCACACCCTTGGGGCAGCGGATGTACGCCGAGGGGGTGTACAACGGGGTGTTGGAGTACCTGAAAGGACGGTAGGCTGGGGGGCCGGGAGGCGGGGTGGCAGGGTGGCAGCCAGGGTGTGAAGGAATCGCTGGATGCGGCGTCCCCCTCATTGTACCCTCATCGCCAGGACACATGACACCTCGTTTCTTTTCCCGATACGGCCTCGCTGCCGCCCTGCCGTTCTGCCTCGCGATGGCGGTCTTGTCGGGCACGCCGTCGCGGGTTGAGGCACAGAGCGTCGCCGACAGGGCCGCCATCGAGGCCTGGCGCGACACCCTCGCACAAACCACCGACACCATCATGCTGCTCCGCTGGGAGCGGCTCATGATTGCCGACGCGAAGACCGACCGCAACAACACGATGCTGCACCTGCGGCTCGGCTTCCTCTCCCTCCGCTATGGCGACCTGGCCGGCGGCATCCACTACGACGACGCCGCCTCCGAGTTCGAGTGGGCCACCCAGCTCGAGCCGACGTGGCCCTATCCCTGGTACGGCCTCGGCATGGCGGAACTCGCCATCGGCGATTCCCAACTCGCTATCGTCACCGGCCTCAAGACCATGTTCGGCAAGGACGCGCTCGCCAAGGCGGCGGACGCCTACGCCCGCTCCGCCGAGGTGGATCCGGGGTTTGTGCAAGGGCTGGTGGAACTGGCCAACACGTCGCTGGCCCAGCGGGTCAATATCCGCCTCGATGTCGCCCTCGACGCGCTGCGCCAGAGCGCGCACAGCCCGTCGGCCGAGAACCCGCAGGTGCTGCTGGCACGCGGCCGCATCGAGCGCGAGGTGGGTAGCCCGGACTCGGCGGTCACGGCCTTCGCGAGGTACCTGACCAACGGTGGCGACCCGGCGTCGGCCGCTATGAACTGGCACGCACGCAGCTCGGGCTCGGCCTCGATGCCGGGGCGGTGAATTACTTCGCCGGCGCGGCCTACAACGACTCCCTGAGCGTGCCGCTCTTCCGGGAGGACCTGCAGTACTTCGCGTCGGCGGACGAGCTGGCCGCGTTCGATGCCAACTCGGGCGAGGCACGCGCCACCTGGCTGCACGAGTTCTGGGACGGCCGCGACAACGCCAGCCTCCGGAGCCCCAACGAGCGGCTCAAGGAGCACTACCGGCGGCTCCAGTACGCCCGCACCAATTTCCGGCTGGCCAGCCCAAACCGGCATTACAACATCGAGGAGATCTATCACTCCGGCAGCACGGAGTTCGACGACCGGGGCATGATCTACATCCGGCATGGCACGCCCTCCGACCGGGCGTCGTATGCGGAGCCCGGCATCGAGCCGAACGAGACCTGGGTCTATCGTCAGGCGGACGGGGATCTCGTCTTCCACTTCGTGTCGCGGGAGGATGTGCAGGACTTCAAGCTTGTGGAGAGCCTCCTCGACATCTTCGGGTACGCGACGGCGGTGCAAATGCAGGGGGCGTCGACCTCGCTTGCCTACAACACCACCACCGAGCAGCTCCTCTCCTCGCGCCAGAACATCTCGCCGGTGTACGGCAAGATGAAGAGCGCGGGCGGGGCGAGCATCAGTCGGTACATGTCCGAGGAGCGGAGCCAGGGGCGGGAGAGCTACACTCGCGGGACCAACAGCGACAGCTATGAGCTCCACTTCGATCGATCGCTGAGCGCCAAGGTGCAGGTGCTGGCGGTCGGCTGGGACGAGAAGGGCGCCCTGGTGCAGGTGGCGTACGCGATTGCGGGCGGATCGTTGGTCCCGGTGCCCACGTCGCGGGGGCAGGTCTATCCGGTCCGCCTCCGGTTCTCGGTCCTCGATTCAGCGGGCAAGTCGGTGGCGTCGATCGACACCACGCGGTTCTTCCTTTCGCGCACACCGGTGCCGGTGTCCGAGCACCTGGTCGGGCGCGCGGAGGTGAACGTTCCGCCGGGCAACTATCACTACCGGGTGCTCGTGCAGCAGGGCGAAGACGCCGGGTTGATCCTCCCGACCGACACCGTGCGGGTGAGCGCCGAGACGCAGCTTGCCGTCAGCGACCTGGTGCTGGGCCGCCGCGCCAATCACCTCGTCTGGGTCGCGGCGCCCGAGGACACGGTGTACCTGAATCCGCTGCAGACCTTCCGGCGCACCGAGGACATGCAGCTCTACTACGAGATCTACGGCGCCGTCCCCGGGGCGGTCCTGAAGACCGAGGTGGTGGTCAAGAAGGGCGGGAGCGGCGGGCTCTTCGGCAAGGGGGGCTCGGCCATCAGCCTCAAGTTCGAGGAGAAGGCCCAGGGCGAGGTGACCCGGGCCAACCGCAACATCGACATCTCGAGGCTCAAGGCGGGGAGCTACACCATTGGCGTGCGGGTCACGCGGCCGGACAGCTACACCAATTACCGGACGCAGCAGTTTACGGTGATTGATCCGTAGCCGGGACAGCGGCATAGCGGGAACGCGGGAAAGTGATGGCGGGGCAGGGGGGCGGTCGGCGGCCTCTCTGCCCCGCTGCCTCCCAGCCCCCTGCGAGGCGTTTGCGCCTCCCCCCGGGAGCCCGTAGCTTTGCCCCATGCACTGTTCGCACTGCGGTCACAAGCTGGAGGACGCCTGGACCGCTTGTCCCATCTGTGGGTCACGGGTCGGGGGCGTGGCTGACGCGCGGGGCGTCACCATGGGGGACGTCTCCCAGACGAGCCTGATCCGCGACACGCTGGCCACCGAGTACGAGATCCTCGAAGAATTGGGCCGGGGCGGGATGGCCATCGTCTACCGGGCCCGGGACATTGCCCTGGACCGGGAAGTGGCCGTGAAGGTCCTGCCGTTCTCGCTCGCCTTCGACAGCGAGTTCGTGGAGCGGTTTCAGCGCGAGGCCCGGACCGCCGCGCAGCTCGAACATCCTAACATCATCCCGATTTACCGGGTCGGCCGCACCGGGCAGGTCATCTTCTTCGTCATGAAGCTGGTGCGTGGCGGCTCACTGGCCACCCTCGTGGAGGGTGGGGGGCGGCTGCCGCCGAGCGAAATCCGCCGGATCCTGGTGGAGTCGGGCAAGGCGCTCAACTACGCCGCGGAGAAGGGGATCGTTCACCGCGACATCAAGCCCGACAACATCATGTTCGACGAGCACGGCGCCTGCGTGATCACCGACTTCGGGATCGCCAAGGCGGCGAGCGGGCAGCGGCTCACGAGCACCGGGATGTCGATCGGGACGCCGCACTACATGAGTCCGGAGCAGGCGCGGGCGCAGGACACCGACGGCCGGAGCGACATCTACTCGCTGGGGGTCGTGGCGTACCAGGCCTTGCTGGGTGAGGTGCCGTACAACGGCGAGGACTCGTTCTCCATCGGGTACAAGCACATCATGGAGCCGATCCCGGAGCCGGTGCTCAATACCGCCGACGAGCGGCGGCTGTACACGGTCATCAGGAAGATGCTGGCCAAGGACCCGGCCGACCGGTTCCAGACCGGGCTCGACCTGGTGGAGGAAATCGAGGGGCGGCCCTCGGCGCCGAGGCGGATTTCGGGGGCCACCACGCGGGAGCGGCTGGCGGCCATGCCGACCACCCCGATCCCGAAGGAAACAGTGGATGCGCTGCGTACCTCGCCTCCGGCCCGGACCTCTGGGCCGTCGCGGCCGGCGATGCGGCGCTCGGCGGCGAGCCGGGAACTGGGCCAGAAGAAGAGCGGCAGCCTCCTGGTCTGGCTGGTCGTGCTGCTGGTGGTGGCCGCGGGCGGCGTCTTCGGGGCGGGGAAGCTGGGGCATGGACCGCTGGCGCCGGAGGCGCCGGAGACGCCTTCGGCGTCTGGCGAGGGCAGCGGGGCAGCGGGGCCGGGAGGTGGTGGGCCCGCTGCTGCCACCGCCCCCGTTCTGGACCCCACACTTCCCCACGGCGCGCTTCCGGACTCGGTCCGCCTGGGCAATACGAGCTCGGATTCCGCGGCTGCCCCCCTGCCGCCCAGCCCCGCTGCCGCCCTGCCATCCGGCCCGCCAGGTTTCCTCCGAATCGTCGGCCTGCCTCGGGGCTCGACGGTGCTGGTGGACGATGTCGCGCCTGATTCCACGCCGATACGACTCGAGCCAGGGCAGCACATCGTCGCCATTTCGGCGCCGCAGCACGTCTTCTACGTCGATACCGTGAACATCCGGTCCGCGCTCGAGTTGACCTTCACGCCGCTGCTGACGCCGGTCGGGGAGCCGCTCCGCACGGAGCGCGGGGGGACACAGACCCTCGGTCCGGTGGACACCTCCGTCGCCACCTGCGACCGGCCGGGACCGGGTTACAATAAGGACCAGCTCTGCTGGGATGTCCGCCCACTGCCGGTGGCCCCGCCGCGGGTCCGGGTGCCGGCGGCGACGACCCCGTTGCCAGGCTCGGTTGTCCTCCTGGTCAAGGTGAACGCTGACGGGACGACGGCCGAAATGGCGACGCTGCGCCCTTCCGAGAGCGATGCATTCAACAGCATGGCCATTGAGTACGCCGCGACGATGCGCTGGCGGCCGGCCACCAAGGACGGGGTGGCGGTGGTGGCGTGGACGCAGGTCCGACTCGAAGCAATTCATCAATGAGCCGAGGGACATAGTGCCAAATATTCACGAGACAGCCTGGGTGGCCCCGACCGCGGTGGTCATCGGTGACGTGACCCTGGGACCGGAATCGAGCGTCTGGTACACCACGGTCATGCGGGGCGACATGGCGCCGATCACGATCGGGGCCCGGACCAACATCCAGGACGGTACCATTGTCCACGTGGATGCCGGGTTTCCGTGCATCATCGGCGAGCGGTGCGGGGTCGGGCACCGGGCCATCCTGCACGGCTGCACGGTGGAAGACGAGTGCCTGATCGGGATGGGGAGCATCCTGCTCAATGGGGTGCACATTGGGACGGGGAGCGTGGTGGCGGCGGGGGCGGTGGTGCCGGAGGGGATGCATGTGCCGCCACACAGCCTGGTGATGGGGGTGCCGGGCCGAATAGTCCGACCAGTTACACCGGAATTGCGGGAGCGGATTACCGGCACCTGGGAGCACTACGTGGCGCAGGCGAGGGACCATCGGTCCGGCAAGTACCCGGTGGTTTGACCAGAATACGAGGGAGGGTCGGAAAACAACCGGAAACGGGGGAATACCGCCCACTTCTGTCGTTTTCTCCGACCCTCCGGCTTTCCTCAGACCCTCCTTCGTCTTTTTTCTTTTTCCAGTCGTCTTCCGAGTTTCCCTCGCTCTTTTTTGGTGTTTTCACACGAGAGCAGGTTTGTGATGTTGACAACGATTTTTCCCACCACTGCGGCATAATTTCGCGCATTGCATCGCATCATCGTTTTGCCTAACTTGCTGTCCACTCTTCGGTACTGTCCGGTTACCAACTAGCGACATTCCGATCTCACCACAGACTCCCTTCATCTAGCAAGGGAAGAGGTAGGCATGACTCAGTCCTCGTCGCGGGGGGCGCTCGATCTGTCCCCGAACGCCATCACGGTCCTCGAAAAGCGCTACCTGGTCAAGGACGACGCCGGCAAGCCGGTGGAGTCGAGCGAGGACCTCTTCTGGCGTGTGGCGAGGACCATTGCCGGTGCCGACAAGAAGTACGGCGCCTCCAGCGGCGCCATCGAGGAGCTGGCCACGGCCTTCTACGGCTCCATGGCGCACCGCGAGTTCATGCCCAACAGCCCCACGCTCATGAACGCCGGGCGGCCCCTGGGCCAGCTCTCGGCCTGCTTCGTGTTGCCGGTGGCGGACGTCCTTTCCAACGGCAAGGACGGGATCTACGACACCCTCCGCGCCATGGCGCTGGTGCACCAGTCGGGTGGCGGCACCGGGTTCGATTTCAGCCGGCTCCGGCCCAAGAACGACGTGGTCCGCTCCACCATGGGCGTGGCGTCCGGTCCCGTCTCTTTCATGTCCCTCTATGACGCCTCCACCGAGGTGGTCAAGCAGGGTGGCACCCGCCGCGGCGCCAACATGGGCATCCTCCGGGTCGACCACCCCGATATCCTCGATTTCATCGAGTGCAAGAGCGACACGACCAAGATCACCAACTTCAATATCTCGGTCGGCATCACCGACGCCTTCATGCAGGCGGTCGAGGAAGATCGCGAGTACGACCTGATCCACCCCCGCAGCAAGGCCGTGGTGGGCCAGCTGCGTGCGCGTGAAGTCTGGGAAAAGATCATCCACGGCGCCTGGAAGACCGGCGAGCCGGGGGTGTTCTTCATCGACAAGGCCAACCACTACAATCCGGTGCCGCATCTCGGCGCCTACGAGGCCACCAACCCCTGCGGCGAGCAGCCCCTGCTCCCGTACGACGTCTGCAACCTCGGCTCGATCAACCTCGGCATGTTCGTCGAGAACGGCAGCCTCGACTGGGACAAGCTCCGGCGCACGGTCCACCTCTCCACGCACTTCCTGGAGAACGTGATCGACGCCAACAACTATCCCCTGCCCGAAATCACCGACTTGGCGCAGCGGATCCGCCGCATCGGGCTCGGCGTCATGGGCTGGGCCGACGTCCTCATCAAGCTCGGCATCCCCTACGACTCCGACGAGGCGGTCGCCCTCGGCGCCCGGGTCCAGGCCTTCGTGGACAACGAGGCCAAGGTGGAGTCGGAGCGGCTGGCCACCATTCGCGGGCCGTTCCCTGAGTGGGACAAGAGCATCTGGGGGCCGGACAAGACCTGCGCCCGCGATGCCCAGGGCAACCGGATCCGGCCGATGCGGAAGCTCCGCAACTGCAACGTGACCACCGTGGCGCCGACCGGCACCATCAGCATCATTGCCGGCTGCAGCTCCGGCATCGAGCCGCTCTTTGCGGTGGCCTTCATGCGGAACCAGGCCGGCGTGCTGATGCCCGACGTGAATGAAGAGTTCGTGGCTATCGCCAAGAAGGAGGGGTGGTACTCCGAGGGCTTGATGACCCGGATTGCCGAGGCGGGCAACATCAACTTCGAGGAAGTGCCGGAGAAGTGGCAGCGGGTGTTCGTCACCGCCAACCACATCAAGCCGGAGTGGCACATCCGGATGCAGGCCGGCTTCCAGGAGTCGAACGACAGCGCCATCAGCAAGACCTGCAACTTTGCCTTCGACGCCACCGAGGCGTACGTGGAGGAGATCTACCGGCTGGCGTACCACCTGAACTGCAAGGGTGTCACCGTCTATCGTGACGGCAGTCGGGATATGCAGGTTCTCTCCACAGGTTCGACGGCCAAGAAGGTGCAGGAACAGGCTGTCTCGAGTGGCAAGTCGGTCGCGCGGGCCGACTTGGCCCCGTTGGCCGAGGGTGAGGCCGTCGAGGGCGTCGCTGACCTGATGGGCGAAATGGCCGAGATCCGTGCCGAGAACGAGCGGCTGCGGCGGATGGTGCACGACCTGGAGGCCGAGAACCTGCAGCGGCGCCAGAAGCGGAGCCGTCCGGAGGCCTTGAAGGGCACCACGCGCCGCGTGGAGACGCCCCTGGGCACCCTCTACGTGACGATCACGGAAGACGACAAGCACCAGGCCTTCGAGGTGTTCATGAGTCTTGGCAAGGCCGGTGGGGCCCTCATGGCCGACGTCGAGGCCATGGGACGCCTGGTGTCGCTGGCGCTGCGCTCAGGGATCCCGATGAAGGAGATTCACCGTCAGCTCCGCGGCATCAGCAGCGACCGCACCATCGGCCTCGGCAACAACAAGGTCCTCTCGGTGCCGGACGCGGTGGGCATTGCCATCGAGAAGTGGATGCAGGACAAGGCGGGGGTCCAGCAGGAGCTGATCCCGACCGACGAGGCCGAGGTGGCCCCGACCGTCCAGGTGACCCAGGGGGCCACGCAGTACGAGCTGAGCCGCCCGGCGCCGATGATGTCGGGGGCCTGCCCGGACTGCTCCTCCCAGCTGGAATACGCCGAGGGGTGCATGAAGTGTCATGTGTGCGGTTTAGTGAATGTGGGTGAGGTGAGGCTAGGTGGGTGATAGTTGGTAAGGCCGGGGCCCCAGAGATGGGGCCCCTTGCTGTGCGGCGACGGTTCAGCCTACTGAATCCCTTCGCATCGTCGTGCCGGGGTCTTAGCGCTCAAAATTCAACCGCTTCATCAACGCCCTGAACCTCGGCTCCTCCCGCGGTGGATCCCAGATCGGGTCCTGCTTGAGCCGGACCGGCTGCTGGGAGTCGCCGGCGTAGGCCTGTACCGAAGTAGTCGACGGCGCGGACATGATCGCCGAGCCTGAGATCAACCGAGGCTAAGCGGCAGGCGGCCACCTCACCCAGACGATGCGGACTTGGGGGTCCGACCCCGCGCCTGCGCCCCGGGTGCCTGCATACATTCGCTATCCGCAGGCAGGCTCCGGCCAGGGGCCTGCCGAAGAGTCCTCGGATGTGCGCGTATCGTGCGGAGGAACCATGCGCGCCGCCCTGGTCATCTGTCTGCTCCTCAAGGTCGCCGTTCCGGCCGCCGCTCAGGATGGTCTCCGCGCGCTCCAGAAGGAACGGGACGTCGCTGTCCGCATTCCCCACATCACATCGTTCGCGAAAGGCCACGGATTCCGGTCCTTCGAAGCGTTGGTCGACGTCTCGGACTCGGTCATCACCATCAACCGGAACTCCGAATGGCTTTATGATCAGCCCGCGCAAGGTAGGCGGACTCACTGTCGACCGCCGGAAGGGCGTCCTTCGCGTGGACTTGCACCGCAACTTTCGCCACGTACGTGACAACTATCACGTCGTCATTCCCCCTCGCCGACACCGCCTTCGTCCTTCCCCGCCTCTACCTCCCCGGCCGACTCTGGCGTCTTGGTCAAGGACTCGTACGCGGCGGTGGCGGTGGCCGTCTTCGGTGCCGCCCGGGACTCCATTCCTCAGCAGGTACAGGACACCATTCTCAGCGTGGTCGACTCCATGCTGGCAGCCCGGGGCGCGCAGCGGATGGAATGGGTCGACGGCCAAACCTACCTGCGGCTCTGGGTCAGAGGTGATTCGCTCGTCCCCATCTACACGACAGGGACCAGGCGTCTGTGATGGAGAGGCTCGCGCGGGGGCAGTCGAGATTCTGTTCCCCATCGTGACGAGGCTGGCCGGGCATGCCGAGTCCTGGCTCCCCGGTTCGTTCGGGTTTGGCATCACCTTCCAGTCGCTGCGAAACGTATTCGTCGACCACTCGGATGCTGTTGCCCATTTTACGACATGCCGCGCGGTCAAGAACTCACGGTGTACGCACCGCCGACCGTGGCCCTCCTCGCCTCGGGTGGGGACACCGGCCAGCAATTTCTCGATGCCTGTTATTGGTCTTGCTGAAGGGGAGAGGGCGTGTTCGGATTGTGCTGAATCTGTAGGGGGTCGGTGGTCGCGGTTGCCAGGAGACGGATCAGTCCACGAAATTCAACCGCTTCATCAACGCCTTGAACCGCGGCTCCCTCGCGCTCGCCGCAGTTCGCGCTCGATGCGGTAGCGGTCGGACAGCGCTGCTAGCGTAAGCCGATCCTCCGCACCAGTTCGGCGTAGCGCGGATCCTTCCGCAGCGGCCCATACCCGGGTCGAGGTGGAGTAGATGAGCCCGGCGGAATGCGGGCGTCGAAGGCGCTCTGGAGCGACGCGAACGCCGCGTGGTCAGGTCGCCGAGGCGGCGTGCCCCATGGCCAGCACCTCGGCGCGGAGGTATTCGGTCTTGGCCTGGGCCTCGAGGCGCTCCATGATAGCGACGGCCTCTCCCGCTCCCCCAGGGCCACCAGCGGCGGACGATCATCGCGCGTCGTAGGAGCGCACCGCGGTGCCGAGCGACTGCCCCTTCCGGAAGGCCGCCAGCGAGGCGGCCAGGTTGCCGCGCGCGAGCTCGACCTTCGATGTCGAGATACGCCTGGAAGTAGCTCGGCTCGATCTCCAGCGTCTTGTGGCTCTGCTCCACCGTGGCCTCGTAGCGCTCGGCATAGGCGAAATCGCCCCAGCCAGCGGGAGAAGTGCGCCGAGAGGGGATCGAGCACCAGCGCCCTCCGCATCTCGTCGATCGCCTCCACCAGCCGCCCGACCGCCGGCGGGTGCTGCCGTACACGAAGTGCGCCTCGGCATAGTTCGGGTTGTACTCCACCGCCTTTACCAGGGCGCGCGACGCGCACTTCGAAGTCCCACTCGTACCAGCGACACCTTGCCGATCGAGGTGTGCGCCTCGCCCAGCGTCGGCTCCAGCTGGACAGCGCGCGCGTGGCAGCCGACTTGCCCTTAGGGTAGGCCTCCGGCGCCACGAAGTCGATCCACGCAAGTTGCACCAGCAGTCCGGCGATGCCCGAATAGGCGGGCGTGGCCGGGGTCGGCATCGACTACGCATACTGCTCGAAGAGCGACTGCGCCTTGTGGAGGTCGTGCTCGGCCAGCCGGTTGACGAAGAATCGTCCCTTGGGTGAAAGGGTGTACGCCTCGAGGTTCTCGGTGGAGGGCTTGACCAGCGGCTCCGTCTGCGCCCCGCCCATCAGCTTGATCTTGAGCGCCTCCGCGATGGCGCGGCTGATCTCGTCCTGGATGGCGAAAGACGTCCTCGATCTGGCGGTCGTACGTTTCCGACAGAGCTGGTAGTTATTGGTCGTTACCAGCTGCGCCGAGATCGGATCCGGTTGCCGATCTTGCGGACGCTCCCCTCCAGCACGGAGGAGACGCCGAGCCGGCAGCCCACCTCCCGATCTCGATCGATTTCCCCTTGAACGCGAACGACGAGGTGCGCGACATACCTGCAACCCGGGATCTTGGCCAGCGCGTTGATGATCTCCTCGGTCATGCCGTCGCTGAAGTACTCGTTCTCGGGGTCGGCGCTCATGTTGGCGAGCGGGAGCACCACGATGGACTGCTCGGCGGGCGCGACGCCGACCGGCGTGTTGCTGGTCGGCGTGCGTTCCTGCTGCTCGGCCTGGAGGAGCGCCTCAGCGAACTCGCCGGTCGTCGCGTAGCGGTCCACCGGGGTCCGCGCCAGCGCGCGCACGATGGCCCTGGTCCGCACCGGCTCAAGCGCGTCATGGCGCTCGCGCGTGCGGCTGGTGCGGTGCCCGGAGATGATGGCCTGCGCGTTGGGGCCGGTGTATGTAGCTGCTCCCCGGTGGGCATCGGCGCAGGACGCAGCCGAGGGTGGGGTCGCTCCGCCCGTCCACCGAGGCGTCGGCGGAGGCCTGCTCGGGGCTCATGTAGGCCGGTGTGCCGACCGCGATGCCGGTCTGAATTCAATTGGAACCGTCGTTTCCGCTGAGCGCCTTGCCGATGCCGAAGTCGGCCACCAGGGCCGACCCCTCATGCATCAGGATGTTCTCCGGCTTCACGTCGCGGTGGATGATCCCCTGGCGGTGCGCATGGTCAGGGCCCGAGGCGACCTCGCGGGTGATGCGAAGGGCCTCGTCGAGCGGGAGCATCGTGCCGCTGGGCATGCGGTCGCGCAGCGACTGTCCCGCCATCATCGGCATGGTAACGTAGAAGTAGAGGCCGTTCGCCTCGCCGGAATCGAACGGGCAGGATGTGCGGGTGGGTCAGCCGGGCGGCCATCCGGATCTTGCTCGAACTGAGTCGCCGCCGATTTCGGAGGCGATCTCGAGCCGGAGCACCTTCACGGCTACCTCGCAGCCGTGCCGGAGGTCGTGGGCCTGAAAGACCACAGCCATGCCGCCTTCGCCGAGCTGTCGACATTTCGATGGTGTAGCGGCCGGCGAGGCCAGGGCAATGCAGGTCTTGGCTCTGTCATGGTGGAGGGAAGATGGCACCGGCTGGCGCATAGCCGACTCAATGCGTGCCCGGATGGCCCCCGGCGAGTCCTGCACCAGCACCCGGTTCTTGCCGGGCCTTGACCTTGTACATCAGCTGGTCGGCCGACCGGATGGCGTCGTCGGGCGTGGTCGGGGGAGGGTGAAATACCCCGACGCCGATACTGATGCCGAGCGGCCAGCTGTGCCTGGCGGCCAGTGCGTTCATCGCGTCGTGAAGCCGTCCAAAAAAGGTCTGGGCGCCCTCGAGCGTGGTTTCCACCAGCAGCACCCCGAACTCATCGCCCCCGAGCCGCCCGGCGAAGTCGGTGCCGCGGAGTCGCTTGGCGATCGCAGCTGACACCTCCCGCAGCACCTGGTCGCCCACCGCGTGCCCAGACTCGTCGTTGATCCCCTTGAAGCCGTCGAGATCGATGTAGCCGAGCGCGATTGTCCGGTGGTGCCGGGCGGCGAGCGAAAAGGCCGGGTGACAGCGTTCCCGGAAGGTGCGGTCGTTCAGGAGGCCCGTCAGCCCGTCGCGCTGGGCCTGCGACGCCAGGGCGGCCAGCGCGCGGTGCAGGTCGTCGAGCAGCACGGTGATGATGAAGAAGAACCCGAGGTGACCGGCGGTGTTCCAGAGCGGGCTGGTGGTACTCAGGTAGACGTGGCCCCCTCTGGCGTCCACGACGAAGAGGATCAGCGCCGAGAGCACGGAGAGGAGCAGCCCGAATCGCCTGCCCAGGTACCAGGCGCTCAGGCCGACGGGAATGGCGTAGAAGATCGACAGGGAGAGCTCGTACCCGATCGCGAGGTCGATGGTCCCGACCAGGGCGAGGAGGACCAGGGCGTACACCCCGAGCAGGTAGGGGGGGCGCTTCGAGAGGTACCTGTCTATTGCAGCGAGCATGAGGATCCCGGGTCGGTCGTCCAGGGGACGGCGGAAGCGGTGCTGCCACGGAAGATGGCCCCGGCCCCGGCGTCGCGCCAGACGCCGTCCACCGGGCCCTCGAGGCCCCGTTCGCCTGGGGATCCCCCAGGATCCTGAAGCTCCGAGTGAAGAGATCTTCGGGATCGCTTACGACTGCAGGCCACGCGGCCAGTACTACGTTTCCTGTGGATTGGGTGGCGCACCGACCGCCGCCGTTCATCAAGCGGTGAGCTCAAATACCTGGAGGGTTTCATGCGAGGACGATTCGCGAGGCACCTGCTGGCGGCGCTGCCGGCACTCCTGTGGGTGGCCAGCGCGCAGGCGCAGCAATACAAGATGACCACTCCCATCGCGCCCGGCGTGATGGTGCCGGACAAGGTGGAGACCTCGATCGGGACGCTGCACCTGAACTACGGCTATCCCGACGACGCCACGACGCAGAAGGTCTACGACAACCTCGACGCGTCGCGGGCGCTTCAGGCGTACCTGCTCGGCATCCCGATCGTCAACCAGGTGGGGATGCGGGCCACGCTCCGGGAGTTCGGCCCCGTCAACCAGACCGACGTGATCTGGGAAGACCTCGTCGACTCCAAGACGGTCGAACTGACTGCGAACGACAACACCATCTACAGCTTCATCTGGCTGGATACCCACAAGGGGCCGCTGGTGGTGGAGGTCCCGCCGATGGTGCTTGGCCTGATCGATGATTTCTGGTACAAGTGGGTGGCCGACGTGGGCATCACCGGGCCCGATGGGGGCAAGGGCGGGAAGTACTTGATCCTGCCGCCAGGCTACACCGGCGCGGTGCCCGACGGCTACTTCGTGGTCCGTCCGAGTACCTACGGCAACTGGATGCCCTTCCGTTCGTTCCTGGTGGACGGGTCCACCAAGCCGGGCGTCGAGGCGGTGAAGAAGTACCTCAAGATCTACCAGTTGTCCGACGCCGCCAATCCGCCGGCCATGAAGCTGGTCAACGCCTCCGGCATCCCGTCGAACTTCGTCCCGCCGAGCGACTCGACCTTCTGGTCCCTCTTGAACGAGGCGATCCAGGAAGAGCCGAGCGAGGGCAGCGACCCCACCACGCTGGGCCTCTTCGCGTCGATCGGCATCGAGAAGGGGAAGCCGTTCAACCCCGACGCGCGCATGAGCAAGATTCTGGCCGATGCGGCGCGGATCGGCAGCGTGACCGCGCGAGCCGTCGCCTTCCGGATGCGGGATCCCGACGGGTTCATCTACCCCGGCCGGCCGTGGCGGAAGCCCTTCTTCGGCGGGTATAAGTTCGAGCTCGCGCCGGGTGTGTCGAATCTCGACGGGGCGATCTTCTTCTACTACTTCGCCACAGGGGTGACCCCGGCCATGGCGGAGAAGATGGTCGGCAAGGGGTCGCAGTACCCCTGGTCCGCCCAGGACGCGAACGGCCAGCCGCTCGAAGGCGCCAACACCTACAAGCTGCACCTGCCGCCGAACATCCCGGTCAAGGACTTCTGGTCGGTCATCGTCTATGACAACCAGACCCGGTCCATGGTGCAGACCGACCAGCGGTTCCCCAGCGTCAGCAGCCAGAAACAGGGCGTGGTCGTCAACAAGGACGGCTCGGTCGACGTCTACTTCGGGCCCAAGGCCCCCGCTGGCATGGAGAACAACTGGGTGCAGACCATCCCGGGCAAGGGGTGGTTCATGATCCTCCGGCTCTACGGGCCGCTGAATCCCTGGTTCAACCAGACCTGGCAGCCCGGCAACATCGAGCTGGTCAAGTAGTCCTCCCTGACGAAGTGCTTGGTGCGGGCGGTCGGCGCGTTGGCGCCGCCGCCCCACCCAGCGTCAGCACGATCTTTCCCCGAGCCTTGCCCGACACCAGGTACCGGATGGCGTCGGCCGCCTCCTCCAGCGGAAACGTCCGGTCAATGGTGGGGGTCACCTTCCCGGTCTCGACCAGTTCCTTGAGCACTGGGAGGTCGTCGGTTTGCTCCCCCGGAACCTGCATCCGGAGGTTCTGGCTGACGAATCCCGACAGCAGCGACGCCCAGACTCCTCGGCCGATCCCGCCCAGCCAGCGTCCCCCCGCCTCCCCGCCGACGATCACCAGCGTCCCTCGCTCGGTCAGGGCGCGCCGCAGACGGCGGAGCGGGCGATTCCCGCCCATGTCCAGGATGACGTCGTACTCGTGGTTGCCATCCGTGAAGTCTTCACGGGTGTAGTCGATCACGTGGTCGGCCCCGATCGAGCGGACCAGGTCCACCTTGGAGGTGCTGCACACGCCGGTGACCTCCGCCCCGTACGCCTTCGCGATCTGCACCGCGTAGCTGCCCACCCCTCCCGACGCCCCGATGACCAGGACCCGCTGCCCGGCGGTCACTTCGCCCATTTCCCGGACAGCCCGGAGGGCGGTGCGCCCTGAGATGGCGAGCGCGGCGGCCTGCTCGAAGCCGAGGTTCGACGGCATCGCTTCCAGGCTGGTCGCTGGTGCACTCGCGTACTCGGCGTAAGCCCCGGAGATTTCCCCGAAGACGCGGTCCCCCGGCCGAAAGCGAGTCACCCCGGAGCCCACGGCCTCTACGGTGCCTGCGACATCCATTCCCGGTACACGTTTGGCCGGTCTGCGGAAGCCATACCCCATGATTCGTACCAGGTACGGCAGTCCCGCCATGAGGTGCCAGACGCCACGATCCACACCCGCCGCGTGCACGCGCACGAGCACGTCCCCCGCGCCCGCCTCCGGCTTCTCCACTTCGCCGTAAGCCAGGACGTCAGGCGAGCCGTACCTGTCCTGCACGATTGCCTTCATGCGCCCTCCCTGATCTCCTGACGCTAAAGATTTCCTGCTCGAACGCAACATGAACGCGCGGAAGTCCCCTCTCCCGGAAGGAGAGGGGAAGGGGTGCGGGATGCTTGGTGGAGAGGGGGAGGACCTACGCCGTTTGCCTGTTCCGCTCCTTCAGCCGGTCTACCCGCCGGGTGCGTGTGCCGAGCCAGCCACCATGGCGTGGTCCGCCGCCGCGGAACTCGAACCGTTCCGGATCCAGCAGACGATCCGGCAGTTCGATGTCCAACCCTTCCTCGACCAGTCGATGGCCTTTGACCAGCCCCGCCAGCATCGCGGCGGTGTACCAGCGTCCTGGAACAACGTCGGGAAATTCATCCGCATATTCTTGTCTGAGCCGGACTTCGCGGAGCATCACTCCTCCATCTGGCGGGGTGGCCGAATCTTCGCCGCATGAGGGCAAAGATCCCATGAGTACTCCGTGAAGGTACGGCTCAGACTCGAGTTGGCGAGGGGGCTTATGTAACGGCCGGCGCCGCCACCTTGCCCCACTCCTCGACCAGTTGCTCCGTGGTGCGGAACTGCCGCGCCGGATCAGTGGCGTACCACGCCTTGAAGTACTCGAGACCGGCCTGATGCGCCTCCTCGGTGAACGCCTGCAGGGCGTCCGTCACCCACACCAGATCGAAGCCCTTCTGGAACGCGTCGCCGCTGGTGTGCCGCGCGCAGCAGTCGGTGTGGAGCCCGGTGACGTAGAGCCGGGTGATGCCACGGCTGCGGAGCAGTGCCTCCAGGTCAGTGCTGAGGAAGGGGCTGTAGGTCTGCTTCTCCAGCACCAGGTCGGCGGGCTGGGGCTCGAGCCCTGGGACGATCTCTGCCTGCCGAGTGCCCTTCATGGCGTGCGGGGGCCACTTCCTCAGTTCGCTGTCGCCCGGCTGATGGGCGTCGGTGGTGTAGACGACCAGGACGCCTGCCTCGCGCGCCGATGCGAGCAGCCGGGAGAGGTGGGGGATGATGGCTTGTGCGCGCTGCTGATATTCCGCCCCGCCGGCGTCCGCAATGACCCCGGTGGGGAACACGAAATCGTTGGCCATGTCGATGACGAGAATTGCGCTGCGATCCGGCATACTGCCTCCCATTGGTGATGTGGTGTCCCAGCCAGGGGGCCGTTTGGGCAACGCCTAAGCCCGACGGGTGTCGGGCTCTCCTGGTCCGGGGGCGCAAGCCGTGCGCCGACGGGGTCGTGCCTGCAATCTAGCGGTGGTCGCCCGTCGCTGGTGGGCCTCGCTATTCTTCGGGCATGCCAGGCCACATGCGATTCATCGCGCTCCTGCTCGCTGCGGCGCTTGTCGCCACCGCCGCCTGCGCCCAGCAGCCGTCCACGGCGGCGTCCCCCAAACCGGTCTGGGTCAACCTCGGCTCCGGGGTGTACCACTGCCCTGGCACCGAGCACTACGGCACCACGAAGCGAGGGGAGTATCTCCCGGAGTCCGTGGCCATCGACAGCGGCTACCGTGCCAACGGCGGCCGCGCCTGCAACCCCGCCCTGGAGAGCTCGGCCTCGCTCGCCGTCGGTCCACCGCCAAGCCCGCTTCCCGATTCCGGCCCGCCGTTGCCTGGGACCGGCTTGACCGCCTGCATCGTCACCAAGGTTCGCGACGGCGACACCATCGAGTGCAAGGGCAGGGGGCCCGTCCGGCTGATCGGCATCGACACCCCGGAACGGGACCAGTCTCCCTTCGGGGCCATGGCCACCGATGGACTCCTCGCGCTTGTTTCGCTGCGCGACACCATCCAGGTCAGCGGCGACAAGGAGGCGCGGGACCAATACGGCCGCCTCCTGGGGTACCTCTGGCGTGGGGGTGTCTCCGTGAACTTCCTCATGGTCCGCCAGGGATGGGCCGTGTCGCTGGAGTACTATCCCAACACGAGCTACGCCGACTGGTTCCGCGCGGCCGAGGCGCTGGCGGAGCAGGAGCAGCGTGGACTCTGGGAAATCAACGGGTTCAAGTGCCGGCCGAGCAAGCATCGCGCGGGACTCTGCTGACCGCCCCCCTCTCCCGGAGGGAGAGGGGCAACCTCCACGCAGTTCTCCGGCCTTCAGGCCGTTCTGCGACCCTCCCTCGTCTGTTATTGAGTTCGCGACGCGCCGCAGGTCGGTTGGCGAAACGATGGGTAGGCAGGCGGGTCGCCAAGAAGTACTTTGTGGTATCGCCC
>JAWKQM010000003.1:205000-298253 GCA_041390145.1 Gemmatimonadales bacterium | reverse complement strand
GACAGGGAGCGCGCGATCGAGCTCTATGCCGGCCCGTTCCTCGATGGCTTCTTTCTCAGTGATGCGCCCGAGTTTGAGCGCTGGGTCGACCAGGAGAAGGAGCGGTTCCGTCGGGCATGGCGAACGGCACTGACGGCGCTGGCGGTGCAGAAGGGGGCGGCGGGGGAGGCCATCGGAGCCCGGGATGCCTGGCAGCGACTGCTCGCGGACGACCCCTCCGATGCCCGGGCAACTGTCGGGCTGATGGAGGTGCTGGAGACCATGGGTGATCGCGCCGGCGCAATCCGCCAGGCGCGCCTCCACGACATTCTGCTGGCGACCGAGTTTGGTGTCGACCCAGACCCGGCGGTCCAGGTGGTGCTCGAGCGGATCCGTGCAACCAGCGCCGCCGACAGACCGGCCCCGGCGATCGACCAGCCGACCGTCGATGGACCGACTGAGGATTCGAGCGCGACACCCGCCGGGGCCCTCCCCAAACGCACCGTGACTGCCACCGAGTCCCCACCTGGAGGCTGGTGGTCGTGGCCGCGCGCGACGGGACTCGCGGCCGTGGTCCTGGTGATCGCGGCGCTGGGCTGGGTATCCGCGCACAAACTCGCGGGTGAGCCGGTGGAGATTTCCAGCGTGGCCGTGCTCCCCCTGGCCAATCTGACGGGCGACGCAGAAGACGCCTATTTCGTCGCGGGCATGCACGACGCGCTGATCGCGGAATTGGCACAGATCAAAGCGCTGACGGTCTACTCCCGCCAGTCGGTGCTGCGCTACCAGGGCAGCGACAAGTCGTTGCCGGAGGTTGCCAGGGAACTCGGGGTCCAGGCCGTGGTAGAAGGCGCGGTCTTCAGGAGCGGCGACAGTGTGCGCATCACCGTCCAGCTCGTGCGCGCCAGGCCGGAGCAGCACCTCATCTCCAGGACGTTCACCGGTCCGCTGAACCGCGCGCTGGCGCTCCAGGGCGAGGTGGCCCGAGCCGTCGCCGACGCCATGCGGGCCCGCATGACGCCGGCCGTGCGGACCCGCCTGACGAGCGGCCCGACCGTTGATCCCGCGGCCCAGGACGCCTATCTCGAAGGGCTCTATCACCTGGAACGCGCGTCCTACGGACAGATCCTCCCGTACACGGAGCGGCTGTCCCAGTTCCGCCTGGCGATTGCGAAGCTGGAGGAGGCGGTTGCCCGGGATTCCACCTGGGCCAGGGCGTACGCCAAGCTGGCGCTCGCCGACCACTGGCTGGCGAGTTCCGATCCGCGGGAGTCCGACGAGTATTTCCGAAAGTCCAGGGCGTCGGCGCTGCGTGCGCTGGCCCTGGACAGCACGGAATCGCAGGCGTGGGCCTCGCTGGGCTTCGTGCAGTTGATCTACGACTGGGATTGGACGGGGGCGGAGCGATCCATCCAACGGGCAATGGAGCTCGATCCGAATTCGCACCACTGGATCTACGCGCTGTACCTCAAGTCGGCAGGCCGGTATGACGAGGCCATCGCCGAATACCGCAAGGCGGAGGCACGCGATCCGCTGTCCGACCTGCTGAAGGCCCAGATTGTCCGCGCGTATTCATGCGCCGACCGGCACGAGGAGGCGGTCGCCGAGGCTCGACGGCTCCGCGCGCGGGTGGCCGCCGCTGGGGGGGCCGGCGTCAGCGGCGACTCGGTCTGGTTCCTCAGTGTCGCGACAGAGGAATACTCCCTTTCCGGCAGGCACGCCGAGGCGGTCCAGGCGGCGGAGCAGATGGTCAAGCTGACCGACACGCTCGGTTCCGGTAACGCACTCGCGTTCGCGCTGGCGATGGGCGGTCGAGAGGCGGAGGCACGCGCGCTCGTCGCACGGCTGGAGTCGCTCGGCATCGAACCGTGGCCCGCAATCTTCGCCGCGTTGGGAGACACCGCGCGGGCCGTCGAGCTCACCACATCCAGGGTTCGCAAACAGGGGCGCGCCCTGGTGGGTGCGCGATGCTGGCTGATCTATCAGGTGATGCCCGAGGACCCACGACTCCAGGAACTGCTGAAGCCGGTCGGGTTCCCAAATAATTGATACCTGCATGTCCGACGTGGGCGGACTCAGCGCAGAAGTTTGTGGGGCATGCAGCGTTCGCATATTCCGTCTTCCGCGCACCCTCGCCGCTGGTGTATGGTGAAGCGATGGACTGACCTGCCGGATTGTTGTCAACCACGGAGGAGAGGAGAGATGGACCCTTCCAGCTTGATTCCCATTGCCGCGATTGTCCTTGGCGTCCCAGGATTCATCGCGTTCGTGGCGGTGGTTGCCGGTCACGCGCGCAAGATGAAAGAACTGGCGATTCGAGACAAGGAGCTGGAGCTGGGAGGCAGCGATGCGGCGTTGGGCCCAGCGGTCGACGCGTTGAGTGATGATCTGAACCAGATGCGCGCGCAGGTGGCTCAACTCCAGGAACGCGTTGAGTTCGCGGAGCGCTTACTGACCGCGGGGCGCCCGCCAGAGAGCGACAGAAGCAGCTGACCGGCGGACCAGTGGCCGCGGTATCACACCCAACCCATCCGCGACCGATAGACGGCGCTGGCTCCCGCGCCCTACACGAGGTGTCGTAGCACGGTTTCTGACACACCCCGTCTCCGATCAGCTTGGCAGAACGCCCCAACTCGTTATCTTGCAGGTCGTTCGGGGCGTAGCTTAGCCTGGTAGAGCGCCTGCTTTGGGAGCAGGAGGTCCCCGGTTCGAATCCGGGCGCCCCGATGGTCCACCGCGAACCCCGTCTCCATATACGAGGCGGGGTTCGTGCATTCACACACCTTACCGATCGACACCCCGTGCTGTACTGTTACCATATGGCAACAGGCAACGACCGGATACGTCCCTTCCTGCTCCACGGCACACTGCATACCGGCACCGACGCGACCGACATCCGGAGCCCTTACTCCGGCGAGCTGGTCGGCCGGGCCTCGATGGCCGGCCCCCCGGATGTCGAGGCCGCGATTGCCGCCGCCATCGCCGCTGCCCCCGAGGCAGCCGCGCTCCCCTCCCACGCCCGCGCCGCTACCCTCAACCGCATCGTGGCCGCCCTGACCGAACGGCAGGAGGAATTCGCCGCGCTGCTCGCCGCCGAGGCAGGGAAGCCCCTCGCCTTGGCCCGCGCAGAGGTCGGCCGGGCACGATTCGTCTTCCAGCAGGGGGCGGAGGAAGCCACCCGCATGGGCGGGGAGGTGATCCCCATGGATCTCCAGCCCCACGGCGAGGGGTATCAGATCAAGCAATATCCCAGAGGCCCCCATGGCCGACTTCGGCATCGCGCTGGCCCTGATGCCGCCGCCGGTGGCCGGATGACGGAGACCGGTCTCAGCCTCGGCACACCGCACTACATGAGCCCCGAGCAGGCCACCGCCGAGAAAGAGATCACTGCCCGCTCCGATGTGTACTCCTTGGGCAGCGTGCTCTACGAGATGTTGGCAGGGCAGCCGCCGCATCTCGGCGGGTCTGCCCAGCAGATCATCATGAAGATCGTGACCGACACCGCGCGCCCGGTCACGGAGCTTCGGAAGTCGGTGCCCCCGAACGTGGCGGCTGCCGTGGGGAAGTCACTGGAGAAGCTGCCGGCCGACCGGTTCGAGAGCGCGAAGGCGTTTGCGGAGGCGCTACAGAATCAGGGGTTCACGACACAGACCTCGACTGGCAACTCCGCCGAGACGCGCCGGGGCAGCCCCGCTGCCTGGGTGACCTATGCACTCGGCGCCCTCGTGATTCTCCTCGGCGCAGCGGTCGCACTCCGCTGGCCGAGCCCGCCCGCCGCCGGGGTGCCGAAAGGCTTGGTTAGGTTCAGCTTTGTCATTGGCCCAGACACAAGCGCCGAGGCCGCCAGCCCCACGATTCCGAGATTCCGGTCAACCAGGATGGCGTTTTCACCCGATGGCAGAACGCTGGTGTATGCGGCGTCCCGCCCGAACAAGCCATCGGCGCTGTACGAGCACCGGATAGACCTGGACAAGGACATTTTTCTCCTCGAGTCGGACACCGACAACTACTCGCTCCCGGTCTTTTCTCCAGACGGGACGTGGCTGGCATTCGTCCGGACAGACAGTAGTGCCGCGTATCTCGAGCGCATATCGATGAGCGACCATTCGCTCGAGAGGATCGCTTCAGCCCCGGACACCAGAGCCCTCACTGGCCTGAGCTATGGCGACGATGGGACCATCGTTGCAGCGGCGACGGGCCGCCTGTATTGGGTCCCGGCATCGGGCGGTGTATTTGAGCTGCTCGCGGAGGTGGATTCCGCCACGATGCCAGCCACGAGGTGGTTCCAGCCATACCTCCTTCCCGGAAGCAAGACGCTGCTCTTCCACGCCTCACGGTCACTGCAGTCGGAGGACGCGGACATCATGGCGCTTGACCTGGCCACGGACACGCCGCACGTGGTAGTGCCGAATGGCATGAACCCGATCTACATGTCCGGGGGCTACCTCCTCTTCATGCGCGAGGGCACCCTCTGGGGCGTGCGCTTCGATCCTGATCGCGCCGAAGTCCAGGGACAGCCCGTCATGCTGCTCAGTAACGTCATGCACTCGCTGTACGGAGGGAATACGATACTCGAAACGGGCGCGGCGCAGGTCGCCGTGTCCAGCGCCGGCCACCTGGCGTATGCCGCTGGGGGAGTGGGCAAGGGGCGTGTTTCACGGATAGTGGAGCTCACCGTCTCCGGAGACACGACCCCGTTGGCCTTGGAACCACGCGAATGGCATCGCCCTCGCATCTCGCCAGATGGCGCCCGTGTCCTTGTAATGTCCATGCGCGGATGGCAGCAGGAGATCTGGATCCACGATCTGGACCGAGGCATCACCGAGCAGCTCAAGACCGGCGGCAATTCGAACTCGTCGTTCGCTTGGAGTCCTGACGGAGAGTCGGTCGTCTTCAGCTCCGATCGGGATCAGCCAGGTGTGCCTGGCCTCTACCGCATGCCGGCGGATGGAAGTACGCCACCCGAACGCCTTGGCGGTCCGAATGTGCAGGGGCAGGTGCAGGTGTCGGATTGGTCATCTGAGAATGTGATTGTGTATGTGTCGTCTGGCGATATCTGGGTGCTCCCTCCCGACGGCCAGGCCCGGCCGTTCGTCGCCACCTCAGCCGAAGAACGGTGGCCGGCCTTCTCGCCGGACGGCCACTGGATGGTGTACGGCTCGCTCCAGAGCGGGCGTGCTGAGGTGGTGGTACGCCCATATCCAGGCGGTCAAACTGCGACCGTGGTGTCGGCGGGCAACGCTTTCGAGCCATCTTGGTCCCGGGACGGCCGGACAATCTTCTACCATCAAGGCGACTCCCTCATGGCGGTGGACGTGCCCGAGGGCCCGAACTTCCGACCAGGCCGCCCAAGGCTACTCGGTCCATGGAGGGGATGGACCAGTAATCCCATTAGGGGATACGACATCCTTCCGAATGGAGCCTTTCTCAGACAGCTTTGGGATGCCACCGCGGGCCAGCGGGGACCCAGTACTACCTCCCGCATATATGTAATCCTGAATTTCCTGGACGAATTGAAGGAGCGGGTGAAACCGTGAGCCTCGACCGCCTCACCGTTGCCCTCGCCGACCGCTACCGTATCGAGCGGGAGCTGGGGCAGGGGGGCATGGCCACGGTGTACCTCGCCGAGGACCTGAAGCACCAGCGCCGGGTTGCGGTGAAGGTGCTCCGTCCGGAGTTGGCGGCCACCCTTGGTCCCGAGCGATTCGCCCGGGAAATTGCCGTGGCGGCGCGGCTGCTCCATCCGCATCCTCCCGGTGTGCTCGACTCGGCGCGACGCCGACGGCTTCTTCTACTACGTGATACCCTACGGAGACCCTCCGCGACCGTTTGGCACGCTCCGGCGGGTGTAGGTGCCCGACGCGGTGCGGCTCCTGAGCGAAATCGCCGAGGCACTGGCGGTGGCCCACAAGGCGGGCGTGGTGCACCGCGACATCAAGCCGGAGAACATCCTCCTCTCGGCCAAACTCGCCCTGGTCATGGACTTCGGCGTGGCCAAGGCGATGAGCGGAGCCTCAGGCCGCCAGCAGCTCACCACCGCGGGGGTGGCCTTGGGTACGCCCGCCTACGGCCCCGGAGCAAACTCCGCAGACCCGCAGATGGACGGACGGGTGGACATCATGCCTTGGCGTGCTGGGCTACGAGCTGCTCATAGAAGCCACACCCACTTTCCCCGGGCTCAATCCCCAACCAGACCCTCGCGGCGCATGTGACCCAGACGCCGATCCCGGTAGGGCAACAGCGAAGCCGGCCTGTCACAGGCGCTGGAAACGGTGGTGATGAAGTGCCTGGCGAAGCGTAAGCGGGCCGGTTCAGGAACCGCGGACGAGCTGGTGGCGGCGCTGGAGCCGTTGGCCACCTCGAGCGGCGGGATGACGCCGACGCAGACGCGCCCGGTTACAGATTGGCAACCGGAAACGAAGGTGCGACGATGAGGATCGCCCGGTGATCGTCGGTGCCGCAGTCGTGATCCTGGTGGGAGGGATTGGCCTGGCAGGTGCTGCGATCCGGCCGCAATCTCGCCCGCCTGCTCGACTCGGAGACCGGACACGCAGGTCACATTTTCCGGGCGCACCGATAACACCGTCATTTCTTCTGATAGCAAGACCATCGCCTACCGGGTCGAGGAGTGCACGTCTGACGGCTGCACCTATGGAATCGAGGTACGGGAGGTGGGGGGCACCACCGCTCGCCGAGTCCTAGATGGCTCGCGTAGCCCTGTTCGGGTGATTGGATTCAGCCCGGACCGCCGCCTGATTGCATTCACGGGGAACCTGGGTGACGAAGCTCGGGGGTCGGCCTCGTCTCGCTGCTTGGCGGCCCCGCCACTCGGGTTGCCGGGATCGGAAACTTCGACTTCTTCGGCGCCGACTCGATTGTCAAAGTGGAGTTTGGTGGAATCACGTTCGCCGGCGGCGCCCCAACAGGAAGACTCCCCGGATCGATCATGCTGGCCGGGCTCGACGGCGTCGTGCTGGACAGCATACGCGCTAATCGATTCGACAGAGCGTATCTGATCGCAAACGACGTCATGTCGGTTCCCGATTCTCCCTGGTTCATCGTCTTCCTGAGGGATGGAATACAGACACCGCATACCTTCGGATCGTCACCGGGATGGTCGGCGTGTGGCCACCCCATCTGGATATCCTTTCACCAGATGACTGGTGGGAAAAGGCTAGTGCCGACGCACTGTGGCGACTCATCACGGTGGAGCGAAACAAGACCGCGCTAATTCGGACGCCGTTCGACCCCGCACTGGTAGAGCTCTCGGCCACCAGCGACACCTTTATCGGGGTACCGCCAAGTCTTTCCAGTGTCACGCCCGACGTGCGGCCGTGTACTGATCAGCGAGCTCAACGAGCTACAACGTGGAAGGTACTTTCCCAGCATCCACGCGACCTGTTGGACGGCAGCGCCCGGCCGCTGCCCACGTCGCGACGGCGACGTCGAGGCTCCTTGGCCGCATCTCGCCGGATGGTCGGACCGTCCTCGTCACCCGAGACCGTGCGCCGCGGGCCCGGTTCGCGGTTCGCGCGTTCGCGGGAGGCGTGGACGTGCCATTGCCGGGGCGTGCGGTGGTCCGGGCCTACCTGGTGGACTCGATCGCGGTCGCCTACTGGGCGCCAAGGGGGTGGGTCGCAGCTTGGCCTGCTCGACATTCGCACTGGCGCCACGCGCGATACGCTGGACCTCGCAATGCGGTTCAACGAGCGGAGAGTCCCCCGTACAGCGGGGGGGATACAGTCTTACACGCCGTTGGCGCCGCACGGATGGACTTGGATTGCAGACGATGGACGGCTAATGCAGCAGCAGCGTGAAGAGCTGAAACGAGTCCGCGCGCCATCCCGACCCCGGACAACCCTCATCAGGGTCCGGACGATGCTCAACCGCAGACGGGCGACAGCTCATCGTCACCGGGGCGCTCAGCGCCGCGTGGGATTCCAGCCCTCATCGTTATGGGGAGTCGATGCTTGGTACTACCCGATGACCTGGAGCAACGGGCCCGGGGTCTCATACTCCATTGTCGGCAACGCCCCGTTGAGGTCTGTTGCAATCGCGGCTGGACGGCGCGTGTCGCTCCAGCGGGTAGACGCACCTGGACGCTTGGGTTGTTGGTACTTGCCCATACCTGGCATTGTCTCGGCGTCGTTGTCTAACGACTTACAGCGTGCTGTCGTCAGCAGGTCCGAGTATCACGGCGACGCCTGGCTCACGCAGGTGGTCCGGCCTGGCGCGCGGCCTCATACTCTATCGCGTCCGCGCGGTGGGCCACAGGCGGTTGCTGGCCCGGCCAGATAGCGCAATGTCGAACCGCACCCGCACCCAGCCGCGGCGGAATGGTTTGAGCCTCTCGTTATCACTGCAGAAGTCGTTCAGCTGCTGGCCTGTTGGGCGCGCCTGCCTAGGGAATGGAGATCTACCGTTCGAATCAGCCTACACGGTGGCCTGCCGGAACCGTCTCCATATGGGCAGGTTGATCATCACACCACCGATGTACGCCGAGTGCTATTACTGTTCCATAGTATGAGCAGAACGGTGATTCTATGTTACTCATAGCCTCCACGGCGCATGTCACCGGCTGGCTCGACCGGTCATCGGGCCTGCTCCGGCGGCCGGAAGTCACGGCGGAGCCTCGGTGGTAAGGCCCCCGGATTGTCGAGGGCCGCGTTTGCGCCACCGTCGCCGCTGCCCCGAGGAGCAGCCCCCGCGCTCCCCCTACACGCCGCGCCGCTACCCTCAACCGCATCGTGGCTGCCCTGACCGAACGGCGGGAGAATTCCGCCGCGCTGCTCGCCGCCGAGGCGGGAAGCCCTCGCCTTGGCCCGCGCGAAGGTCGGCCGGGCACGGTCGTCTTCCAGCAGGGGGCGGAGGAAGCCACCCGCATGGGCGGGAGGTGATCCCCATGGATCTCCAGCCCCGCGGCGAGGCGCTGGGGAATCACCCGCCGATTTCCTTTCACCCATCAGCCATCACCCCGTTCAACTTTCCGTGCTGCTCGCCGCACACAAGTCAGCATGGGCCATCGCCTGCAGCGCACGATGGTGCTGAAGCCGCCGCCTGCGGGATCGCTCTCGACGCTCCTCCCTGGGTGAACTCCTTTTGCCGAGTGCGGCTATCCATGCGAAACGCGCGTAAGATCGTCCCGTGCACCAACGACGTGGCGGCTCCATTGATCGACGACCCGCGGATCCGGATGGTCACCTTTACCGGCTCCGCCCGCGTCGGATGGGCCATCCGCCAGCGCGCCTACACCAAACGTGTGGCGCTCGAACTGGGCGGCAACGCTGCCGTCATCATCGAGCCCGACGCCGACCTCGACCGCGCCGTCCGCCGCTGCGTGAGCGGCGGATACCTCTACGCAGGCCAATCCTGCATCTCGACCCAGCGTATCCTCGTCCATGCGTCGCTGTACGTCGCGTTCACCGAACAGCTGGTGGCCGCGGTGGGCGCCCTCCGCACCGGCGATCCGCTGGCGGAGACCACTGACGTCGGTCCCATGATCGATGAGGCCAGCGCCGAGCGGGCCGTCCAGTGGATTGCCGAGGCCGCCTCGGCCGGTGCGCGCGTGGCGGTGGGTGGCCGACGCAACGGCGCGGTACTCGAACCCACGGTGGTGCTTGACACCGATGCCACCATGCGCGTCAACTGCGAGGAAGTCTTTGCCCCCGTCACCACCGTCCGGCCGTACACCGACGTCGATGCCGCCATCGCCGAGGTGAACGCGTCGCCGTACGGCATCCAGACGGGAGTGTTTACCCAGGACATGCGGCGCATCCTGCGCGCCTTCGAGCGGCTCGATGTCGGGGGCGTGGTGGTCAACGATGTCCCCGGTTTCCGCGTGGATCACGCCCCGTATGGCGGCGTGAAGGCGTCAGGCCTCGGCAGGGAAGGGGTCCGCTACGCGATGGATGCAATGACCGAACTCAGGCTGCTGGTGCTCGGCGATCACTGACACTCACGCATTCCCGGAGACCTGATGCAACGCCTCCTCGTGTCCGCGCTACTCTGCCTTGCCTCCGCGGTGCAGGCCCAGTCCGGCTCCGCCCCGTTCCGCGACAAGACGATTCCCTTCGAAGCCGGATTCCGGGTCTTCCTGGTGCCCGACATGGAAGGGATGGGAAGCACCGTGAGCATCTACGAGGTCATTGCCGGCAATGAGGGGCCGGCGTACAAGACGCTGACCGGCCCGGACTACTGGGACGGCTTCCGCAAGATGGTCACCCAGGAGGTGAACGCCACGATTCGCGGCGCGCGGGCGGCGGGGGCACAGAGCTTCGTGGTCAACGAGGGCCATGGCGGCAACCGCTTCGCCAACGTGCTCCCCTGGGAACTCGATGAACAAGCGCTGCTGATCCGCGGCTTTCCCAAGCCACTGGTGATGATCACCGGGATCGACAGCACCTTCGGGACCCTGATGTTCACCGGCGCGCACGCCAACGCCGGGAGCCGCGGTGTGATGGGGCACAACTTCGCCTTCGACTCGTTCACGGTGAACGGCAAGGTCCTCAACGAGGTGGGCATCAACGCGCTGATTGCGGGCGAGGTGGGGGTGTCGGTGTCGCTGGTAAGCGGGGACGATGTCCTGATTGCCGAAACCCAGAAGATGCTTCCCGAGGGGTTCGTCGCGATTGTCACCAAACAGGCGATGGGGCGGAACGCCGCCATCACCTACAGCCCCGCCCGGGTCCAGGCGATGCTCGAGGCAGGGGCCGCCGAGGCAGTGCGTCGCGAGAAGAACGGCGAGTTCGCGCCCTTCACGATGAAGCGCCCGTACAAGGTGGAATTCATGCTCCGGAAGAGCTTCCCGGACAGCATCGTCGATTCGGTGGCGGGCCTGAAGGAGTTCAATCTCCAGCGCCGGGGCGACCGGTCGTTCACGTTGGTGACCAACAGCGCCAAGGAGATGGGTTGGCTGCTCGACGCCATCGAGGAGACCGTCATCCGGTGAGATGGCTTCCCCTGGCTGCGGGGGGCCTGCTGTCGATGCTGGCCGGCCCCCCCCTTTCCGCACAGTCTGACATGACCCTCGCCGAGGCGGCACGCTGGCTCGAGCGGGACGGGACCGACATGGCGGTCAGTTCCAGTGACGAGACCGCGACCACCAATCTGCGGAGGGTGACGTACACCGCCTCCGCCACACTCGCGCTGGACAAGTGCCAGCTGACCATCGTTGTCACCGACAACTCCGGCGTCTCTGGCACGCGGACCACCATGCGGGTACCGATGAAGGATGTGGACACCCATGGTGTCCGGCCGGTGTCCCGCCCCGAAGGCTACCACGACTTCATCTACATCCCCGGCAAGTTCTTCGTCACGATTCCCGCGCGCGATCCGGACACCTATCCCTTCCTGACCATGTCCAGCCGGGGGGAACTGCGGTCGTACCTGGCCACGATCCCGGTCAAGGATGCCGAGGCGAGCCGGTCGATCAGTGCCGTCGTGCGGCGGGCGGCCGAGTTGTGCGGGGCGCCTGCGAACATGGAGAGCGACCTCCGTTGACCCGCAGATCGCTCTTCCTGCCGGGCTTGATGCTCGCGGTTCTCACCGTCCAAGCCTCGGGTCAGGAGCAGATCCGCCCACGAGGACTGTGGGGCAGGGCGCTGTTCGGAATGGGGCATCTCGAGCAGAGCTGCGACACCTGCAATTTCGCCGGCGGTGTCACGGCCGCAAGCGTCGGCCTCAGTGGCGGGTACGCCTGGCCGGCGGTGGCGGTCGGGTTTGAGTTGGGAGCGATCAGCTACCAGGGAACGGACGCCAGCCTCTCCCTGATTCTGCTGACCGTGTCATGGTACCCGTGGCCCTCATCCGGAGCCTTCGTGCAGGGCGGAGTCGGGACCTCCGGATACACCGGTGAGATACTGGCGGACGGGGTGAAGGCCGAGGAGGGCAGCGGGTCCGCGGCTCGGCTGGGCGTCGGCATCGATCTCTCGATGGGCAGCCTCGGCGTCACCGCGCTGGGGTTCGCGCAGTACGCGCACCAGGCCTCGACCACCGAGTTCCTGCTGTTCCCTGGCGCCCGCAACCTGACACAGTGGGACATCGGCATCGGGGTCGGGTTGACGGTGTTCTGAAGACCGTGCAACCGGAACGTAAACAGCCGGCCCGACTGACGTCGGACCGGCTGTTCTTGTGCTGCGACTGCGGTGCCCCCGTGCTTATGCTTCCGCGCGGGTAACGTTCTCGGCCGCCGGGCCCTTGGCGCCCTGGACCACATCGAACTCCACCTTTTCGCCTTCGGCCAACGACTTGAAGCCGGTGCCGCTGATGGCGGAGTGGTGCACGAAACAATCCTTCGCGCCCCCCTCAGGAGTGATGAATCCAAAGCCCTTCGCATCGTTGAACCACTTCACCGTTCCGGTGGTACGCATTGCTGTACTCCATATTCTTGAATCGGACCGCGGCGTTGCCGTGTATACCGACCTGTACTGCCCCGTGACAAGCCCTCACGGGAAGGGTGGTGCGATAGCGTCAGGGACCTCCCCAATCACTACCAGCGGTCTGGGCAAACAAACGGGGGCCATGGCATCAGCCTGGCCCCCAACGTTCACTCGGAATTGTTCCGCGTATACGTGCTTCGACCGCTGAACCAAGCTACCTAAGTGCCTGCCGGGGCGCAAGTGTGGCGTCGGGTCCGCCCCGGTTCAGCGCAGGCCCGGATGCAGCTTGATCACCCACGCCGCCTCCAGCCCGATGACCCACTTCGGGTCCTCCTCAGAGGCCCGGGCCACCAGGGATGCCGCCTCCACCGAAAAGACCAGGGGGCGCGGGCCGAGGCGAACCACCCGGCCGACCTGCAGCCCGAGCGGAATGGTCGCGGCGCCGCCATCCTCCCAGTTGAATTCCATGGCGAAGTCGCTGGCCCCGGCAAACCACCCTCCCGGGAAATTGTAGGTGAGCGTCGGAGAGATCGTCAGAGCGTTGATATCGGGCCGCCCAGCGGGCCCGGCGATCGAGATGGGGTTCTGGAGGATCAGCCCAAACTGGAGGTTGGGAACGCTGGTGAGAATTGCGGCCAGCGCGGGGCCGAGTTGCCACTTGCCCGATGTGAGCGCGGTGGTCGAGGCCCCCGTCGGGATGACCATCGTGAATCCGGGGCCCCAGCGCCCCCACTTGGCAGGGATCAGGCCGATGTCGAAGTAATTGAGGTCCCCGAATCCGGCGACGCCCCCAGCGGCGTCCGGAATCCAGAGATAGGGGATGGTGGTGCGCGTCAGCTGCATCACGGGGATGAGATGACCGCGGGCGATGGGGAGAACGAACTCCGCCTCCACCGCGGTCGCGCCCCCGGAGGAGCCGCTCCACGCCGGGGCAATCAGCCCCCGCAGTTGCAGCAGCGTGATCGGTTCAGTGGGATTGTTGACCTGGTTGGCCAGTTCCGTCGCGCCCGGGAGAGTGCCCCCGCCGAGCGGTTGCTGCGCCGGCAGGGGTGGGGAGGCGATGAGAAGGAGGAAGCACGCTCCGAGAAACGGCCGACTCCACCGCCGGGAGGGGGCAGGGCGCAGCATCGTCACCGTGTTCCTCTTGTGCACCGGCCCCCCCGAATCGTGTCGATGGAATCTACGCGATGCGGGAGTCGCAACCAACGGTACGGGCGTGCCGAGAACCAGCTACTCGGAAACCCACCCCGGCGCCCGATAGGGCCCCGGTTCGAAGATGGCCGCATCGAGCGCCGGTGTCGGGTCGGCCTTCATGTCGCTGTACTCCTCGGTCAGGTTGAGCACGCCGTTCTCAAGGAAGAGCACCTCCGTCTCGATCCATCCCTGGCCGAGCTGCACGTACTTGTTGAACTGCACGTCGGTCACGATGCCCGGCCGCTGCGCGTTCGTGCCGAGGCTGCGGACGAACACCAGCCGCTCCTGGTCCACCCAGAATTGGTTGGTGGTGCTGTCGCCCTCGGCGGCGCCCACGATCCACACCTTGCGTCCCTGCCAGGTTCCGCCGCGCACCTTCGACAGGTCATAGCCCAGCTGCGTGAGCGTGCCGATCGTCTTGTCGGCCGGCTGCCCGTAGACGTCGAACCCGAGGAGGAGCAGCGGATGCACGAGCGGCCGGGCGAGCTTGATCTCCCCGTTGACATATCGGTAAATCGAATCGTTGCGGAAGAGCAGCACACTCTGCGAGCTCAGGGGCGCGATGTCGATCCGCAGCGCACCCGGGACCCGCAGCGCCTCGTACCAGGTTTCCACGGAACCGTCGGAGTGCTTCGTGGCCTGCACGAAGGTCAGGGTGCGATACCATTTGCCTTCGTACTTGGCCTGCATCATTCGGATCACGTCGGCGCCGGTCGCAGGGTCCGTCTGGGAAGGGGGGGCGACGGCAAGCGCGGCAACCAGCAGGGGAAGAGCGAGCACCAATGCCTCCGGGAGGATGAGTGGACAGCGATTGGTGCCCGTACGCGGGGAACCCCCGTCCGGTTTCCCCGGTCGGCACGGCAGGGCCTGCTGTCGGTTCTTGTCCGGCCACACTATCATACACCGCTGCACGCGTCTATATCCCGCGCGCCCGTAGCTCAGGTGGATAGAGCATCAGCCTTCTAAGCTGAGGGTCGTAGGTTCGAATCCTACCGGGCGCATTCCTCTCCCTCTGCCGGTTTCCATGCCCGCACCGCCGCTCCTCCCAACCCGTGACGAATTGCGGGCGCTGCTGACACTGGCGGTGCCAGTCGTGACCGTCCAGGTCGGCATGATGCTGATGGGCGTGGTGGATACGCTCATGGTCGGGCACGTTTCACCCGCCGCCCTCGCCGCGGTCGCCCTGGGCAACCTCTATTTCTTTGCCGTGGCCATTTTCGGCATGGGGGTCCTGATGGGGCTCGACCCCATCATCGCACAGGCGGTCGGCGCGCAGGATGAACCGGCCATCGCCCGTGGCATCCAGCGGGGGATGCTCCTCGCCGCGCTCCTCGCCACCCCGGCCATGATCCTCCTCTGGCCGGCCGGGCACGTCTTCCGGTGGCTCGAGCAGCCAGCCGACGTCGTGCCGCTGGCCGCCACCTATGCCCGGTTCGTGATCCCCGGCGTCCTGCCATTTCTCGTGTACGCCGTCCTTCGCCAGACCCTCCAGGCGATGGGGCGGCTCCGCGCCATCGTGATCACCATCGTCGCGGCGAATCTGCTGAACATCCTCCTCAACTATGCCCTGGTGTACGGCCACTTCGGTCTGCCACCCCTCGGTGTCGCCGGCTCCTCCATCGCCACCACCTGCAGCCGCTGGATCATGGCGCTCCTGCTCCTCGGCCTCAGCTGGCCCGTGCTGCACCGTCACCTGCTGCCGATCCGCCCCGAAGTGTTCACCCTGGCGCCCCTCGCGCGCATGCTGCGACTCGGCGCCCCGATTGGCGCCCAGTTCGAGCTCGAGTACGGGGCGTTCGGGCTGACCGGCGTCCTGATGGGCCGGATTGGCACCAACCAGATGGCGGGGCACCAGGTGGCGCTCAACCTGGCCTCCCTCACCTACATGGTGCCCCTGGGCGTCTCGGCCGCCGTAGCGGTCCTGGTCGGTCAGGCAGTCGGGCGTGGCGACCCGATGGGCGCGCGTCGCTCCGCCCGCACCGCCCTCATGGTCGGCGCCACCTTCATGGTGCTGACCAGCACGCTCTTCCTCACCATCCCGCGCTCGCTCGCCGGCCTGTACACCGACTCGGAGGCGGTGCTCGTGATGGCAGCCGCGCTCCTCCCGCTGGCAGGCATCTTCCAGGTGTTTGACGGCATTCAGGTCGTGGCCAGCGGAGTGCTGCGGGGGCTCGGCGACACTCGCTCGCCGATGATCATCAACATTATCGGGTTCTGGCTCGTAGGAATTCCAACCAGTCTCTTCCTCGGCTTCCGTGCCGAGCTAGGCGCCCGGGGGCTCTGGTTGGGGCTTGTGCTTGGCTTGGCCTCCGTCGCCGTCATTCTTCTCGGCAGGGTTCGCCATCGCCTGACGGCCCGGATCGGGCGCGTCGTGATCGATGATCACGGGCACTAATCGTAAGCAACATGCTGTCGCATATGGGGTTATATTTCCTTGATGCCTGCCAACAAGGCGTTTTCGCTCACGCCACCGCTTCGACCCGAGCCGCGCTGGCAGGGCATGGCAATCTCCCTCGCCCTTTACGCGGCCATCTTCTTGGCCGTCATCTGGCTCCAGCACCGCCGCCCTACCAGCACCGCTGATGAATCCACTGCGACGCCCGAAGAGATCCAGGCGGCGCGGGAGCAGTTGTACAAGCGGCAGGTGCGGATGGTCTACCTCCCTCCCGCGGCGCAACAGCGCCAGGCTGCTCCGCCACCGAAGCTGCCGCCGCCGAAGTCCGGGGGAACAGAAAAGACACCTGATCCGCAGGCCGACCCCATCCGGGCGATCCAGTCACCGGTGGCCGATCCCGGCGGCGACGCCACCAAGCTCGGCGACGGGGCGGAGGCGAACCAGCCCAAGATCACGCCCCCGCGTCCGATGCCGCTCGCTCTCAATCCGGGTCCCTCGGCCCCCTCACCCTCGGAGCCTGCGCCCTCCTCCGCCCCTGCCTCCTCCGGCACCCCGGGCGGCATTCAGCTCGGCCCCCGCCTTGGGCTCGCCCCACGCGATCCGCGCCCCTGGCGCCAGTCGATGCCGGACAATGGCCTCGAGGAATGCCCCACCGTCATGCCCGACTCGACCAAGCCGGGCGAGCCGCGGATGGGATCCGCGAGCGGCCGGGTCCTGACGGTAAACGGCGGGGCGCCGATGCCCGGGGCCCACCTCCAGATCATCGGCACCTCGTTTACCACCTTCACGGACCAGAACGGGGAGTACGTCCTCACCTTCGACGCCTCGCTCCTCGACCAGTGTCGCACCCAGTACGTGCGAGTCAGCGCCCCCGGCTACGAGCCGCGGCTGCTGGTCCTCGTGATCGGGCGCAACATCCGCAGCGACGATGTCGCGCTGCGCCGGAACTGACGACTCATGGTCTCCCTGAAATTCCGCACCGTGGTCTTCGACTGTGACTCGACCCTCTCGACAATCGAGGGGATCGACGAGCTTGCCGCCGGCCACCGGGAGGTCATTGCAACGTTGACGGACGCCGCCATGCGCGGTGAGGTGCCGCTTGAGAGCGTGTACGGAGCGCGCCTGCGCCTGATCCGGCCCGACCGCGCCGCCGTGGAGGAGATCGCACGACGTTACATCGCGGAGGCGGTTCCAGGCGCTCGTGAAACGGTGCGGCAGCTTCGAGCGCACGGCGTGGAGGTTCGGATCCTTTCCGGCGGGCTTCGCCAGGCCATCCTTCCCTTCGCCGAGTGGCTGGGACTGAGCCAAACGGTCGTGAGGGCGGTCGACATCCATTTCGACGCCGCCGGCGCCTTCTTCGATTACGACGAAAAGTCCCCCCTCGCGCGGTCGGGTGGAAAGCTCGCGGTCATGAAACGGTGGCGCTCCATGTTGCCCCGGCCGATCCTCATGGTGGGCGACGGGATCACCGATCTCGAAGCCAGGCCTGCAGTCGACCGGTTCATCGCCTTTGCCGGGGTGGTCGAGCGCGCCGCGGTGACCGCGGCCGCAGATGCGGTCATCCGGACCCCCTCGCTCCTGCCGGTCCTGGAGGAAGTTCTTCATACGCCCGCGGGCTGAATCTTCAGCCACGGCCCATCTATACTTACACGTCCCGTGTCTCACGCCCCCACCTGAGAGCCCCTACATGGCACCGTTCGGCAGCTTCTTCCTCCCTGGCCCCACTGAAGTCACTGACGACGTCCTCGCCGCCCAGACCCGCCCGATGATCGGCCACCGCGGGAAGGGGATGGAGGACCTCCTCGCCCGGATCCAGCCCCGGCTCCAGCGGGTCTTCCGCACGGAGCGGCCGGTCTATATCTCCTCGTCCTCCGCCACCGGCCTGATGGAGGGCGCGCTCCGGAACGGCGCACGGCAGCGGGTCTTGTCGCTCGTCAACGGCGCCTTCAGCGACCGCTTCCAGAAGATCGCGGTGGCGTGCGGCCTGGAGGTGGATGTCCTCGAAGCCGAATGGGGCGAAATCCACACGCCCGAGCGACTGGCCGACGCACTCAAGGGCGGCACGTACGACGCCGTCACCGTCGTGCACTCCGAAACATCGACCGGCGCGCTCAACCCGATCGCCGAGCTGGCCAAGGTGGTGCATGCCTCGGGGGATGCGGTGCTCCTCGTCGACAGTGTGACCGGCGTGGCGGGCAATGTCGTGGAGTCCGACGCGTGGGCACTGGACTTCGTGCTCACCGGCTCGCAGAAGGCCTTGGCGCTGCCTCCTGGCCTGGCCTTCGGCGTGGCGCAGCCGAACATCCTCGAGCGCGCCAAGGCGAAGGAAGGCCGCGGGGTCTACTTCGACTTCCTCGAGTTCGAGAAGTTTACGCTCAAGAATCAGACCCCCAACACGCCCGCGGTCTCCCTCCTCTACGCACTCGACAAGCAGCTCGAGCGGATCGACGCCGAGACGATGCCCGGCCGCTGGGACCGACACAACGCGATGGCCATGCGCACCTGGGCCTGGGCCGACGAGATGACGGCGCGGGGCATCCCGGTGCGGGTGCTCGCGCCGGAGGACTTCCGGTCCTGGACTGTGACCTGCCTGACGATGCCACCGGGCAAGAAGGGGAGCGAGGTCAACGCCGCCATGAAGGCAAAGGGGATTACGATCTCGGCCGGTTACGGCAAGCTCAAGGACACCACGATCCGGATCGGCCACATGGGAGAGCACACCCTCCCCGAGCTTGAGCGGGTACTGACCGCGCTCGAGGAGGTGCTTGCATCATGACCGCCACCTTTCGCGTACTCATTGCCGACAAGATTGCCGCCGACGGGCTCGCGCCGCTGCGCGAGGACCCGCGGTTCGAGCTGATCACCAAGCCCGGGCAGAGCCTCGCCGACCTGACCCAGTCGCTCACCGAGGTGGACGCCGTCATCGTGCGCAGCGCGGCCAAGGTGCCGCGCGAGGCGATGGAGACGACGACGCGCCTCAAGGTCATCGGCCGCGCCGGCGTCGGGGTCGACACGATCGACGTGGAGGCGGCCACCGAGAAGGGCATCGCGGTCCTGAACGCGCCGGCGGGCAACACCATTTCGGCGGCGGAACTGACGATGGCGCTGATGCTCGCCGTCGTCCGGCGAGTGGCGGCGGCGGATCGGTCGATGAAGGCGGGGGCGTGGGATCGCGCCAAGCTTGGCGGCGGCGAGTTGTACCACAAGACGCTGGGCCTGGTCGGCGCCGGCCGGATCGGCGGGGAAGTCGCCATTCGCGCCCGGGCCTTCGGGATGCAGGTGCTGATATACGATCCCTTCCTGCAGCCCGATCGCGCCAAAGCGCTCGGCGCCGACCTCGCCACGCTGGAGGAGGTGCTCGCCAAGGCCGACGTCCTGTCGGTGCACGTGCCCCTGACCGAAACCACGACGGGCCTCATCGGCGCGCCGCAGCTTTTGAAGCTCAAGTCAACGGCGATCGTCCTGAACGTGGCCCGCGGCGAGATCATCGATGAAGACGCGCTGGTCGACGCGCTCCGGACCGGGGCCATCGCCGGGGCGGGCCTCGATGTGTACAGCGTGGAGCCGCTCCCGGCCGACCACCCCCTTCGCGCACTGGACAATGCGGTCCTGACGCCTCACCTGGGCGCCTCGACCGAGGAAGCCCAGCAGAACGTCGCCCTCGAGATCTCGGCGGCGGTTCGCGCGGCACTCCTCGACGGCGACCTCAGCCGGGCGGTCAATGCACCGGGCGTCGGCGGGGAGCGGATGCGACGGCTCCGGCCACTGCTTGACCTGGCAGAACGGCTGGGCCGGATCGGCGCCACCCTGACGGCCGCGCCGCTGAAGACCGTCCAGGTCCGTTATGCCGGTCGCGAGGAGGATGGGCTGGGGCCGATCTCGGCGGCGGCGCTCATCGGCGTGCTCTCGGAAGTCCTGGGCCACGACGCGGTGAACGTCGTGAACGCGATGCACCTCGCGACGGGGCGGGGAATCGCCGTGGAGCGCACCCGCCTCAGTCCGCGCGACGACTACGCGGAGTACCTCGAGGTGCGGTTGACCGGAGACGGCGAGACCATCCGGGTGGGGGGAGCTGTGCTCGAAGGGGCGCACCCGCGCATTGTCCGCATCGGCGACTACCACGTGGATATCCATCCTGCCGGCGACCTCGTCCTGCTGCGCAACCGCGACGTGCCGGGGGTCATCGGGCGGGTCGGCTCGGCGCTCGCCGCCGCCACGATCAATATCGGGCAGTACCATGTGGCACGGCTCGAGGCGGGCGGACAGGCCCTCGCCGCGATCGGCGTCGACGCCCGGTTGAGCCCCGCCGTGATCGATCAGCTTCGGGCGCTCCCCGAGGTCACAGCCGTGCGGCAAGTGTCGCTGGACTGACAGCTCCGGTGCCCTTGCGGTCCAGGGCGTCCGCGGGGACATTCCCCAGTCTGCTGGTCCGCATTCTGCCCCCACGGAGCTATTCCTTGGCACGAGCGTTGACGTTGCTGCTTACGGTCCTGGCCTCCCCGCTCTCGGCCCAGGCCCAGGAGCCGCGACTCGGAACCATTGATTTCCCGACCTCGGGCGAGCCGGCGGCCCAAGCCGCGTTCATCCGCGGGGTCCTCTACCTTCACAGCTTCGAGTACGCCTCCGCCGCCCAGGCCTTCCAGGAAGCCCAGCGACGCCAGCCCGGCTTCGCCATGGCGTACTGGGGCGAGGCGATGACCCTGAACCACCCCGTCTGGAACCAGCAGGACAGCGCGGCAGGCCGGGCCGTCCTGGCGCGCCTCGCGGCGACGCCGGAGGCGCGGCAGCGCATGGCCCCCACCGCCCGGGAGCGGGGCTACCTCGCCGCGGTCGAGCAGCTATACGGCGACGGCGGTACCAAGCCCGGCCGCGATACACTCTATGCCGCGGCGATGGAACGGCTGGCCGAGGACTTTCCCGCCGATGCAGAGGCGCAGGCGTTCTACGCGCTCTCGCTGCTCGGACTGAGCCAGGGTGACCGGGTGGTGCCGACCTACATGCGGGCCGGCGCCATTTCGCTCGCCCTGCTGCAGCAGCACCCCGACCACCCCGGCGCTGCCCACTACACCATCCACTCCTTCGACGACCCCGACCACGCCATTCTCGGGCTGCCGGCCGCGCGCGCCTACTCGCAGATCGCGCCCGGCGCGCCCCACGCGCAGCACATGACCACGCACATCTTCCTGGCGCTCGGCATGTGGAACGAGGTGGTCAGCCAGAACATCATCGCCTCCGGACCCGACAGCTCGAAATGGACGCCGGGGCACTACACCCAGTGGCTGCAATACGGCCTGCTCCAGCTGGGCCGTGCGGCGGACGCAGAGGCGCTCCTCCGCCGCACCCTGGCGCACGCGAGTACACCGCTCAGCGGAGGCCGCGCCAGCTACGCGCTCGACATGCGGGCCGCGCAGATCGTCAATGGCCGCGAGTGGCGGGAGCCGTATCTGTATGCGCCGCTGCAGACGAGTAATACCGCGGTGGGGTCGGAGGCGGCCGACGCCTTTGCGCAGGGGTATGCGGCGCTGCAGCGCGGGGAGCCGGAGGTCGCGGCCGCCCAGCGCGAGCGGTTCCCGGCGCTCCGGGCACGAGTCGAGGCACGGCCCGACTACACATTGCCCGCTGCCGTGAACGCCCTGTCCAGGGCGCTCGACGCCGCCATCGCCTACCAGGCCGGGCATCAGGACGAGGCGCTCCTGATCCTCGATGAAGCGAACCGGATCGAGGACGGCATGCCGGTGGAGTTTGGCCCGCCGTCCATCGTCAAGCCGACCTGGGAACTCCGCGGCGAAATGCTCCTGGCCATGAACCGCCCGAACGAGGCGAAGCAGGCATTCACCCGGTCGCTGGCGCTGCAGCCGAACCGGTGGCTCTCGGTCGCTGGACTGACCGCGGCGGATCAGGCGCTGGCCGCCCAGCGGGGCGGCCGGTGAAGGCCGACCTCCCGGCTCGCCTCACCGCGATTCTCGGGGACCGCTACCGCCTCGAAATGCGGGTGGACGGGAAGCCGGCGCTGATCGGGCAGGGGGGAATGGCCACGGTCTTCCTGGCGGAGGATCCGCGGCACGACCGCTGGGTGGCCATCAAGGTACTCAAGCCGGATGTGGCGACCGCCATCGGGGCCGAGCGCTTCCTCCGTGAAATCCACATCGCCGCGCAGCTCCATCACCCGCACATCCTCGGCCTCATCGATTCCGGGCAGGAAGACGGCCTCCTCTACTATGTGATGCCGTACGTCTCGGGCGACACGCTCCGCGAGCGGATCGAGAAGGAGGGCGCCCTCCCGATTCCCGAGGCGGTGCGCCTCCTCCGGGAAATCGCCGATGCACTCGCCCGTGCCCACAAGGCAGGCGTGATCCACCGGGACATCAAGCCGGAAAATGTGCTCATCGAGGAGCGCCACGCCCTCGTGAGCGATTTCGGCGTGGCCAAGGCCCTCAGCGAAGCCACCGATTCGGTCCTCGCTGGCCGGTCCACCGCCGGCTTCACCATCGGCACGCCGGCGTACATGGCACCCGAGCAGGCGGCGGGCGACCCCAGGATTGACCACCGGGCCGACATCTACGCACTCGGCATCGTCGCCTACGAGATGTTGACCGGCGACGTCCCGTTCAACGCCCCGACCCCCCAGGGAATGCTGGCCGCTCAAGTATCGGTTGAACCGGCGCTGCTCCGAACCCGGCGCCTGGATGTGCCGCCGATGCTCGAGGCGCTGGTGATGAAGTGCCTTATCAAGGACCCCGACAAGCGGTTCCAGCGTGCAGACGAGATTCTCGAGGCCATCGAGGCGATGGGCACGCCGAGCCTCCCCGGTTTTGGCGGAGCGCCGGCCGCGAAGCCGGGGTCCTGGTGGAGTCGCCTGCCGCAGGCGACCAGGCTCACGTTCATACTTGGCGCGGTGATCCTCGCCGCGATTCTGCTCCTCGGACTCCTGCGGTAGGCCCTCGCAGGTCGCTAAGTCTTTGTAACACAGCTTCATAGCGGTTTGTCAAGACCCAACATCCTTCCCGGCACGACTTTTGACGGGGGAGCCGCTCCCTGTTAGATTTTGGGATGCGCGTCCTCGGTGTCATCCCGGCCCGACTCGGGTCCACACGCCTCCTCAACAAGCCGCTTCAGCTCCTGGCCGGCGAGCCTCTTGTCTCCCGGGTCGTCGAGCGCGTGGCCGCCTACAATCTTGTCGATCGGCTGGTCGTGGCCACCGACTCGCCGATGGTGGTGCAGGTGGTGGAACGCACCGGCGTGTCCGCCGTGCTCACCGATGAACGCCACTCGACCGGCACGGAACGGGTCGCGGAAGTGGCCTCCCGCCCCGAGTACCGGGACTTTGACGTGATCGTCAACATCCAGGGCGATGAGCCGTTCCTCGACCGCGAAGCCCTCGAGGGCTCGCTGGCGCGGGTAGCGCAGGGCGACGAGGTCGGCACCGCGGCGGCCCCGCTCGAACTCGACCTGGTCAAGGATCCCGCCCGGGTCAAGGTGGTCACCGACCTGAGCGGGCGCGCGCTGTACTTCTCCCGCTCGGTCATCCCCTACCGTCGCGAGGTTGACGACCCCTCCGAGGGGCTCTACTGGCAGCACCTCGGCATCTACGCCTATACCCGGGCCTCCCTGACGCGGTGGGTGTCGCTCCCCCCGACGCCGGCGGAGCTGGTGGAGCGGCTCGAACAGCTCCGCGCCCTGCAGAATGGCATGACCATCGGCGTGACCCGCCTCAGCGCCTCGTCGCTGCCCGGCGTCGACACGCCCGACGACCTGAAACGGGCTGAGGCCCACTGGCACGCCCTCTTGAGGTGACCCCATGAGCACTGGCCCTTCCGCTACCAAGTTCATCTTCGTGACCGGCGGCGTCGTCTCCTCCCTCGGGAAGGGCATCGCCGCCGCCTCGCTGGGACGTCTGCTCGTCGAACGCGGCCTGACCGTGACGATGCAGAAGTTCGACCCCTACATCAACGTCGATCCCGGCACCATGTCGCCCTTCCAGCACGGCGAGGTGTATGTCACCGACGACGGCGCGGAAACCGACCTCGACCTCGGGCACTACGAGCGTTTCATCGACCGATCGCTCTCCCAGCAGAACAACATCACGACCGGCCGCATCTACCAGACGGTCATCAACAAGGAGCGGCGCGGCGAGTACCTGGGCGCCACGGTGCAAGTCATCCCGCACATCACCGACGAGATCAAGAACGCCATCCGGCGCACCGCCCCCGGTCACGACGTGGTCATCACCGAAATCGGCGGCACCGTCGGCGACATCGAGTCGCAGCCGTTCCTCGAGGCCATCCGCCAGTTTCGCCAGGAAGTCGGCCGCGACAACGTGCTCTTCATGCACCTGACGCTGGTGCCGTACATCGCGGCGGCGGGCGAGGTCAAGACCAAGCCGACGCAGCATTCCGTCCGCGAACTCATGCAGATCGGTATCCAGCCCGACATCCTCGTCTGCCGCACCGAGCGTCCGCTCTCCGCCGACATCAAGCGGAAGATCGCGCTCTTCTGCAACGTGGACTTCGCCTGCGTGGTCGAGAGCCCCGACGTGAAGTCCATCTACGAGATCCCGCTCCGGCTGCACGAGCAGGGCCTCGATCGCGAGGTCTGCGAGCGGCTCCGGATGGTCACCAAGGATCCCGACCTCCGCCCCTGGCGCGCCATCGTCGAGAAGGTCCTGCGGCCGAAGCACGAGACCCGGATCGCCGTCGTCGGCAAGTACACCGACCTGGCCGACGCCTACAAGTCGGTGCAGGAGGCGCTCATTCACGGCGGCATCGCGCACGACACCCATGTCCAGATCGACTGGATGTCGAGCGACCTCTTTACCGACCAGGAGGCCGCCGGGAAGCTGCTCGCCGGGTACGACGGCCTGCTGGTACCGGGGGGCTTCGGCGTGCGCGGCATCGAGGGAATGATCGAGGCGGTGCGCTGGGCGCGGGAGAACAGTCTGCCGTTCTTCGGGATTTGCCTCGGGCTGCAGATCGCCATCATCGAGTTTGCCCGCGACGTCTGCGAACTTCCCGATCCGAACAGCACCGAGTTCGCGCCGGAGTGCGGCACTCCCGTGGTCAACCTGATGGAGAGCCAGCGCGACGTCAGCAACCTTGGCGGCACCATGCGACTCGGCGCCTACGCGGCGCGGCTCCGCCCGGGCTCCAAGGTGGCGCAGGCGTACGGGAGCACCGAGATCAGCGAGCGGCACCGCCACCGGTGGGAAGTGAACAACTCCTACCGCGACGTGCTCGCCGAGTTCGGCCTGCGCCTCTCCGGCCAGTCGCCGGACGGCGGCCTCGTCGAAGTGATCGAGTTGCCCGACCACCCCTGGTTCATCGGCTGCCAGTTCCACCCCGAGCTGAAGTCACGGCCCACCCGACCGCACCCGCTCTTTGCCGGGTTCATCGGCGCCGCGCTCCAGCATCACCAGGCGGTCCCCGTACAGGCCAAGAAGGTCAACCTCGCCGAGGCGGCGCACGGATGACCTGGACCTTCGGCCGGGCCCCCTTCCTGATTGCCGGGCCGTGCATGGTCGAATCCGACGCGCTCATGCTGCGCGTCGCCGAGGCGCTGGCCGTACTCTCGGCGCGTCATGGCCTGCCCGTCTGCTTCAAGGCCAGCTTCGACAAGGCGAATCGCTCGCGCATGGGTGGCCAGCGGGGACCGGGGCTCGACGAGGGGTTGCGGGCACTTGAACGAGTCCGTGCCGCCACCGGCCTCCCGATCCTCACGGACATCCACGAGGCGGCGCAGGCTGCGTCCGCCGCGGAGGTGGTCGACATCCTGCAGATCCCGGCGTTCCTCTGCCGTCAGACCGACCTCCTCGTGGCCGCCGGCCAGACCGGCCGGCCGGTCAACATCAAGAAGGGCCAGTGGATGCAGCCGGAGGGGATGCTCGGCGCCGTGGAGAAGGCGAAGGGCGCGGGGGCCCGGGAGGTGGCGGTGACGGAGCGGGGCACCTTCTTCGGCTACGGCGACCTCGTGGTCGACATGCGGAGCTTCCCGCGCATGGCCGCGGCCACCGGCGTCCCGGTCATTTTCGACGCGACGCATTCGGTGCAGCAGCCGGGGCAGGGCGAGGGCGGAGCCAGCGGCGGCCTCCGCCATTTCATCCCGCCCCTCCTGGCCGCGGCCGCGGTGAGCGGGGCGGATGGCTTCTTCCTCGAGACCCACCCCGATCCCGCGAACGCGCCGAGCGACGCGGCCACGCAGTGGCCGCTGGAGCGACTCGACGACCTGATGGACCGGACGCTCGACCTCTGGGCCCGGGCCCGCGAGGGCGTCCGTGCTTGACCCGCGCGCGGCGCGCCGTGTCCGCCTCCTGGCCCTGGACGTCGATGGCGTGCTCACCGACAACGGGGTCTACATCGGCATGTCGCACGGGGAACGGGTGGAGCTCAAGCGATTCGACATCCAGGACGGGCTCGGCCTCGCGCTGCTGCGCGGCACCGACATCCGGGTCGCGATCGTGAGCGGGCGGGTCTCCGATGCCACCGCGCTGCGTGCGAGCGAACTGAAGATCGACGACGTCATCCAGGATGGCGGCGCCCGAAAGGTGCCCGCCATCGCGGCGCTCCTGGAGAAGCACGGCCTGACGTGGGAGGAAGTGGCGTTCGTCGGCGACGACCTGGCCGACGTGCCGGTGATGCAGCGTGTCGGGCTCCCAATCGCCGTGGCCAACGCGGTGCCGGAGATCAAGGCCATCGCCGCGTACGTGACGGAAGCCGATGGTGGCCGCGGCGCCGTGCGCGAAGCGGTGACGGCGGTGCTCCGCGCCCGCGACGAATATGACGCCGCGGTGGATCGCTACCTGGCGAAACGAGACGGCCGTGACGCGTGACCCCGCCGCGCTGACAGCGTTGGGCCGCCGCGTCCTCGAGCTCGAAGCCCGGGAAATCGAGGGAGCCGCCTCCCGGCTCGACGGGGCCTTTGCCCGCGCGGTGGCGCTCCTCGCCGCCGCCAGGGGACGGGTCATCGTCTCGGGTGTGGGCAAGTCGGGCCTCATTGCCCGGAAAATCGCCGCGACGCTCACCTCCACCGGCACGCCGGCCACCTATCTCCATCCGGTGGACAGCCTGCATGGCGACCTTGGCATCGTGGGACGTGAGGATGTGGCGATTCTCCTGAGCAAGAGCGGCGAGACGGAGGAACTGTTCGGGCTCCTCACCGCGCTCCAGCGGCTCAATGTGCCGATCATCGCGCTGACCGGTGGCGCCGATTCGACACTGGCCAAGGTGGCGCGGGAGGTCCTCAATGCCGGCGTGGCGGAAGAGGCGTGTCCTCACGACCTGGCACCGACCACCAGCACGGCCGTGGCGCTCGCGCTCGGCGACGCCCTCGCCGTGGCGCTCCTCGAGGTGAAGGGGTTCAAGCGGGAGGACTTCGCCGAACTCCACCCCGGCGGTTCGCTCGGCCGGCGGCTGCTGCTCCGCGCCCGCGATGTCATGCTCCCGCCGCAGGGCATCCTGCCGGCTGGCGCGACCATGCGGGAGTGCGTCGTGGCCCTGGCCCGCCACCGGGGGCTGGCCATCGTGGCAGAGGGCGGCACGGTCCATGGTGTGGTCACCGCGGGCGACCTGAGCCGCCTGGCGCAGTCGGACGCCGGCTTCCTCGACCGCCTCGCTTCCGAGGTGATGACCTCGGCGCCGAAATCAGCGGCGTCGGATGAACTGGCGGCGGCGGTCCTGGGCAGGATGGAGCGGCACGGGATCATGGCGATGCCGGTGCTCAATGATCGCGGCGAGCTCGTCGGCGTCATTCACCTCCACGACCTGATGCGCGCGGGGGCGGGGTGAGCGTCCACCCATGGCTGCGAGCGGCGCTCGTCCTTATCGCCATGGCGCTCGCGGCCGCGTGCAACCGCACCGGCGCGAGCCCCGGCGTGCTGGGCACGGCGGCCGACACCGCCGACCAGACCCTGCTCAAGGTCCGGCACATCATCACGCGGGACGGCGTGCAGAAGAGTCTCGTCGAGGCGGACACCGCCTACTACTACGAGGGATCGCAGACCTTCGAGCTGCGGGTGGTCACGGTGACCTTCTACGACAAGGACGGCACGCCAACTTCGACCCTGACCTCGGACGAAGGCACCTACCAGACGATGACCGGCGTCATGGAGGGGCGGGGCAGCGTCGTGGTGCGGTCCACCGATGGCACCCGGGTCCTCAAGAGCGAGCAGCTCACCTACGACCCGGGAAAGAATGAGATCTCGTCGGAGGTGTTCTACACCTACGACCAGGGGAGCAACCACCTGGAGGGGATCGGGTTCACGTCCGACCCGAACATCCAGCGGACGAAGACAGGGAGCCCGCGCGGGCGCGCCAACGAGGGCATCATCCTGCCGGGCCAATAGCGTGCACAGGATGCTGCTCGGCAGTTGGCTGGCCGTAACCTGCGCGCTGGTGCCCTCGGGGGTGGCTGCCCAGGACCAGGCCGCGGCGCAACGTTGCCGGATCCGGCTGATTCACGCCGACTCGGGCGCGACGCTCGGGAACGACAATTACTTCGCATCCGGCGACGTCCGCCTGGCCTGTGACGGCACGTCGATCCGCATGCGCAGCGACAGCTTGGCGTCGTATGGCGGGCAGATCACCGAGTTCATCGGGCATGTGCGGTACGAAGACTCCTCGATGGTGATGACCGCGGACCGGGGCACCTACCGCCGGGCGGGCGAGGTCTGGGAGGCGCGGGGCAACGTCGTGACCAGGAGCACCGGCGGCTCGTCCCTGCGCGGTCCCTCGCTCGACTATTACCGCGTGCTCCCGGGGCTGCGCGAGGTGGTCGAGGTCTACGCCGATGGCCGGCCGACGATCGACTACGTGCCGCGGGATTCGACCGGCAAGGAGCAGGAGCCCTACGTGATCGTTGGCGACCGGATCCGCATGAAGGGCGAGGACCGGCTCTGGGCCGGCGGCCGGGTCACCATCAACCGGAGCGACGTGGCCGCGAGCGCCGACTCGATGCGCCTCGACACCGGGCCGGGGCAGGACGGGGCGCTTGTGCGCGAGGCCCAGATCAACGGACTCGGCAAGGATCCCTTCTCGCTCTTCGGCGACCAGATCGATCTCACGCTGGAGCAGAACGACTTGACCTTTGTGCAGGCCGACGGCGCCGGACGGGCCGTCAGTGCGGACTGGACCCTCGTGGCCGACACCATCGGCCTCGACGTGAACGATCGCGTGCTCGAGCAGACGCTCGCGTGGGGCGCCGGTGTCCGGCCCCACGCCGTTTCCGCCACCTACGAGATCACGGCGGATTCGCTGGCGCTGGACTCGCCTGGGAAGGTGCTGACGGAAGCGCGCTCGTTCGGCAAGGCGTGGGTGGCCAGCGGCGACGACACCACCGCCGCCAATCGTGACTGGCTCCGCGGCGACACCGTGACGGCGCGCTTCACCAAGACCGAGGTGGAGGGCAAGGACAAGACGGTGGTGCATCGGGTGGAGTCGTGGGGTGACGCGACGGCATACTACCGGGTGTTCGACCCGGCCACCCCGGGAATCCCCTCGATCAACTACGCGCGGGGGAACCGGATCCTGGTCGAGATGAGCGACGGGCCGAAGAGCGGCGTGGAACGGGTCGAGATCCAGGGGCAGGTGGATGGCGTGCAGCTGCAGCCGAAGCCCGCCGGGCGCGACACTACCGCGACCCCGGCGGATAGCACCGTCGTCCCCGTGCCGGCCGGCACGGGCTCCACGCCGGCGGTGCAGCCGTGAGCCGCCCCGACTGGATCGGCGCCTTGCCGGAGCGCGATGCGTCCCTTTCCCTGGCGCTCGCCGCGCTGGTGTCGGCGGCGGAGCCCGACGGCTCCATCGCGCTCGACCGACTCGTCCTGGGGTACCGCAACCCCTTTCTGAGCGCGGTGGAGACCATCCCGGGGCGCCCGCGCTCGGAACTGAGCGGCGACCAGCTCCGGGAGAGCCTCACGCGCTCGGTGCTGCCCCGGCTGGCCGACGGTGGATGGATCACCGACGCCGGTGACGTGGACTGGGCGACGGTGCGGGCCACCCCCGGCTGGTGGACCAGCGCCGTGGCCGACCGTGCCGGGGCACTGAGCCAGCTCCTGTCGGCGGCCCAGGAGGGACACGCGCGCTTCGAGGCCGACGGCGCCGTTCCGCGAGGGCAGGGCAGCGTCCTGGAGGGAATCGGCCTTTGCAAGAGCTTCCGGCAGCGGCGCGTGGTGGACGACGTCTCGATCCGGGTGGAACAGGGGGAGATCGTGGCGCTGCTCGGCCCGAACGGCGCCGGCAAGACTGTCACCTTCTACTGCCTGACCGGCATCATCCGGCCCGACGCCGGGCGCGTCATCCTGGACGGGGAAGACATGACCTCCGCCGCGATGTACCAGCGGGCGCGGCGCGGCCTCGGCTACCTGGCGCAGGAGCCCTCGGTCTTCCGCCGGCTCACGGTCGAGGAAAACGTGCTGGCCATCCTCGAGATGCAGCCGATCTCCAAGGCGGAGCGCCTCGAGCGCCTGGAGCAGATGCTCGATGAATTGTCCATCAAGCACCTGCGCAAGAGCATGGCGTACTCCCTCAGCGGCGGCGAGCGCCGGCGCCTCGAAATCACCCGGGCGCTCGTCACGCAGCCGAAATTCATGCTGCTCGACGAACCGTTCGCCGGCGTCGACCCGATCGCCGTGAACGACATCCAGGGCATTGTCGCCGGGCTCCGCCACCGCGGACTCGGCGTGCTGATCACCGACCACAACGTCGAGCAGACCCTCGACATCGTGGATCGGGCATATATCCTCTTCGAAGGAAAAGTCCAGGCCGCCGGGACCGTACCCGAACTCGTCTTCGACGAGCGGGTCGCCCAGCTTTACCTGGGGCCCACCCTGACGGCCAGGCTCCGGGCCCGATTGGAGAACGTCTCGTGAAGACAGGACTCTCGCAGCACCTCGGCCAACGGCAGGAAATGCGCATCAACCCTCGCCTCTACCAGGCGATGGACATGCTCTACATGCCGATGATGGACCTGCAGCAGCACCTGAAGCAGGAGCTGCTCGTCAACCCCTTCCTCGAGCTCCTCGAGCCCGAAGAGGAAGAGCAGGACGGCGCGGACCGCGAGAAGGACAAGGAGCAGGAGAAGGAGCAGGCCGCCAAGGAAGAAGAAATGGACTGGGAGGAGATTCTCCTCAACGGCTTCGACGTGGGCGGCACGCGCGAGCAGCACGAGCAGCTCGAGTACACCGAGGCCGTGACGGTCCAGAGCCGGGACCTGACCGATCACCTGCGCGAGCAGCTCAAGATGCTCGACCTCACCCCGCGCCAGGTGCTGCTGAGCGAGGAGTTCATCGGCAACATCAAGGATGACGGCTTCCTGGCGGCATCGCTGGAGGAGATCGTCGGTTCCGTGAACCAGCTGATCACCTCCCATGCACGCGACAACGCCGATCTCGACGAGGAACTCGATCTCGATGACCTGGACGCCGATCCCGCCCTCGGCGAGCTCCCGGAAGGGGTGACGCTGTACGGGATGGACGAGGCGGAGGAGATGCTGCGCATCATTCAGGCGCTCGACCCGCCGGGCATCGGCGCGCGCGACATCCAGGAGTGCCTGCTGATCCAGCTGCGTGAGCTTGGGCAGACGGAGACGCTCACCTATCGGCTGGTCTCGGAGGCGTTCAGCGACCTCATCGCCCATCGCTGGAACGACCTCGCGCGGCGGTTCAGCGTGCCGGCGGTGGCGGTGCAGTCCGCCGCCGACTCGCTGGCCTCGCTCGACCCGAAGCCGGGCCTCAAGTACTCCGGCAAGGACGACGGCTACATCACCCCCGACCTGATCGTCAACAAGGTCGACAACGAGTACAAGGTCTTCCTCAACGACACCGGGATGCCGCGGCTCCGGCTCTCGCGGGCGTACCAGGAGGTGACCCGCGACCGCAAGCGGCTCACCCAGGAGAACCGCGAGTTCATCGCGTCGAAGATGAACAGCGCCACCTGGATGATCCAGGCCATCGAGCAGCGGCGCCAGACGATGCTCAAGGTGATGAACTTCATCGTCGACCGGCAGCGGGAGTTCTTCGAGAAGGGCATCGAGTACCTCAAGCCGCTCACCCTGCGCGAGGTGGCCGAGGTCATCAACATGCACGAGTCCACCGTGAGCCGGGTGACGAACGAGAAGTTCGTGCAGACCCCCCGCGGCGTGCTGCCGCTCAAGTTCTTCTTCAGCAGCGCGCTCAGCACCTCCTCGGGCGAGGATGCGAGCGCCCGGTCGATCCGTGCCAAGCTCGAGAAAATGGTGGCCGACGAGAACACGGCGAAGCCGCTGACCGACCAGCAGATCGTGCATCTCTTCCAGGAGCAGGGCATCAAGATCGCCCGGCGGACGGTGGCCAAGTATCGCGACCAGCTCGGGATTCTTCCCGCCCGGATGCGGAAGCGGGTATGAGTTTCCCCGAGCGCACCGGGCCGGTCGACGTCAGCGTCCTGGTCCCGGCCAAGGACGAGGCGGAGAATCTCCCTGAATTCCTCCGTCTCTGCGCGGAAGCGCTGGGGCCGGCGCCCTTCACCTTCGAGGTCGTCGTGGTGGACGACGGCTCACGCGACCGGACCGCGCTGGTGCTCGAGGCCGAGCGGGTACGAAATGCCTTCCTCACGGTCGTGACCCACACCCGCCAGCGGGGGATTGCCGATGCGCTTCGCTCGGCAGGCGACGCCGCGCGCGGGGATGTCTTCGTGTTTTATCCGGCCGACCTGCAGTACCTCCCCGAGGACATCCCGGCGCTCGTGGCGCCGATCCTGGCGGGGCGAGCCGATATCGTCACCGGCACCAAACAGGGCAAGTATGAGAAGGCGTTCGTCTCCGGCGTATACAACGCACTGTGCCGCTGGCTGTTCGGCGTCCGCGTGACCGACCTCAACTCGGTGAAGGCCTATCGTCGCGAGGTGATGGCCAACATCCCGATGCGGCCGGACTGGCATCGCTACATGGTCGTGGTGGCTGCCGCCGAGGGGGCGCGGCTGACCTCCCTGCCGGTGCCGCTCTATCCGCGGCGGGCGGGGGAGTCGAAGTTCAACTGGAAACGGATTCCGGTAGGCGTGCTCGATCTGCTCTCGGTCTGGTTCCAGCTCCGGTTTGGCCGCAAGCCGCTCCTCTTCTTCGGCGGCCTCGGCGCGGTGCTCTTCCTGGTCGGCTTCCTGGCCGGTATCGTGGCCCTCGTGCTGCGGTTCGGGTTCGATCTCGGCTTCCGGCCGCTGCTCAACCTCGTCGAGACGATGATCATCAGCGGCATCGTGCTCTTCGGGTTCGGATTCGTGGGGGAGATGATCGCGGGGTTCCGGGAGGATGTGCAGGGGATGCGGCGGGACGTTGGCCGTCTGACCGAACTTGCGCGGAAGCAGGACGGAGGATGATCCACCACGCCTTGGCCGGCGGAGTCCCATCCTGAAGATCCTCCTCGTCACCCACAACTTCCCCCGGCATGTCGATGACATGGCCGGGGCGTTCTTGCTCGCGCTGGCACGCGGCCAGCAGGCCCTTGGCCACGAGGTGCGCGTCCTGGCGCCGCACGGCCCCGGCCTCGACCAGCGCGAGGTGGTGGGCGGCGTCGAGGTGGCGCGGTATCGCTACGGCACTGATGCGCAGGAAACGCTGGCCTACGTCGGCACCATGCACGAACAGGCGCTCGGCTCCTGGGCGGCACGGTGGCGGCTGGTCCAGTTCCTCCGCGCGAGCCGCCGCGCGCTGCGGCGCGAGTGCGCCGCCTTCCACCCGGACGTGCTTCATGTCCACTGGTGGGTGCCGGGTGGCTTCGCCGTCTGGCCCGGCAACAGTGCCGGCGTGCCCGTGGTGCTCACCTCCCACGGCACCGACCTCTTTCTCCTCGACCGCTTTCCGGTCGCACGGAGCGTCGCCGGTCCGATCTTCCGGTCCGCCGCCCAGGTGACGGTCATCTCCACACCGTTGGTGCCCCGGGTCGAACGCCTTGGCGTGCCCGCCGACCGCATCACCGTCCTGCCGATGCCGGTGAGTGCGGAACGCTTCGCCCCACCCATCCACGAAGTACGGGACACCGCTCGCCTGCTGTTCGTCGGCAGGCTGATCGAACGAAAGGGCGCCGAGTACGCCGTCCGTGCCGTCGCCCAGCTTCGGCAGCGGGGCAGGGCGGTTCGTCTCACCATCATCGGCGATGGCCCCGAGCGCACCAAGCTGATTGCCCTGATCAACGAGCTCGACCTTGAGGACGTGGTCGACCTGGCCGGCGCGCTCCCGCACGACGCCGTCGCCGGTCACTACCGCACGGCCACTTTCCTGCTCATGCCAGCCGTGACGGACTGGAAGGGAGAGCAGGAGGGCTTTGGGATGGTCCTGGTGGAGGCGATGGCCAGCGACCTGCCGATCGTGGCCACGCGCTGCGGCGGGATCCCCGATGTCGTGACGGACGGAGAGACCGGGCTCCTGGTGCCCGAACGAGACCCGGCCGCGCTCGCCGACGCGGCCGCACGGTTGCTCGAGGACCCGGCATTGGGCACTCGCCTGGCCGCGGCAGCGCGCGCCACCCTCGACCGACGGTTCTCGCCGGCCGGCCTCGCAGCCGGATTCGACGCCGTCTACCGTCGCGCCGCGGGGACCAGGTGAGCCCGGGCGCCCATCGGTGGTTCCGTCGCCTCCTGCAGGTGGCCGGACTGACCGCCGCGGCCTGGTACCTGGTCGATACCGCGCTCGCCCACCGGGCCGACCTCGCCGCCGTCCCCATCCAGGTTCGGGTACTGCCGCTGGTGGCGGCCTCGACCCTCACGGTGCTGACCTGGTTCCTGCTGGTGCGCACCTGGTCGCGGAGCCTCCGGTGGTGGGGAGACTCGCTTCCCTTCGGGCCCGCCATCCGCATCTGGTTCATCACCAACCTGAGCCGCTTCGTCCCAGGCGCCATCTGGCAGTTCGCGCACGTGTCCGCGGAGGCCCTGACCGCGCGGATCAGCCCAGTGGCCGCCACCGGCGCCATTCTCTTCCAGCAGCTGGTCCTCCTGGGCACCGGCGTGGCCCTCACCGTCTCCCTCGCCCCCGTTCTGCCGACCTCCGTGACCGGAACCACCAATCCGGTACTTTCCCTCGGCCTGACCTCGCTCGGCGTGGTCGCCGCCATTATTTTGCTCCCGGTCGCCGCCCCGACCCTGGAGCGCTGGAGCACCCGGCTCCTCAAGCGGGAAATCAGGTGGCCTGCGCCCACGCGGCGGGAGATGACGGCCTACGTCGGCACGCTCGTGCTCCCCTGGATCGCATACGGCGTCGCCTTCTGGCTGTTCGGGCAGGCGCTCATGGGAGACGCGGCGCCTGGCCTCCTGCCCGCAGCCGCTGTGTTCATCGGCAGCTACGTGGCGGGGATCATCGCCGTCTTTGCCCCTGGAGGCCTGGGAGTCCGGGAAGCGGCGATGGTCATCCTCCTGTCGCCGATTGCGGGCCCGGCCCCGGCGCTCCTGCTGGCCATTGCGTCCCGGCTCTGGCTCGTAGCGCTCGAAATCCTCACCGCCCTCGGCGTGCTCGCGTGGCACCCCCGCGGCGTCTCCTCCTCGGAGTGACCTGAGCCTCTGCTTTCGCGACTGACCCAACGATTCCCGGTCCTGACCGCCACCGTGCTCTACACGGTGACGGTGGCGCTGGCGTTCCTCCCGTTCTTCCGCGGGCAGTTCCTGGTCAATGCGATGAGCGACGCCAACACCGGGTTTCCCGGGCGCGAGGTGGCCGCGAGCTTCTTCCACGCCACGGGCAGCATCCTCCAGTGGATGCCGTACACCTTCGGCGGCATGCCGTTCCTCGCCAACACCGGCAACGGTGATACCGTCTACCCGACCTTCCTCCTTCGGGTGCTCCTGCCGGCCGACCTCGGGTTCTCGCTCGGGTTCATGATCCACTTGGTGCTGGCCGGCGTCTTCATGTTCCTCTTCCTCCGGGCCCTCAAGCTGGACTGGAGCGCGGCGTTTACCGGGGGCGCGGCCTACCTGATGAGCGGGCAGATCGTCTCCCTCGTCAGCCCCGGTCACGACGGCAAGCTCTTTGTGAGCGCCCTCCTCCCGCTCGCGCTCTACTTCCTGTACAAGGGCGTCACCGGCCCGTCGTGGCAGAGCTACGTCGGCTTCGGCGTGACGGTCGGGCTCGCACTCCTGACACCCCACGTCCAGCTCACCTATTACATGCTGATGGCCGCGGGCTTCTGGTGGCTCTACCTCACCTTCCTGAGCGGGGAGCGGGCGGCCACCACCTCCTGGCCGATGATGGCCGTGCTCTTCGCGGGGGCGATCGGCCTCGGCTTCGCGCTGGCGGCCATCCAGTTGATGCCATTCTTCGAGTATATCCAGTACTCCCCCCGAGGGGCGGAAGGCAGCAGCAGCACCGGCTATGCCTATGGCACCGGCTGGTCGATGCCGCCCGAAGAGGTGATCGGCACCCTCTGGCCGGCCTTCATGGGCAACCTCCGCGACTACTGGGGGCGCAACCCCTTCAAGCTCCACAGCGATTACATCGGCGTGGCCGCGCTCATCCTGGCGAGCTTCGGTTTCACGCTCGAAGGCCGGAAGCGGCTCGCCTGGTTCTTCGTCTTCCTGACGGTGTACGGCCTCCTCTTCGCCTTCGGCGGGTACACGCCGTTCTATCACATTCCGTACGCCATCCTCCCCGGCATCAGCAAGACGCGCGTGCCGTCGATGATCTTCTTCCTGGTGTCGTTCAGCGCGGCGGCGCTCGCGGCCATGGGGGTGCAGGCCTTGCTGCAGCTCGACGACGCCGTTCGCCGCAGGCGGCTTGCCTGGCTGGCAGGCGCGCTCGGCATCCTGACCCTCCTCGCCGTGGCGGGAGCCATTCGGCCTTTCATGGATCTCGTGGCCGACCCGCAGCGATTCGGTGGCGTCATCGCCAATTACCCGAACTTCCGGCTCGACGCGGTCCGGGTCCTCTTCTTCGGCCTCGTCACCATCGGCCTCCTCTGGCGCCGCTTCCCGCAGGCGGCCTGGGGACTCGCGCTCGGCGCGGTCGTCCTGCTCGATCTCTGGTCGGTGGAGCGGCAGTTCATCCAGTGGTCGCCGCCGGCGGCGGAAACCTATGCGGCGGACGGCGTGGTTCGGGCGGTGCAGGGAGACTCCACGATCTTCCGCATCTTCCCCTTTGACGTGTACGGCGAGAACAAGAACTACCTGATGACCCACCGGCTCCGGTCGGTCATCGGATACAATGGGCAGGAACTGCACCGGTACGACGAACTGCTGGGCGGCAAGAACATCTGGCAGAATCTCAACAATCCGGGAATGTGGCGCCTGCTCGCCGTGAAGTACCTCGTCGTGCCGCAGCCGGTCGAGAGCGAGATGCTCCAGCCGATCGCGGGACCGGTCCCTGCCCACGACGGCCAGCAGGTGTACGTCTATCGCTTCACGGACGCACAGCCGTTCGCGTCGCTCGTCCCGATGGCCATCAAGGTGCCGGACGATCAGATGATCCCGACCCTGGTGGACCCGCGCTTCGACGCGCGCCGCTTCGTCCTGGTGCCGGAGGACGCGCCGGTCGGCGTGTCGGCACCCCTTGGCGCGGTGGCGCTGATCGACGACTCGGTGCACTCGACCATGCCGAGGGAGGGGCAGTACAAGTTCACCCTTTCGGCCCCGGCGCCGCAGGACGCCTTCCTCTCCGTGTCGGAGAACTGGTACCCCGACTGGCACGCCACCGTCGACGGGAAGCCGGCCGAGGTGGTCCGCGCCCAGTTCTCGCTCATGGCGGTGCCGGTACCCGCCGGGGCCAGGGAGGTGGAGCTCACCTTCAGCTCGGCCGCCTACCAGCGCGGGAAGACCGTCACCTTCAGCGTCGTGGCCCTCGTGCTGCTGCTGCTCCTGGCCGACGGGGTGGCCCGGCTGCGGAGGCCGCGTGGCTGAACGCGTCCTCGTGGTCGTTCCGACCTACAACGAGATCAAGAACCTCCCCCAGATCGTCCCGGAGATCCTGCGGCAGGATCCACGCATCGAGGTACTCGTGGTGGACGACGGGTCGCCGGACGGGACCGGCGAGCTGGCCGATCGGATGGGGGAGGAGGACCCCCGGATCTACTGCCTCCATCGGACCGTGAAGGAGGGCCTGGGCAAGGCGTACCTGGCCGGTTTCCGCTGGGCACTGGAGCGGGAATACGACTTCATCTTCGAGATGGACGCCGATTTCTCGCACGACCCGAAGTACCTGACGAAGTTCCTCGCCGCCATCGAGGACGCCGACCTGGTCATCGGGTCCCGCTACAAGACCGGCGTCAACGTCATCAACTGGCCGATGAGCCGGCTCCTGCTCTCCTACGGGGCAAATATCTACGCCCGGTGGATCACCGGGCTCCCGCTGACCGACTCCACTGGCGGGTTCAAGTGCTTTCGCAGGTCGGTTCTCGCGACACTTGAGCTGGGCCGGGTGCGCTCCAACGGGTATTCCTTCCAGATCGAGATGAGCTTCCGGGCCTGGAAACAGGGATTCCGTCTCAAGGAGATCCCGATCGTCTTCGTGGACCGGGTCGAAGGGCAGAGCAAGATGAACAAGAAGATCGTCCGGGAGGCCATCTGGATGGTCTGGTGGCTGCGGCTGCGGTCCCTGGTGGGCAAGCTGTGAGCGGCGAGGCCTTCTTCAAGATGTCCGGGTCGGGCAACGATTTCGTGATGCTCGACGGCCGGACGACCACCCCTGACGAGTGGCCGGCGGAGCGCATCCGCGCCGTCTGCGACCGGCGGGATGGGGTGGGGGCCGATGGGCTCCTGATCCTGACCCCCGAGGGGGAGGCCACCGTCCGCATGACCTTCTGGAACTGCGACGGCAGCCCCGCCAACATGTGCGGCAACGCCGCCCTCTGCAGCACCCGGCTCGCGGCCCGGCTCGGCATGGCCCCGGCCGGCGGAATGACCCTGGCCACCGGGGCGGGCCCGTTTCCGACTCGCTGCGTTGAAGGGGAGGAGGATCTTGCCGAGCTGAACCTCCCGGACTTCGACCTTCCGGCCCCGGTGCCGGGCATGGCGCTGGCCAGCGGCGAGGAGTGGATCCGGAAGGCCGTGGTGGGGGTCGAGCACCTGGTGACCAGGGTCCGTGACCTGGAGGGCTTCGACCTCCCGACTCGCGGCCGGGCCCAGCGATTCGACCCGGCCATCGCACCCAAGGGGGCCAACTGCAACTTCGTGGCTGAACCGGCCACGCCGGGTGGCCCTTGGCGGATCAGGACGTACGAACGAGGGGTCGAGGGGGAAACGCTGGCCTGCGGCACCGGGACGGTGGCGGCGGCCGTGGGACTGGCTGCTTCCGGTGAGGCCGAGCTTCCGCTGACCTTTGCCTCCCGGAGCGGCCGCCAGCTGACCGTCAGGGCCACGATCGACGGGGGCAGGGCCACCAACGTATGGCTCCGTGGCGAGGGTCGGATGGTGTTTTCGGGCACCCTCGCCGGGTAGCATGCCCCAGAGGTGGACCTTTCCACCTGACGGACCAAATATCTAAGTAACTCCCACCAAACAATTTATGACATTGATTTCTGGCAGGGAAGCCACTTCTCCACAGTTATCCACTTGGCTACTTAACATAACATATCTTATACGTCGTTGTTCTAAGTCCCAATAAGAAGGGCGGCGCCCCGGTTGGAGCCCCGCCCTGTCTCTAAGGTCTGCGGTTGAAGCCGCAGCTCGGCGTGCGCGCGGCCGAGCCACGGCTTCAGCCGTGGACCATTGCCTACTGAGCGAGCGTCATCCGGCCCTGGGTCAGTTCGGAAAGCCGAACCATCGCCTCGGTCTTGGCACTGGACGTCGGATACTTCTCGACGATCGTGCTGAGCGCCTTGAACGCCTCATCGGTGTTCCCGGCGTTGGCAAAGGCGCGCCCGGCCGACAGGAGGTACTGGGCCTTCAGGTAGTCCAGATCGGCGTCGTTGGCCGCGCCCAGGTAGGCCTGCCCGGCCTCCTCGGGACGGTTGGCATTCTCCAGAGCCTCGCCGAGGAGCCCCTCCGCCGGAACCTTGTAGATCTTCTTCGGGTTGGTCTTCAGGTACTCCTGGAGGCTCACGACGGCGAGTTCGCTCTGGCCGTTGACCATCCGCACCTGGTTGAGGGTCACCACCGCCTCCGTGGCGGCGTTGGTCCCGCTGAAGGTCTCGATGATCTTCTGGAGCTCGCTGGCCGCGAGCGGGAGGTTCCCCGATTCGGCGATGTTGCGGGCCTGGTCGAGCTGCTCGGCCGCCCGCAGCTGCCTCCGCTGCCCCGTCTCGATGACCAGCCAGGTGCCCAGGGCCACGACCACCACTGCCCCGGCAATGCCGAGCACGAGCTTCTGGTGAGCCCGCACCCAGGCCATCGGGTCGGCCGACTCGGTGGCCATTGTGACGGGCTTCACCGGCTTGGCCGGCTCACTCTTCTTGGTTGCAACGTTCTTCTTCGCCATGGATCTCCACCAGCCAGTGAGTACAGCATCGAGACATGGGAGGGGCCCAATTACCCCTCCAAGCGCCCGACAATACTAACCCATTGGGGCGTATTTCAGTACTGCGGGCCATCTTAGTGGCCCCGGCGCCGCCACATGGACCAAGCGACAAAGCTCCCGAGCGCCGGCTGGCGCTCGAGAGCCCCTGTTCTCTTCAGGTGACAGTGCCCCCGAGAGGAGTCGAACCTCCGGCCAACAGTTTAGGAAACTGCTGCTCTATCCAGCTGAGCTACGGGGGCGAACGCTCCAGAAATACCCGGTTCCCCCCTCGGGCGTCAACACCGGACGTTCAGATCTGCAGCAGGACGTGCACCGGCGTATCGCCGAGCTTCTCCCGGCCCCGGTCCGCCAGCGCCTCCATGATGAAGGTGTACCCGATCAGCTTGCCGCGCAGCGCACCGACCAGTTCTCCCGCCGCCGCCGCCGTCCCGCCCGAGGACAGCAGGTCGTCCACCACCACCACCCGGTCCTCACCGACGAAGTCGTCCCGGCGAGCCTCGAGCGAATCGTCCCCGTATTCCAGCGAATAGACCTGGCGCACCTGGACCCAGGGGAGCTTCCGCGGCTTCCGGGCCGAGATGAACCCGGCCCCCAGCGCCACGGCGACCGCCCCGCCGAGGATCTGCCCCTGTGGCTCGATCCCGACGACGTGGGACACCCCCTGCCCCTCGAATGGGGCCACCATGGCCTCCACCACGTCCTTCAGCAGGGACCCATGCCGGAAGACCTCGACGCTGTCATAGAAGGTCGAGCCCAGCTTGGGATAGTCCGGCACCGGCCGAAGGGCCTTCTTGATGCGCTCCTGAAGGGTCTCGGGCATCGCTTCGAACTCCTCTCACTTCAATTGTCTAACTATCTGATTTCAAATAGCTTATATCGCTGTACGTCATCCGAAATCTCGGAGATTTCAACATTTGTGACAATGGCGCTCGGGGGACCGACCTCGAGGCACGGCATGAGCGCCTCGATCGCGTCGTCCCTGCCCTCCACCTCGCCCTCCACCGCGCCGTCCTCTCGATTCCGGATCCAGCCGTTCAAGCCCAGCGGACGGGCTTCGGCCCGGACAAACCACCGGAATCCGACCCCCTGCACCCTCCCCGTCACGACGAATCGGACCCGCCTCACGGCGAACTCCGGCGCCGACGGTGCCACACAACATACCCGATTACCACCAAAATAAGGACGGGGACCATGTAGAGAAATGCCCTCGTGCTATAGGCCCTGACCATCCCCTCCACGAGCGTTGCCTCGTGCCGGCCGACAAACCAGCCGATATAGACCAGCACGGTGCACCAGATCCCCGCCCCAAGGGCCGTAAAGACCACAAAACGGCCCAGCGGGACCCTGGCCATGCCGGCCGGAATCGAAATGAGTTGCCGCACCACCGGCACCAGCCGGCCGATGAAGGTGCTGATCTCCCCGTGGCGGGCGAAGAAGCCTTCCGCCCGGTCCAGGTGCTCGGCGCTGACCAGGAAATACTTCCCGTACCGCCGGAGGAACGGTTCCCCGACCACGATGGCAAACCAGTAATTGAAGAGGGCGCCCAGCACGCTGCCGAGTGTGCCCGCGAGGACGGCGAGCACGGGGTCCATGCGGCCCTGCGCCGCGAGGTACCCCGCGGGGGGCATGACGACTTCGCTCGGGAGCGGGATGAAGGACGATTCGATGGCCATCAGCACGGTGAGGCCGGGGTAGCCAAGCGCCGAGACGGTCTCGACGAGCCACTGGACGACGGAATGAAGCATGAACCAGCCGGTCAGGAGGTGGAGGGACGGAAGCCGAACTCACCGAGGAGGGGCACGAAGCGGACATCGCCGAGGGACGTGGTGACGATCCGGTCACCGTCCTTCCGGAGCAACTGCAGGACCTGGGTATCGCGATCGCCGATCGGGATGACCAGCCGGCCGCCGGGTGCCAGCTGTTCGATCAGCGGGGCCGGGACGGAGGGACTCGCCGCGGCCACCAGGATGGCGTCGTACGGCGCGAAGGGGCGCCAGCCAAGGGTACCGTCGCCGACGAGCACGGTCACGTTCCGGATACCGGCCCCTTCGAGCGCGGCGCGCGCTTCGGAGGCGAGCGACTGGATCCGCTCGATGCTGAACACGGTATCGGCCAGCAATGCCAGGAGCGCCGTCTGGTACCCGGACCCGGTGCCGATCTCGAGCACCTTCTCGCGCCCGGTGAGCTCCAGCACTTCGAGGTAGCGGGCCTGCACCCAGGGCTGCGAAATGGTCTGCCCGCCGCCGATGGGCAGGGCGGAATCCTCGTAGGCGCGGTGCCGCACGCTCGCGGGCACGAAAAGATGGCGCGGCACCTGCGAAATGGCGCGCAGCACGGAGAGGTCGCGGATCCCCTTGGCCTGCAACTCGCTGACCAGGCGCGCGCGATACCCGCCGTAGCTGTCTCCCGCCCCTACAGCGCCAGCCGCCATTCCCTGACCGTTTCCAGCAGTGGGTAGTGCGTGAGGTCCATGTGCAGCGGGGTGACGGAGACATACCCCTCCGCCACCGCGCCGTGATCGGAGTCTTCCCCGCCCGTCCAGGTGATCGTGCCGCCGCCGACCCAGAACATTTCCCGCCCCCACGGGTCCTTCATCCGCGTGAGCGATTCCGAGAAGAACCGGCTGCCGAGCCGCGTGACCATCGTGCCCTTGACCTCCGACGCGGGCACCGCGGGGAGGTTCACGTTGAGCAGCGTGTCCGGCGGAAACGCCGGCACCGCCACCACCTGTTGCACCAGTCGCTTCAGGAGCGGTCCGTACGTGGCGAGCGTCTCGGGGTCGTGCCCGGCGAACGAGATGGCGATCCCGGGAATCCCCAGGGTCACCGCCTCCATCGCCACGGCGACCGTGCCCGAATAGAGCACGTCCTCGCCCATGTTCGGCCCATGATTGACGCCGGAGAAGACGAAGGAGGGCCGCTCGGGCAGGAGGGCGTTCACCGCCAGCAGCACGCAGTCCGTGGGCGTCCCGTCCACCTGGTACGCGCCGTCGGGCCGCAGCGCCGCACGCAGTGGACGATGCAGCGTCAGCGAGTGACTGGTCCCGCTCTGCTCGCGGTCCGGCGCCACCACCGTGACATGCCCGACACTGCGACAGGCGTCCGCAAGCAAGCCGATCCCGGGCGCCAGGATGCCGTCATCGTTGCTGACGAGGATATGCATCACCCGGCGCCTTTGCCGTCGTGACCGCCCTCGAGCACCTTGAGCACTTCCTCGACTTCCTGGCGCAGTTCACGGACCGTCTCCGAGCCCATCGCGCGACGGGCCGTGCCGCGCAACTCCCCGGTGCGACGGTACTGCTCGATCTTCTGGCGCGCCCCCTCGATGGTGTACTTCTCGCTGTAGAGAAGGTGCTTGACCAGCATGATGAGTTCGACTTCGCGGCTCTTGTAGACACGATTGCCGGATCGGTTCTTCGCCGGATTGAGGAAGCGGAACTGGCTTTCCCAATACCGCAGGACGTGCGGCTTGAGATCGGTCAGCGCGCATACTTCGCCAATCGAGAAGAACTCCTGGGTTGGCCGCGGTTGTGTCACCGCCACTGCTCCGCCTTGAGGGTCCGTTCCATCAGGTCGGCCACCGCCTGCCGCGGCTCCTTGCCGTCGAAGAGGATGGCCGCCACCTGCTCCGTGATCGGCAGTTCCACATCATGCCGCGCCGCCAGTGCCACCGCCGAACGGGCGGTGTTCACGCCCTCGGCCACCGTGCGGTGGGTCGCCGTGTATTCCGCCAGGCGTTCGCCCTTGGCCAGCGCCATCCCGAGTGCGCGGTTCCGGCTGAGCCCGCCGGTCGCGGTCAGGATCAGGTCGCCCATCCCTGCGAGGCCGGCGAACGTCATCGACTGGGCGCCCATGGCCAGACCCAGCCGCGTCATTTCCGCGAGCCCGCGCGTGATCAGGGCCGCGCGCGGATTGTTGCCCAGCCCGAGCCCCTCCAGGATCCCCGCCGCGATCGCGATCACGTTCTTCAGCGCGCCGCACAACTCAACGCCGACCAGGTCGTCGTTCGAGTACACCCGGAACCTGGGCGTCGAGAACGTCTCCTGCACCACGGCGGCCACCGCGGGATCCAGCGCGGCCGCCACCACCGCCGTCGGCTGCCCTTCCTGGACCTCGGCGGCGAAGCTCGGGCCGGACAGCGCCACGAAGGGCCGACCCGGGAGAGTCTCCGCGAGCACCTCGTGCGGCAGGAGCAGCCCGGGCGCCTCGATCCCCTTGGTGGCGCTCACCACGATCGCGTCACCCGCCACTCCCGGATGCAACGGGGCGGTGACCGCCCGCACCACGTGGCTCGGCGCGGCGGACAGGATGATCGGCGCGCCCTCCACCGCCTCGAACGGGTCACTGCAGGCAACCAGGCGCGGGTCGAGGGTTCGCCCGGCGAGAAAGAGCGCGTTCTGATGGCGGGTGTTGATGCTCTCCACCACTTCGCCCTCATAGGCCCAGAGCCGGACCGCATGGCCCTTGCGGGCCAGCAGGTCGGCCAGGGTCGTCCCCCAGCTTCCCGCGCCGAGTACGCCGATGCGCGTCATGCCGAACCTGACCCATTCGCATGCCGCCCGAATCGATTCTCCGTCCCGGCCATCAACCGCCGGATGTTGGACCGGTGCATCCAGATGATCACCGCGGCGAGCGCCACATACAGCCAGATGCTCTCGCGGCGCGCGGGATACAGCACCCACACCAGCAGCGGGAAGACCCCGGTCGCGATCACCGAACCGAGCGACACATACCCGGACATCCAGACGATCAGGGCCCAGAGGACGAGACAGATGCCGACCGCCATCGGCGCGAGGCCGAGCACGACGCCGGCGCTGGTCGCCACACCCTTGCCCCCCTTGAAGCCCACGAACACCGAGAAGACGTGCCCCACCACGGCCATCACGCCGCAGACCAGCGGGAACCAGCCCACCACGCTCACCGCCGGTCCGATGATCAGCACCGGGACCGCCCCCTTGGCCACGTCGAAGATCCCGACCGGGATCGCGTACCGCCACCCCATGATGCGATAGACGTTCGTGGCGCCGAGGTTCTTGCTGCCATGCTGGCGCAGGTCGATCCCCTTGAAGAGCCGCCCGGCGATGTAACTCGTCGGAATCGCGCCCAGGAGGTAGGAGGCGATCAGCGCGGCCATCTGCCCGGAGGTCAAGGATTCCGCCCCGAGCGGCGCTTGAACTTCAGGCGCAGCGGCGAACCCTCGAACGACCACGCCTTGCGGAACCCGTTGATGAGGTACCGCTCGTACGACTCCGGGATCGCATCCGGCCGGCTGCAGACGATGGCAAACACCGGCGGCGCCGTGCCGACCTGCGAGGCGTACAGCAGCTTGACCTCCTGCCCCGGCTTCTGCGGCGGATTGGTGTGCTGCACCAATTCTTCGAGCACCCGATTGACCTCGGCCGTGGCGATGCGGCGCTCCCGCGCCTCGGCCACCTCGAGAATCTCCTGCGGCAGCTGGTGCACCCGCTGCCCGGTTTCCGCGGAGAGGTACACGAACTTCACGTACGCGAGGAACGGCGCCTTTGCACGGAGCGCCTCCTCGCCGCGGCGGGCGGTGTTCGCGTCCTTCTCCTTGACCAGGTCCCACTTGTTGACGGCGATGATGAGCCCGCAGCCGCGGTCCCACGCCTCGTTGGCAATCCGGAGATCCTGGGTATGGAGGCCAAGGGAGGCATCGACCACGAGCACACACACCTGCGCCCGCTCGATCGCGCGCTGGGTGCGGAGGGTCGAGTAGAACTCGACGTCCTCGTGGACGCGAGCCTTCTTTCGGAGCCCGGCCGTGTCGATGAGGGTGAACAGTTTCCCGTGCGCCCGGAAGACCGAGTCCACCGCGTCGCGCGTGGTGCCTGCCACCGGCGACACCACCACCCGGTCCTCCCCGAGCAGCCGGTTGATGAGCGAGGACTTGCCGACATTCGGTCGGCCCACCACGGCGACGCTGATGGACTCGTCGAGTTCCCCCTCCTGCTGCTCCGGCAGGCGCTCGACGATCGCATCGAGCAGGTCGCCACTCGCCTTCCCGATCGCGGCGGAGAGCGGGATCGGATCGCCGAGGCCCAGCTTGTAGAACGCCATGTGCGCGGTGGTGTCCGGAAGGTCGTCGAGCTTGTTCACCGCCAGGAGCACCGGCCGCTTGGCGCGGCGCAGGTGCGCGGCGATTTCCGAGTCGACGGGGTTGAGGCCTTCCTTCCCGTCCACCAGGAACACCACCAGGTCCGACTGCTCGACCGCGAGGTCCACCTGCCTTCGGATCGCCTTGTCCATCGAGTCATTGGAGTCCGGCATCAAGCCGCCGGTGTCGATCAGCCAGAAGCGCCGGCCGCCCCAGTCCGCCGTGCCGAAGTGCCGGTCGCGGGTGGTGCCCGCCTGGTCGGAGACGATCGCGCGCCGCCCACCGATGAGCCGGTTAAAGAGGGTGGACTTTCCCACATTGGGGCGCCCCACCACGGCGACGGTCGGCATGTTCATGCGGGCACCGGCGCGGCCAGCGCGTCCGTGAAATGGTGGGAAAAGCGAATCTTGACCGGGACCTGGGCCTGCAAGTCGTGGGCGTCCAGATCGTCCATGAACAGCAGGTCGTCATTGATCGACTCCGCCGGAAGCAGCGCCAGATCGAGGTCGTCCCGATCACGAAGCGCGCTCAGGAAGGCGGCCCCCGGCAGCAGCCCCGCCGTGGTGACCGTCTTCCCGAACAGCGTGTTCTCCAGCACGATCAACTCGAAGGTGGCGCCGGTGGCCTCCGTCAGTGGCGCGAGCACCTGCGGCATCAGCGCCCCCATGGAGGTCCCGGTCAGCACGCCGATGCGCTTGCCGGCCAAGTGGCCCAGCTCCCCTGCCCCCTCCTGGATCCGGGCCTGCAGGTAGCGGACGGAACCGACGCCGTTCTCCACCTGGTCGAAGTCGTCGTACGCCTCGGGACCGGGGAGCGGAAGGCCGGCGCGGAGATACAGCTCGTCCGCGCCAAGGCACCAGGCGATTCCCCGCTCGGCCCGCGCGACCGCCGCGTGCCGCTCCACCAGCCGTACGGCGGCGGCGCACTCGGCCTCGGTCGGCTCCCGCACCAGGTGATGCTTGCTGAATTCCGTGAGTCCGACCGGCACCACGGACACGCTCAGCACCGAGCCCCCGAAGGCGTACAGGTCGTTGAGGGACCGCTCCAGCACCTCCCCGTCGTTGACCCCGGGGGACATCACGATCTGGGTGTGGAACTGGATCCCGTGCCCGGCGAAGCCGCGCAGCTGCTCAAGGATGTCGGGCGCGGTGGGGTTCCGGAGGAGCCACCGCCGCACGGTCGGATCGGTCGCGTGGACCGAGACGTACAGCGGCGAGAGTCGGTACTCGATGATCCGGTCGACATCGCGCTGTTTCAGGTTGGTCAGCGTGGCAAAATTGCCGTACCGGAAGGAGAGCCGGTAGTCGTCGTCGCGGATGTAGAGGGTGTCGCGCAGTCCGGTGGGGAGGCCATCCACGAAGCAGAAGTCGCAGCGGTTCGCGCAGCGCCGGATCCGGGGAGGCTCGAGCCCCAGCCCCATCGGCAGCCCTTCGGGCCGCTCGATATCAAACTCGATTTCCTGGCCGTCCGGCTGGCGGACAAGCAGTGTGAACGCGTCCTCGGCGGTCAGGAATTCCCAGTCGAGAAAATCCTCCAAGCTGCGGCCGTTGACGGAAAGCAGTTCCGTCCCGACCGCCAGCCCGAGTTCCTCACCCAGTGATTCGGGCTGCACTGCGTTTACGCGAATCATCCACCTGTCCTGATGTCAGAGCAGTCGAGCCCATAGAGGCACCGGCCAAAGATGCGTGGATCGTGTTATAATATCAAGGGTTAGGGGTTCACACCTCAAGTAATGGTTGCGACGCTCGTCCTGTTCTCCACATCCGCGGTCGTTGCGGTCCGGGGGAGGACCGCCACAGGGCAGGAATGACAGAGCCCCGCCCGGGACGTACCCGAGCGGGGCTCTGCTGAGATCATGGGCGGCGCAGCCGCCCACGGCCCTGCTTACATGCCGTTCGCCGTCGCGGCCGAATCGGTGGCCACCACGTTGATGACCAGGTCGCCGGTGCTCGGGGAGATCATCGCCTCGCCGGCCTCGGTCACGTTGCCATTGGCGTCGAACCGCTCGCCCCAGAGGACGGGCTCGGCAGCGCCGCACTCGGTGGCGTCGAGGTAGGTGGCGGTCCAGCCGGAACCGACCGGGGCGCCGGCGGCATTGCCGGTCGCGAAGAGCGCGGTCAGGGTGTTGGCCTGGACGGTGCCACCGTCGGCGCAGACCTCATCGTCGTCGACGGCAATGTAGAGAATCTTGACCTCGTCATCCCACAGGAAGGTGCCGTCTTCCATGGTGCCGTCGCCGTCCACGTCAATCTGGGCGACCCACGAGGAGTCGCCGGCATCGCCGGCCTGGGCGGTGCTCTCGCTCAGCGGGCCGCTGGAGATGCTATTGGCCATCGTGGCGGAGCTCGGGGCGGCCGGCGCGGTGGCCATGGCCGTCGTCGCCGCGCTCGGCGGGCTTGAGACGGTCGGGCCTGCGGCGGGCGCCGGGGCAGCCGCTTCCGGCATGGCCTCGGGAGCCTTTTCCTTCGAGCATCCGGCCAGCGCCACGAGCGCCACGGCCGCAAACAGCGTTCCCTTCATGCTACGCATATCCTGCTCCTTCGATGGGTGAGTTATGGATCTCGATGGCGACGTTAATCGTCGCCGCCTGCTTCATCGACACTCTGGGCCACCTGCCACTGGGATCGCCCTGCGTCCCGCCTTGGAACGAATCCCCGCAATATACACAGAAAAGGCCGAGCGTGAAGTGAGGGTCAGCCCACGGGCGGCGGCTCGGGAGTGCGGGCCATCGCCATCTCCACGATCTTCCGCAGGGTTTTCGAGAACGAATAGCCCGCCACCTCGGCCGAGTGCATGAACGACACCCCCTCGGTGAGGTCCGGATTGGGGTTCACCTCGAGCACGTAGACGTGGTTGTCCGCCGAGACCCGGAGGTCCAGCCTGGCGTAGTCCCGGCACCCGGACACGCGGTACGCCCGCAGCGCCACATCCTCGATCTTCTTCGCGAGCCGCTTGCTCATGTCGGCGGGACAATGCGCCGCCACGCGGTGGAACACTTCGGCCAGCGGGTCCCACTTGGCCGCGTAACTGATCACCGACGGCTGATCGTCGGGCAGCTCGGAAAAGTCATACTCCAGGGGAGGAAGCACCTCTCCCGGATCATTCCCAAGCACGCCGACATGGAACTCCCGTCCCTCGATGAACTCCTCGACCAGGATCGGCGGGTCGAACTCGTCGAAGACCCGTTCCAGCTGGGCAAGCAGTTCCGCCCGGTCGTACACCACGCTCTTCTCGTCCACACCGGCGCTGGCGTCCTCACGGGCCGGCTTGATGATGAGCGGGTAGTGCAGCCCGTGCCGCACCGCGATCTTGGGCTTGTTCAACTGGAGAAACTTGGGGGTCGGGACGCCGTTGGCCAGGAGCAGCTGCTTCATCAGCCCCTTGCGGCGGCAGTTGGCGAGGGCAATCGGCGGCGCGCCGGTGTACGGGATCCGGTAGAGGTCGAGGAACCCGGCGATGGCCGGTTCGAGGTCGGCGTCGTCGTGGAACCCCTCCACGAGGTTGAACACCGCGTCAGGCGGATTGCGCCGCACCAGCCGCTCCAGCTGCTTGATATCCTCGGCCAGGTTCACTTCCCGGGCCTGGAAACCGGCCTCCTTGAGCCCGTCCATGATGGCGGCATATTCCTCGGCGACCGTCGACACGGCAATGTCGTATTCCGGCTTGAAGCCGAGCGTCTCGGGGTCGACGTCGCGGAGCTTCTCGTACCCCTCGTCGCTGACGCTGTTATACAGCACCACCACCGAGCCTCGCTGCCGGGCTGTAGCCATCACTCCCCCGTTCTGCTTACCTTTGCGGAACTCCGAACCGGACGCTCCATGGGAATATACCCACAACCGAACATCTGGCAGTGCGGGCCCTTCGCCCTGAAACATGCCCTCGCCATGTTCGGCGTGCTCAAGGACGAGAAGGACATCAGCAAGCTTGCCGGCAGCCACTGGTGGAATGGCACCGACGAGCTCCAGCTCGGCCGGGCCGCCAAGAAGTTCGGCGTCGACATCCTGATGATCCGGCGCCACGACGAGGCCCACGCCAAGTCGGAATTGGTGAAGTACCTCCGTCGGGGGATCCCCGTCCTCCTCTGCGTGGATGAGTGGAGTCACTGGCTGACGGCCGTGAACGTCGAGCACGGGAAGTTCATCCTGCTCGACAGCCGCGAAAAAAAGGTCGTGACCATCGCCAGTTGGACGACCCTGAAGCGGATGTGGGTTTACCACGAGGACGATGAGCTGGACGACACGGCCGTCCACACCTTCTACGACCTCCACCCCGTGGTCCCGCGGGATCGCCGCCGGTCGAAGGCGCAGTTCTCCCTCGCCCGCGCCCGCGCCCTGCGCCGGGACTCCAACCGACAGCTCGCCGAATTGTGGGACGTCTACCTCGGCGACCTCCTCGTGCTCTGCCGCAGCCGGACTCCCCTCAGCCGGAAGGTCTTCTCGCTCGGCGAGTTCCTCCGCCGGCACGAAGACATGATCGTCGAACAGGTGGACTACTGGCACGGCAACATCGACACGAAGGCCGCCCGGCAGGTGCTCGACAACATGCATTTCGTCGCCGACACCTACGGCCTCGTCATCCATGCCGAGCAGGAAAAGCGGACCATCGCCGGGATCACCTCGATCCTCACGCTCTGGGCCGCCGCACGCCACGGCGTCTCCCCCGTGTACGGGCCGCGCGCCAAGCCCCGGCGGCGCTGACCACTCCGCAGGACAGGCACGAGCCCCCGGCGCCACTCGGCGCCGGGGGCTCGTGTCGTCTTGCTGTGCAGCTCAGATGGACCGGCCCCCGCGTGGCAGCATGATGGTGGCGATCACCCCCGCGTGATCGGACGGCCAGATCAGGTCGCCTGCACCGTTCAGGAGGCGGTCGGAGGGCACGTCGCCGAACAGGCGGATCTGCCCGAGCAGCGAGTGCCACCCGCGAAGATCCCCCAGTCCACGGGTCCAGACGTAGTCGATCCGTTCGCTGAAGATTGGCCGCGGATTGGAGAGGTCGGCGAGCTGGCAGCAGCTGTACCCGCGCACGCCGGGGCGCAGCGCATGCCACACATCCGTGAAGCCGGCGTCGAGCATCACCTGGTAGGCGGGTGAGCCGGGCCGGGCGTTGAAGTCGCCCATGACGATGGCCGGCACGGCGTCGCCAAGCGAAGCCGCCATTTCCCCCACCTGCGCGGCATGAAGCTGCAGGAGCAGCTCGTCCGGCCCGGTGCCCTCGGTGTGCGTGCTGGCAAAGGTGTAGGTCACCCCGTCGATGACGGCGGTCATCTCGACCCAGCCGCGCTGCAGGTCCACGCCCGGTGCCACCTCACCCAGGTTGGCGCTGAAGGTGTGGCCGGCGGTCGTGACGACCTCCACCCGGCTCGGATCCACGAGCATGACGTCGGCGTCCGTCAGGCTGATGCCCGGCGCCGGCGAGGCGGTGAAGTTGTCGAGCCGCACGGCCACGACATAGTCCAGCCCCTGGGCCGCGAGCGCGTCCAGGAGGAGCTGCTGGAAGTCGAGGTGGACGCTGACCCCGAGGGGTGGGATGTCGATGCCGATGGTCGAGACCTCTTGCAGCCCGACCACCAGGGGGTGGGCGCGTCCGATCTCCCGGGCGATCGCCACGGCCCGCGCCGGGAAGTCGGTCCGCTCCAGCGTGGCCACGGCATCCAGCAGGGCCGGAATGTCGTCGTCGGGGTCGGGCGTCGCGAGGGCCGTGATGACGGCGTCGACATCGGCGCCCACATACAGGTTTTGTGTCATCACGGTCACATCCGCCGAACCGCCGGCCGCGCCCATCGTCTCCGACAGGATGTTTCCACCGGTCACGCCCGGAGCCGTCGGCGCCGGGGCGTCTGAGCAGGCCTGGCCCAGCACGAGGGCCAGCACGGCCAGGAACTTCAATGCGGATTTCATGGGGTCCTCCTGGTTGGGAATGACTCCGCAGGCCGGCGAGCGGCAGCACGGAGCCGACTACAATCTCGGCTGCCACTGTAGGGAAAGGGTGAGGAAGGCGTGAAGCATCCCTGCCTCCCTCGGACGTCGACTTCTCCCCGGATGGCCCCGCCAACCTTGCGCCCCCTCGTCAAGCCGCCGTCAAGCAACCGTCCCGAATGCGACAACCCCCACCGAACCGGAGGGGTCGGCAGGGGTCGTGCATCGCCCGTCCCTACCGCGAGCCGGCGAACTCGAGGCTGTAGAGCGAACGAATCCGCTGCGCCCGGAAGACGTAGCCTGGATTGCCGTGGATTTCCCAGACGACGTTTCCGCCGGTGTCGTACTCCTGGACCCGGTTCCCATTCCCGTACGCGACCAGGATGTGCCCACCCGGCAGTGTCTGGGTGGATCCACCAAGCAGCGAACTTGCGGGGGGCGCCGAGAAGTAGTCGGCGGTCCACGCCACGGTGCGGGACGCCTCGTCAATCCTGTAGCGCCGGGCGTGGGTATTGCCCGGGAGGCCCCGGTTGTCGAGCAGCTGCAGCACTCCTGCCCCAGGCATCCGGACGCCGTGCTGACCGACAAAAGTCGGCACGCCGCCGAGCGCCGTGAACTGGTTCGCCTGGCCGCCGAGTCGCCAGAGCACCGCGCCAGTCCGGAGGTCGATCTTGGTGATCTCGTTCAGGCTGCGGAAGGACACCAGCAGGTTGCCATCAGGTGTAAAATCGATTGCGTTGCCATGCGTCCAGTTCACCGTCGCGCCCGTCCGGCTCGCCAGGTCGACGTCGGTGATGGCAAAGTGGTCAAACGCGGTCCACGAGAAGAGGGCATCCCCGCTCGCGTCGACGTGCTGCACCGCGGTCCCTGTCACCTCCGCGTCTGGCTGCCCCCCAAACATGGTCAGGTCCATGACACGGGTGTCATCGCACATCAACCAGTACGATCCGTCGGCCTCGGCGACCAGCTCATGGAACCGGGACTTGAGCCCTGCGCTGCACCCCATCCTGCGGGTCTCGTTGCCCAGCAGGTCGAGCTCCACCCACGGCGCGGCGTCACCGGGGTCCGGGTAGGTGGGACTCGTCGCATACCGCCCCGTTGCCACGACCTGGAAATTGAGCGTCGGTCCCCAGTCGAGGTGCCGATACCACACCACCCGACCGGTGTTGTCGATCACCACGCCGTAGGGATAGGCGCCGAAGACCACGTAGCCGGGGGTGGGATCGCTGCCCCCCGCCGAGTAGGTCGGCAAGTCCAAGGGCAACGCGTCTGTCGTGAGCACAAGGGTGTCGCTGGCGGTCACCCCGCCAGCGCCATAGGCGAGGACCTCCAACTGATACGCCGTGGCCGGCAGCAGGCCGAGGACGGCGAGCTCGACGCCGTCCGACGACGCCGTCGTGCTTGGCGTCACGCTCTCGAGACCCTCCCCCGTTGGCCCATAGAGGACCACCACGCTGTCCGCGTCGCGAACCGATGCGGTGACGACCGCGCTGAGGACGTTGTGCGGCCCCGGCGTGACGACCACGCTCTCCACCACCGGCGGCGAGGGTGAGGCTACCACCGACTCATCGGCGCAGCCCGCCAGCACGCCGGCAGCCATGGCGAGGAGCAGGCCAAGAGGGAGCCGCGCTCGGGCGACGGGGAGCATCTTGGACTTCGCCTACTGACAGGAGACCGTGTAAGCAAGATCTGTCGTCACTCCGAGCGCAACGTTCACGAGCACGTTGTTCGGACTGGTGACAACACAGTTCAGCGGAACCTGATCCAGGGTTACGAAGTGAGACCCGACCGGCAGGCCGATCGAGACCGTCCCGTTGGAGGGGATGTTCGCCGAGTAGCGGTAGGAGGAGTAGTAGTAGTAGTAGTAGTCGGGGTCGACGCCGACCAAGTACGCCGCCGGTGCATTGATCCCAGTCGTCACGACAGTCACCCTCAGGATTGGCAGGGGCGTGCACGTCACCGTGAAGGCGACATCCACTGTCGACCCGGCCGGGAGGGTGACAGGCACCTGGGTCGGGCTCGTGACAACGCAATTCGCTGGAAGGTAAGCGAGCGCCACCACGTGCTCTCCGGCCTCCACCACGACCGAGTCCGTTCCGTTCGACGGGACAGACAGCGTATACGCGGGATAGCTGTACCAGCCCCCATCGTCATCCACGAAGGCCAAGAATCTCCCAGGGATGTCGGAGCCGGTTGTCGACACCGTGACCCGGAGGGTCGGGCTCGGGAGGCACGCCACCGCAAAGGCAACATCAGTGGTATCACCAATGGATACCGTCACGGTGACGGGGTTGGGACCGCTCACGGCACAGTTGGGAGCGATATCCGTGAGCAAGACTGCGTAGCTCCCTGGAGATCGCTGATTCACCTGGATGCTCCCGTTCGCAAGCACGGCGCGTGGCGCCCCACCATTGAGGGTCACCGAGTACAGGGCATCCGGTTCGGGACCCGTCGTGACGGCGGACACCCGGATCGACCCGGTCGTGGCCGTGCACGCCACATCGATCGGCGCTGAGACCACTTCCGATACCGACCCACCCACCGGGACGCTCACCTCCAGCGGGTTGGATACGAGCGCACTGCAATTGGGCGCCAACCCGCTGAGGCTGAGCGTGTGGATCCCCCCGGAGAGTCCGGAGAATCGAGTCACCCCATTTGTCGGGATCGGGCGGGGCGTGCCGCCATCGAGGCTGACACGATATCCATCCAGATCGGGATCGGAGCCGGTCGTCGTCACCCGCATATCGATCGCACCGCTCGTGGCCGTACATGTCACGGCAAAGGTGACCACGGTGGTTTCGGAAGGATTGATGGCAAACGACCTGCTCGCTTCGCCTTCCGGCGTGCAGTTCGAGGCGAGCCCGCCCAGAGCGATGGTATGGTGCCCGGATGCGAGACCAGACACGACCGACCCGGACCCAGAAACACCGACAGGTGCTCCCCCGTCGATGGCAACCGTGAAGGCGCCGGCGTGTCCGTCGGGTCCGGTCACCGCCAGGTCGATCTCGACCCCGCCGGTCTCGACTGCCAAGGGGTCGTTGCATGCCCCCGCGGCGGGGAGCAGCAGGAGAAGGGCCAGGAGGGAGCGTCGCATGAGGGCACCTCATGGTGGAGTGATTCCCCAGCCCGGAAGGAATGGGCTCTTCCACATAGACGCGCAGAGTCACGGCAGACCGGGCCACCCATCATGAGGGGCTGGCGGTACAGCGGAGTCTGTTGGGGGGCGACGGGGCTGATCCAGCCACGCAAAACGCCGCCCGATTGGGCGGCGTTTTGTTGTGCTTTGTCAAGCACTTACGGAGAGCGGGCGACCGGGCTCGAACCGGCGACGTCCAGCTTGGGAAGCTGGCATTCTACCACTGAATTACGCCCGCGACCCCCTGAAAATCACCCGAAGCCGGGTGCCTGTCAATTGACCTACTTCTTGGCGTGGTACCGCCACCCCACGATGCCGCTGCCCAGCCCCTCCGCCTCCACCACCGACGTCTCCCCCACGCCGAGGGCCGGGACGATCCGCTCGCTGGTGGCCACCACGTTCATCTGCGCATCGAGGAACTCGAACACCAGGGTGACCGGGTGCGGCGCAATCGGCTTCGTGTCGATCTGCTTGGCCGCCCGACCCGTCGCCGTACCGACCACCTTGGCGCCGCCGGACTGCAGCAACAGCTGCTCGATGTCCAGGTTGAACGGCATCGCCTCGAGCTCGGTGAAGTACTTCACGATCATCTTCTGGTCCTTCTCGAGCTGATAGCCCTGGGCCAGCAGCTGCACGCTCTTCTCGTTCATCGGCTCGATGGCGTAGAGTGCCGACGCCGCCTTCACGACGCCCGGGCCGTCCTGCGCGCCCAGGAACGAATTCCCCATGTTGAACAGGGCATCCCGGTTCCACGGCTGGCGCTTGACCACCCGGCCGAAGGTCTCGGCGGCCTCGGTGTAGTTCTTGTCGTTGAAGAAATTCACGCCGGCCACCATCAGGTCGGCAACCGGAACGTCCGCTCCGGACCCGCTGATCAGGTCCCGCTCGATCTCCGCCGCCGCGTCGGGCTGACCGTCGGCCCGCAGGGCGCGCGCGTACGCCTTCTTGCCGTCGATGTCATCCGGCTTCCACGCGAGATACTGCTGCCACGCCGGCACGGCTTCCTTCCAGCGGCCTTCGTTGCTGAGCAGCGCCGACAGGTTGTACTGCGCCATGTCCCGCGCCTCGGCATCCTTCGGTTTGTCCCCCGACGCCGCCACGGCCTTCCGGAAGTAGGCGATTGAGCTGTCCGCCTGCCCCTCGGCATTGAACAGCACGGCGAGGCCGGTGTAGGCGTTCGGCTCACCCTGGTAGATCTCGTTGGCCTGGCGGAAGAGGACCTCGGCCGAATCCTTGTTCTCGTCCTTCATGAAGGTATTCCCGGCATTCAACAGCGCCACCCAGGTATTGCGCCGGAGCAGCTGGATGTTGTCGGCGCACGCGGGAGCGAGCGACTGCGCCCGCGCCAACGCGGTGTCGGCGCCCTGGAGGTCGCCGAGTTGCAGGTAGGCCCGCCCGAGGTAGTACCACGCCCCGCTCGCACCGGCCTGGCCCTTCTCGATCCCCTCGATCGCCACGTTGCGGGCGTTCGTGAAGAGGCGCTCCTTCTTCTCGCTGTCGCTCGTGGAGAGACCGCTGCTGAGGTACGTCGCGGAGCTGCTGATCAGGAAGTTGCCCTTGTCGAGGCCGCAATCCGGCACCGACCACTGCGTGGGCTGCGCCCGCTGCACGCGGAGATTGACCTGCGGCTCCGGCGTCTGGGCCACCAGGTTGCCCGCCGAGACCGCGACGGCCGCCAATGCTACGAGGACCTTCTGCATCGTTGCTCCTTAGTTGTCTGTCAAGGGCGACGCCACTTCGCGCGCCATCCGATCTACAGCCTGTTGTTCCACTTCCCGCACCACGTCCGCCGCCGATCGTCCGGCCTCCCGGGCGGCCACGATGACGTCATCGTACTCGGCCTTCACCCGCGCCCCGCCTGGCGCGTCGAGCACCTTGACGCGGACCGCGGCACCGTCCCGCGTCGTGACCGCAAATTCGCGGCGCGGCAGCGTGGTGCGGTCGGCCACCCATCGCCGGACCCCACCCGTGGTGGTGTGCCGGAAGAGTACCTCCGCGATGGCTCCAGCCACGGCCGCCTCGCTGAGCACTTCGATCCGAAGACTGGCCCGACCCTTCTTGGCCATGGTGCTCCAGACCTGCACATCCAGGGCGCCCTCGGCAAACAGCGCCACCCGAACCGGCTCGAGGTACTCCGGCGTAAAGTCGTCCAGGTCGGTCGCCGTGACCACGACCTCGTTCGCTTCCCCAGCCGGCTCACCGATCAACACCCGGAGCACGTTCGGATACGCGGCGGGATTTCGACCCCCCGCCCCCCACCCGCTCGCCGTCGGGCGCCACCGGGCCGGCGGCGGGCCCTCGCTCAGCACCCGGAGGAGCACGGCGCCGGTGGGCGTCGTCGCCTCGCCGGTGACTGGGCCGTTGGGGCCGATCTCGATCCCCTCGAGCAGGAGCCCCGTCACCGGGGCCGGCACCGAGAGCACCCCGTGGGTGGCGCGGACCCAGCCCTCTCCCACCGAGACTGGGCGGCGGTATATCCGCGTGATCCCCAACTGCTCGAACCCCTCGATACCCCCCACGATGTCCACGAGCGCGTCCAAGGCCCCAACCTCATGCAGGGCGACCTCGGTGGCAGCGACTCCATGAATGCGCCCCTCCGCCTCACCCAGGAGCCGGAACGCCCGGAGCGCGCGATCCTTCACCCAGCCCGACAACGGGGCCCGCTCGATCAGCTCGAGCAGTTCGCCGACATGTCGGTGTGGCACCTGCCCGTGGGCCTCGCCATGGTGATGCGAATGAGCACCGTGCCCGTGGGCGTGCACAACGGGCGTCGCCGGCGCTTCCACGGAACCATCGGGCAGCCGGATGGTGACGTGCCGAGCCTCGATTCCGGCCCGATCCACCCGCGCAATCTCCACTCGCACGTCGGGACAGCCGAGCCGGGCTGGCAATCCCTGAAGCCATCCCTCGTCCGCTCCCAGGTCGATCAGCGCCCCCAGGAGCATGTCGCCGCTGATTCCGGACGACGGATCAAGGATGGCAAAACGGCTGTCAGGCATAGACTTGGAAATATCGCCCCTCAGCCCTCTCCCCGCAATTCCGCCGGGTTTCGGTACAGCCATCCCGCCCCGGTGTTGAACACCACCACCGTCTCGCCCCGATCCACCTCCCCACGACCCACCAGTTCTTCGACCGCCGCGAGGGCCGCCCCGCCCTCTGGGGAGACATCGACACCTTCCTCCCGGGACACGGTCGCGGCCGCCTCCGCCAGGACGGCGTCGTCGATGGCCAGAGCCCCGCCACCCGTCTCCCGCAGCGCCCGCAACATCAGCCGGTCCCCCAGGGCCCCCGGGACGCGCAAGCCGCTGGCGATCGTCCAAGGATCGGCCCACACCTCCGCACGATCGGCCCCTTCCGCAAACGCCTTGACGATCGGGGCACAGCCAGTCGACTGGACAGAATAGAACCGCGGCAGCTCGCCTTCCACCCAGCCATGCTCCTTCAACTCGTGGAAGGCCTTCCACATCCCGATCAGCCCGGTCCCGCCACCTGTCGGGTACAGGATGACATCGGGCATCTTCCAGGCCATCTGCAGGGCCAGTTCCAGTCCCAGGGTCTTTTTGCCCTCGATCCGGTAGGGCTCCCGCAGGGTGGACAGGTCAAACGCCCCAGATTCCGCGGCCCAGGCCCGGCTTGCCTTGCCGCAATCGCCGATGTGTCCCTTCAGCAGGACGAGTGTCCCGCCAAATGTCTCGATCTGGGAGAGGATGGTGCGCGGCGTTGTATCGGGCGCAAAGACCCGCACTTCGGCGCCCGCGCGTGCGCTGTAGGCCGATGCGGCCACGCCGGCGTTGCCTGCGGTGGGGAGCGTGAAGCGGCGCGCGCCGGCCGCGGTGGCCCTGGTGATCGCCGCGCTCAGCCCGCGGGCCTTGAACGACCCGGTGGGATTGGCACCTTCGTCCTTGAGCCACAGGTTCGGCACGCCGATTCGTGCCGCGGTGCGGTGCAGGCGAAGGAGTGGCGTGTCCCCTTCCCCGAGCGACACCGGCTCCTCGAACGGGCGCAGCGGCAGGAAGTCGCGAAACCGCCACATGCCGTGGCGCCGCCTGACTTCCGCCCGCTGCTTGATGCCCGGCCGCCGGTGCGGGTAGCGCACCAGCCAGGGCTGCCCGCAGATGCAGACCGTCGGCAACCCCTCCGCCGTACTGGTGGCTCCGCACGCAAGGCATTCCAGCGTCCAGTCGATCCCTTCGGAAGGGCGCGCCAGCGAATCAGTCATGTTCGTGTTCCCAGGGTCGTGAGGACCCGTTCCGCGAGGATGGTGGAGAAGCCGGGCACCGCCGCGATCTCGGCGACGCTCGCCGTCTTGACGGCGGCCAGGCTCCCGAATCGTTCCAGCAGCCGAGTCCGTTTGAGCGGCCCGACGCCGGGAATATCGAGCAGCTCCGACGTGATGGTGCGCTGGGTGCGGCGCTTCCGGCTGTACGCCACGCCGAACCGGTGCGCCTCGTCGCGCGCCCGCTGCAGGAGGCGGAGCGACGGCGCGCGACGGGGGAGCCGCAGTCCGTCCGGGCGGCCGACGAAGAAGACTTCCTCTTCGCGCTTGGCGAGTGACACGATCGGCAGTTCGGGAAAGCCTGCGGCGTCCGCGGCCGCGCGGGCCGCACCGAGTTGTCCCTTCCCGCCATCGATCACGACAAGGTCGGGGAGCGGCTTCCCCTCCTCGCGGCGCCGCGTGAGATACCGGGTCATGACCTCGTGAATGGCGGCGTAGTCATCCTGCTGCCCCACGCCCTGGATGCGGAACTTGCGATACTCCGCCTTCTTGGGACGGCCGGCCTCGAACCAGACGAGGGAGCCGACCGTGTCGCGGCCCTGGTTGGTGGAAATGTCCACGCAGATCAGGCTGCGCGGCACCACGCTCAGCCCCAGGTCGCGCCCCAGCGCATACACCGGATCCTCCGCCCGCTCGTCGGTTTCGAAGGACTCGATGCGGAGGCTCTCGAGAAGGTGCCGCGCATTCTGGTCGGCGAGGTCCAGCCACCGCGCCGCGGTCCCCCGCTGCGGCACCAGGATGTGCACACCGGGGAGGAGGGTTTCCAGTTGTTCGAGGTCGGCCGGCAACAGCGGGAGCACCAGCCGTGTCGCCCGTCCCTCCGCCGGGAGATAGTAGCGCACGAGCAGCGCGCCGAGCACCTCGGGATCGCGCACGCCCTCGACATTCTCGAGCACCCGGTGCTCCCGCCCGATCAACCGCCCCTCGCGAATCCGCATCAGGACGCCGACCGCGTCGTCGCCGTCGCGCGCGTAGCCGATGACGTCGGCATCACCGGTCCCCGTCATCTCCACCGAGGAAGGAATCTCCGCGCGATCGAGCCACTTCAGCGTGTCTCGGAGGTCGCGGGCGCGTTCGTAGTCCTGCCGGTCGCTGGCGGCGCCCATGAGGTCGCGCACCTTGGAGCGCACGTCCACCGTGCGGCCGCCGAGGAAGTCGAGCACTTCCTCGATCATCGCACGATAGGACGCCTCGTCCTGCCACCCGACGCAGGGCGCGCGGCACCGTCCGATGTGGTAGTCGAGACAGGGACGCTCCCGCCGTTCCCTGGGCAGGTCGTCGCTGCAGCTGCGCACCGTGAACATCCGGCGGATCAGGGCGAGCGACCGCCGCATGAGCGTCACGTCGGTGTACGGCCCGAAATAGCGCGCGCCCGGAATGTCCATTCGCCGGGTCACCAGCACCCGGGGAAAGGGATCCTTCACGGTGACCGCAATGGAGGGATAGCTCTTGTCGTCCTTGAGGCGGACGTTGAAGCGCGGCTGATACGTCTTGATGAGGTTGTTCTCGAGGAGCAGCGACTGCACCTCGTCCGGGACGACGATCGTCTCGACGTCCGCGATCTGCCGGACCAGCAGCCGGGACTTCGGGCTTTCCGCATGGTCCCCGAGGAAGTAGCTCCGCACCCGGCTGCGCAGCCGCTTGGCCTTCCCGACATAAATGACGGCGCCCGCGGCGTCCTTCCACAGGTAGACGCCGGGACCGTCGGGCAGGGTGTCGAGCTTGCGCGCGAGCAGGTCGGACGGGGTGAGCGGTTCCGTCATCGCCGCACCAGCAGGTTGCGCGCCTCCTGCACGCCGAGGAGGCGCGCGGCCAGCAGATAGGTCACCCCGTACCCGCCGAGCACCACGACCGCGAGCGGCACCGGGTGCCAGTCGGGGAGGTACCGGAGCGCCGCCCACCCGATCGCGGCTCCCGCGGCGGCGGCGGACCAGAGCCGTGGGAGCAGGCCGGCCGGGAGGCCGGTGGGTCCCACGCGGCGCTGCAGGCCGCGTCGCAGCAGGAGGAACTCGACCCACCCTGCCACCCCCGCGGAGGCGGTCAGGCCGGCAGCGCCCCACTGGGGCCCGACCACGAGGAGTCCCGGAAGGTGGAGCGCCGCAAACCACCCGAACGCGCCGGTGAGCGCCACCCGGATAACCGCGAAGCGCAGCGGTGTGCGCGTATCCCGAAGGGCGTAGAAGGCGGAGGCGTAGAGACGCCCCATGGTCGAGGCGAGCAATCCCACGGCCGAGCCGGCCAGGATGCCCCAGACATACAGCGAATCCTGGCGTCCGAATTCACCGGTCTGGTAGAGCGCGCTCACGATCACGTGCCCGAGCGCCAGAAACGCCATCGCCGAGGGGACCACCAGGAACGCGACGCGCCGGAGACCGGCGTCGAGTCGCGCGCGAAGATAGGCCCCGATCTCCTCTGCAGTCCCCCGGGCGCCGGACATGGCGGGGAGTTCGGCGGCTGAGATGGCCATCCCGAAGAGACTCACCGGCATCAGGTAGATGGTCTGCGCATACCCGATGGCGGCCACGGCGCCGGTCGGCAGGAGGGTGGCGAGCAGTGAGTCGATGAACGCGCTCACCTGCACGACGCCGCGCCCGACGAATGCCGGGACAAAATTGCCGATCACGGTCCGCACGTGGGCCGTCGTCGTGGTCAGCCGCAGGCGAAGCGCGGGCGCCACCCGCCGCACCGTCGGCCACTGGACCAGGACCTGGAGGAGGCTGCCGGCCACGCTGGCCCACGCGGCGGCCACGGCCAGCTCGGCCATGCTCCGCTTCGGGCCGAGCACGAGCAGGGTGCCGATAATGGCGAGGTTCCAGGCGACCGGGGCGGCGTAGCTGAGAAAGAACTTCCGGTGACTGTTGAGAATGCCGAGGCACCAGGCGGAGAGCACCAGGAGGCCGGCGCCGGGGAAGAGGATGCGCACGAGCTGGATGGTCAGGTCGCGCTTCTCGCCGGCAAACCCGGGCGCGATGAGGGTGACCAGGACCGGCGCGGTGAGGATGCCCAGCACCACGATGCCTGCGACGACGACGGCGAGCAGTGCGCCGACCGCCCCCGCGACGCGGTCCGCCTCGTCGTGATCCTTGTCGGCGAGCAATCCCGCGTAGACGGGAATGAACGACGCCGAGAGGGCGCCTTCGCCAAAGAGGTTCTGGAGGAGATTGGGAATCCGGAAGGCCGCCGTGAAGGCGTCCGCCACGCTGGAGTTGCCGAGGAAGTGCGCCAGGGCGCGCTGCCGCACCAACCCGAGGATCCTGCTCAGGAAGATCCCCGCGGCCACCATCGCCGCGGGCCGGCGGGACAGCCTGGTGCTCAGGGGGAACTGCGCGGCGGCAAGGCGGGCCGCGCCGGGGCGTCCTCGATCAACCGCTGCAGGAAGGCGTTCTCGTCCTTCAGCCCCTCGACCGCCCGGGTCAGGTCATCGATTTCGCTCTCGAGCAGCTCCACCCGCTTGGCCAGATCGGCCACCGGCGGCGGGGCCACCTCAGGCGCATCGACCTTGCGCGCGAGCGCGCGCCCGAAGGGCGAGTCGAGCACGATGCTCAGGATCGGGAGCATCAGCGCCACCAGCAGGACCAACCCGATGAGCATTACCATAGCAACGATCTTACGAGGGAGGGGCCCCGCCTTCAAGGGCGGAGCCATACCAGTCAACCATCGCGTCGAGGAGTGAGGGCAGGATTCCGGGCCCGTACCGGGCCAGGTAGGGCGCCACGATCACCACCCGCTCCTGCGGACGGCCTGCGGGCTGGACCGCGGTGCGGGCCCGCCCGATCTGTTCCGTCTCCGTCTCGTGTCGTCTCTTGAGGTGCTGGACCAGTTTCTTCTCGGCTTTCGCCGCCCCCTGCAGCGCACGACCCTTCAACCCCTGGATCGGGCGGAGGAGGGTCGGATCCACCTCTCCAGCGACCGATTCGAGCACCCCGTATTCGGACTCGATGCCGGCGCGAAGTGCCTCGAGCGCAGCCATGGCCTGTGGCGGGAGATGCTCCCGCGCCACCCGGCTCTCGAGCCGCTGGTCGGGCGCCAGCAGCTCCTCGAGCGACGCGTCAAACTTGGCGAGGACACGGTCCACCCTTGGCTCCACCAGCAGTCCCGACCACCGGGGCACGGGGAGCTGGCGTTCCACTCCCAGATGGGCGTACACCGCCTCGGCGAGCGCCAAGTAGCGGAGTTCTCCCGGCCCCGCCACGTAGGCCACGGTGGGCAGCACCGCCCGCTCGATGACCGGGCGGAGCAGCACATTCCCGGAGAACCGGGCCGGCGCTCGTGCCAGCAGGTCGAGCACGTCGGCCCTGGCGTACCGCTCCCCGCCATGCCGCGCCGCGACACCCTCCCCGTCCCTGACGAGACGGTCCCGCCCCTCGGCGCCTTCCAGCATCACGAGCGTGGCACCGTCGCCGACTGACACGCCGGGGTCACGCCCTTCCGCCACCAGGGCGGTCGCCCGCGCCACGAGCGCCCGCTCGATCCCTTCCGCCTCCTCCAGCGCGCGACGCACCACAGGCGCGGCCTTGGCCTTCAACGCCGGGTGCGCACCATCCAGGCAGAGCACGCCGAGGGGAGCGAGCAGCTCCGCGAGGGCGCGACCGCTGGCGTCGCCCAGCGTGGCGCCGGGATGGAAGTGCGTGCGCAACCAGTGGAGCACCTCGTCGCGCCCGTCGAAGGCGGCGAGGTCGGCGGCGAGGGCGTCGAGCGCCGGCCCGATGCCCCGACCGAGCGGCTCCTGCGACATCGGGCGGAGCGCCGCCTCCGCCGGTCGATCCGGCAGGGTCTCAACGTGAAGCGAACCGTCGGGGCGGAGCCAGGCCGCGTGGTTTGCTTCGGCAAAGTCGTGGTCGTCGCTGGCCACCCAGAAGAGCGGCAGCACCGGCCGCTTCCACGCCGCGGAGAGGAGGCGCGCCAGCGCCGCGGCGGAGAGCGCCTTGTGCACGGCGTAGAGCGGGCCGGTGAAGAGCGCGGGCTGCTGACCGGTCGTGACCACAAGCGCACCCGGCTCCGCGAGCCTGGCGCGCAGCGGCTCCTGTCCGGGTCCCTCGATCAGGGCGGGAAGCAGCGACGGGTCGAAGCCTCCCGAGTGCGGGACCGGCCAGGCCTCTGGTTTCGCGAAGGGGGTGGGCAGGATACGCATCAGGCGATCAGTCGGGAGAGCAGGATGGTGCGCGGGGCGCCCGGGCCGAGGGGCCCGCCGTGGTAGTCGCCGAAGCGGGACTCGACGGACAGACCGGCGTCCCCGAGCATGGCCTCGAGCTCCTCGGGCTGGAACAGCCGCACGCGCTCGACGAACGTCCGGCCGTCGGGAATGTGCATTGTCTTCACCACGCGCCGGCCCCCGTCCCGGAGTTCACGTCGGATCCGCACCGGACCCACGCCGAGTTGCTGGACCTCCTCGGTGACCAGCCCGCTGCGCACACTGTCGGCGTTCAGGAAGTCGAGCGCAAACCAGCCGCCGGGCGCCAGCACCTCCGCGAAGCCGTGGAGCACCCGCGCGTGCTCGGCGTCGTCCTCGAAGTACCCGAAGCTGGTAAAGAGGTTCACCACCAGATCGACCGAGCGGGGTCGGACAGGAAGGTGGCGCATGTCGGCACGCACCAGCGGGACGCCGGTGCCCTTGGCGCATGCGAGGAGGTCCGCCGAAAGGTCGAGCCCCACTGGCCGGGCACCGGCCGCCACCAGGGCGCGTGCATGGCGACCTGCGCCGCACCCGACATCCAGCACCCGCCACCCCGTGCGCCAGGGCAGCGCCCGCGTCAACAGCCCCACGGCGCGTTCGGCCTCGGCCTGATCGCGATGCGGGTAGAGCGCGAGGTAGTCCTCGTTGAACCAGTCCTCAAACCACTCGGCCAGCGCTACCTCCCCTTGTGGTACGGTTCGCCACGGAGAATCGTGCCGGCGCGATAGAGCTGCTCGACGACGACCACACGCGCCAGTTCGTGCGGCAGGGTCAGCGCCCCCAGGCTCCAGCGGGCGTCGGCCCCGGCCACGAGGTCCGGGTCAAGCCCCGTGGAACCGCCAATCAGGAACGCCAGCGGCCGCCCTTCGGTTTCCCACTGGCCGACGCGGCGCGCCAGGTCGGCGCTGGTCCACTGGGTTCCCTCCCTGGCGAGGACGATCACCCTGGCCCGCGGCGGGAGCTTTGCCCGGAGCCGCCCGGCCTCTTCCGCCTGCTGAACGGCCCGGGTTGGAGCCCGGGCCGCTTCGCGCACTTCCACCTCATGCACCTTCGCGCGCCGTCCGAGGCGGCGGAGGTAATCGTCACAGGCCTCCCGGAAGGCGGGCCGCAGCTTGCCCACCGCAACCAGCCAGAGCTCCACTGCGCCCCGCCCTGCTCAGGCGTACATGCCGCGGAGGCGGTGCACCGCCGCGACCCGCTCGATGGAGAGCATGTAGGCCGCAATGCGCATGTTGACGGCATGCTTGTCAGCCATGGTCGCCACTTCGTCGAACGCCGTCCCCATGATCCGCTCGAGGCGGCGGTTGACGGTCTCCTCGTCCCAGAAATACCCGCTGCGGTCCTGCACCCACTCGAAATAGCTGACCGTGACGCCACCGGCGTTGGCCAGGATATCGGGGATGACGAAGATCCCCTTCTGTTCGAGGATGGCATCGGCCTTGGCGGTCGTCGGGCCATTGGCCCCTTCACAGATGATCTTGGCCTGGATGCCCGCCGCGTTCTTGCTGGTGATCACGTTTTCCATCGCCGCGGGCAGGAGGACATCGCAGGTGCAGGCGAGCAATTGCTCGTTGCTGACGGCCTCCCCGTTCGGGAAGCCGGCGAGCACCTTGTGCTCCTTGACCCACGCAAGCAGCTCCGAGACGTTGAAGCCCTTCGCATTGTACAGCCCGCCGGACTTGTCGCTCACCGCGACGATGACCGCGCCCTCCTTGGCCAACAGGTCCGCGGCCACCGAGCCGACGTTGCCGAATCCCTGCACCGCGATGCGCGCGCCCTTGACCGGCATGCCGTGGCGCTTAAGCGCCTCCAGCGTCACGATCATGCAGCCCCGGCCCGTCGCTTCGCGGCGCCCGAGCGAGCCGCCCATCTCCACCGGCTTCCCGGTGACCACGGACGTGACGGTATGGCGCTTGTGCATGGAGTAGGTGTCCATGATCCACGCCATGACCCGCTCGTTGGTGTTGACGTCGGGCGCCGGCACGTCGCTGTCCGGGCCGAGCGTGTCGATGATGGCGGAGGTATAGCGCCGCGTCAGCCGCTCGAGCTCGCCCATCGACATGGTGCCGGGGTCGCAGATCACGCCGCCCTTGGCGCCGCCGAAGGGGATGTTGACCACCGCGCACTTCCAGGTCATCCACGCCGCCAGCGCCGTCACCTCGTCCAGCGTGACGTTCATGTCGAAGCGAATGCCGCCCTTGGCGGGGCCGCGCGACGTGTTGTAGAGGACCCGGTAGCCCGTGTAGACCTCGACGTCGCCGCCGTCCCGCTGGACGGGGATCGAGACCGTGATCTGCTTCTCCGGGTTGCGCAGGACCTTGTAGAGGCCGGCGTCGAGGCTCAGCCGCTTGGCGGCGTAGTCGAAGCGCGACATCATCGCTTCGAAGGGGTTTTCTTCGCTAAGGAAAGTGTCCTTGTCGGGACGGACGACGTCCTGGCCGGTACGCACGTTCACGCTGGTCATATTCCTCTCCGGGGTGTCCGGACCTTCAGGGAGACTGCGAGTGCTTCTGGGATGACACGAGGGCGTCCAGCGCCGCAACAAAGGCATCGCCCCCCGACTCGAACCTGACATTCAATATCGCTACAAGAGGCTCTGGCGCGCTGGCCGGCCATCGATCGCGGAGCTTGACGGCATCCTTGGCCGTCAGGACCACGTGATCGGCCTTGCGGGCGGCCCGGGCCATCCAGGCCACATCCTCGTCACGAAAATCGTAGTGGTCCTTCCATGTGGCAACCTGCACCTGGGCGCCGGTGCCCTTGACCTGCGCCACGAAGGCGTCGGGATCGGCGATCGCCGTCGCCGCCACCACCCGCTCACCGCGCAGCGACTCGACCGGCCGGGACACCCCGCTGAGCATCCCCTCGAGATGGTGCAGGCCCAGGTGTACCCGCGCGATCGGGACCGACACCGTCCGGGCGATCTCCGCCGCCAGCGCTTCGGCGGCCTCGGCAGTCGCCCGTTTCCGGGTCACCACGACGAAATCGGCCCGGGCCATCGCCCCCCACCCCTCGCGCCAGGGCCCGGCGGGAAGTGGCCACCGCACTGCCAGCGTCGTTTCCGCGCTTACCACGAGCACGTTGAGGTCGCGCCGGACGTCCAGGCGCTGGAAGGCGTCGTCGAGCACCAGGACGTCCGCGCCGCCCGCCACCGCCTCCGCCGCGCCCGCCATCCGGTCGGGATTCGGCACGACGACCGCTTCCGGAACGTCGTGGCGATGGACCAGCACCTCGTCGGCGCCATACCCCCGCAGGAGGATCCCGGGTCGCCGCCCCTGCGCGGCGTAGTGTCGGGCGATCCACGTCGCGATTGGCGTCTTGCCAGAGCCGCCGACCGTGAGGTTCCCCACGGCGACCGAGGGACGTGGCAAGTCATGCGCCGTGCGCCACCCGCGCCGAAAGGCCAGTCCACGCAGCGCCATGCCGCCCCGCCAGAGCCCGGCCGCCGGCAGCAACCCAAGGCGCGCCAGTCTGGCGCCGAACCGACGGCTGGTCCAGAGCCAGCGAATCAGTCGGTGGGTATCGCCTTGCCGTCGGGCCATCGCGCCATCCTCTCGACTTCGTCCATGGCGAGCCGGGCCTGGGAGACGGCCGCCGCCAGCTGTTCGGAACCCGGCGCCACCATCATCGGCGCCCCGTACGCCACCCGCACCCTCGCAAACGGCTTCGGGATGCAGAAACGGTCCCATGAATGTAGCCGCCACGCCGATTTTACTTCGGCATAGACCGGCAGGACCGGCACACCCGCACGCTGGGCCGCGGCCAGCACCCCCGGTTTCAGCTCCCGGCGAGGACCGCGCGGGCCGTCGGGGGTAAGCGCCACGATGGCCCCTTCCTCCAGTGCCCTTGCCGCCGCGATCAGCGCCCCAACCGCACCCCGCGAACTCGACCCGCGCACCAGCCGGTAGCCGATCGATTCGGCAAAATCCGAGAGGTACTGTCCATCGCGCGCCTGGCTCACCACGATGACCGCCCGGGCCTTCCGGTGGTGCCAGAGCAACGGCAGCAGTGTCTCGTGCCAGAGCATGCACGCAAAGCCGGTCCCGCCATCCACCAGGCCGTCCCAGGCCTCACGGTTCACGTGCTCGAACCGCCAGCTCGCCGCCACGGCACGTGCGATGGGTCGGGCAATCCAGTCGACGAGCGTGGGCGGAACCCGGATCCTCACCTGTCCAGCAGCTCCCCGGCCATCGCCGCCACCCGTGCCGACGCCCCCGGCGCGCCAAGCAGCCCGCGTACCTCCGCCAGCCCCACTTGTTGCGCGAGGCGTCTCGGATGCCCCTCGCTCAGGAGATCGCCAAGCGCGGCGGCGAGCGCCGGCACGGTCATCTCCTCCTGGAGGAATTCCGGCACCACTTCCCGGCCCGCCACCAGGTTGACCAGCGCGACCCACTGCACCGTCACCACGCGTCGGGCCAGCGCAAACGTCAGCGGGTTCATCCGGTACGCGACCGCCATCGGGACGTCGGCAAGCGCAGCTTCCAGCGTCGTGGTGCCCGACTTCGCCAGACACGCATCGGCGGCCGCCAGCACCAGGCGGCCATCCGCGTGGAGATGCGCTCCTCCCGGGTCGGGATAGCGCCCCGCCGGCGTGACCGCGACCACCACCTCGTCGCACCTCCCCTCGGCGCGCAGCCGGGCCGCCACCGCGAGGAAGGTCTCCCAGTGGCTGCGCACCTCCTGCTCCCGGCTCCCGGGAAAGAGCGCGAGCACCCGCGCCTCGGCGGCGATGCCCAGTGCCGCGCGTGCCGCCGCGCGGCTCGGTGGTGCCGGACGGTCGAGGAGCGGATGCCCCACGTAGTCCGCCGACAGCCCCAGGCCGGCAAAAAATGCCGGCTCGAACGGCAACACCACTGCGAGCCGGTCGACCGCCGCCGCCAGCGTGCGGGCCCGCCCCGGGCGCCAGGCCCAGAGCTGCGGCGGGATATAGTACAAGACCCTGGTCCCCGCCTTCCGGGCCGCCCGCGCCGTCCGCAGGTGGAAGCCCGGGTAGTCGATCGGCAGGTAGAGATCCCATCGTCCCCGGCGAAAATCCGCGCGGAGCTGCCGGTACAATTCGACGTGCGCCGGAATGCGACGGAGAATTTCGACGGCCCCCATGGCGCTGAGCCGTTCCATCGCAAAGAGCAACTCTGCCCCGGCGGCCGCCATGCGCGGCCCGCCGACCCCGTCGATCTGCGCCCCCGGCCAGCGGGCGCGGAGGGCCGAGACGACTTCCGCGCCGTGCAGGTCCCCGGATGGCTCCCCCGCGGACACCAGAATCCGTGGGGCGGCTGCGGTCATGTCGCCCGCACGACCGCGCCGACACGGAGGGCCAGCTCGAGCGCCGCCCGTCCCCCGACGCCCGTCACGCCACGATTCGGCTCGCCGCGCGCCGCGCGGACAAATTCCGTCAACTCGAGCCGCAGCGCGTCTCCCTCCGAGGCCTCGAGCACGATCTCCTCCACCACTTCCGCGAGGCTGGTTCCCGTTCCACGCTTCCAGCTGGGCCTGACCCGCAGGAAGGACGCTTGCCCGGTGGAGAGGTCCAGCGTCAGGTAGCCCGTGTCCTGGTAGATCCGCACCCGACGCACCCGATGGCGGCCGAGCCTGGAGGCGGTGATGGACGCCACCGTGCCGCCCGGCAACTCCAGCCGCGCATTGACCATGTCGAGGTGGGACGAGAGGACCGACGCGCCGATGGCCCGGACATCGGTCACCTCCGGCGATCCGGTGAGGGCGAGCAGGAGGTCGAGGTCGTGGATCATGAGGTCCAACACCACCGACACGTCCGTTCCCCTCGGGGAATAGGGCGCGATGCGCTCGGCCTCGATATACCGGGGATTCTCCACCGCAGGCAGCGCCGCGCGTACCGCGCGGTTGAAGCGTTCGATCTGACCGACGTGCAACACCACGCCCGCACGATCGGCCGCCGCCACGAGCGCATCAGCCTCGGCCAGGGTGGCCGCGAGCGGCTTCTCCATCAGGACCGACACCCCGCGCTCCAGCGCACGCAACCCCACCTCCGCGTGGGCGGAGGTGGGTACGGCAATGGACACCGCTTCGACCTGCTCGAGCAGCGCATCGACCTCGCTCACCACCGGGGCCCCGACCTCCGCACCCACCCGCGCGGCGGTGTCGGGGTTCGCATCGTACACGCCCACAAGCTGCACCCCGTCGAGCGTCGAGAGGTGCCGCGCGTGGTGCCGGCCGAGGGCCCCGACACCGATCACCCCGACCGGGAGCTTCGCGCTCACGCCGGGACGCCCCGCCCCGAGGATTCCACGAATCCAATGAACCGTTCGATTTCCGGAAGGTCCGGCAGGTCGAGCCGCGCGCGCTCGATGGCCTGCCCCAGGTTGAGGTCGGAGTTGAAGAACAACCGATAGGCCCGCTTGAGGCCCGCGATGGTCTGCGGGGCAAACCCCGCACGCTGCAGGCCGATGGAGTTCAGCCCGTAGAGTTCCATGGGGTTACCGGCGGCTTTCACGTATGGCGGCACGTCCTGGTTGACCCGGGTGCAACCGCTGACGAATGCGTAGCTGCCGATGGTCACGAACTGGTGCACCGCGGCCAGGCCGCTGAGGTTGGCATAGTCGTGGATGGTCACGTGCCCGGCGATCTGCGTGCTGTTGGCGATGATGACACGATCGCCGACCCGGCAGTCGTGCGCGATGTGGACGTACGACATCAGGAAACAGCTGGCGCCGACGATCGTCTTGCCGGTGGCGGCCGTGCCGCGATTGACCGTGACGTATTCGCGGATGACTGTCCCCTCCCCCACCTCCACCCAGGTTTCCTCGTCCTTGAACTTGAAGTCCTGGGGCGGCCCGCCAAGGATCGAACCCTCGCCGACGGCGACACTGGCCGCAAGGCGCACGTACCGTTCGAGCGTGGCCCGGGGGCCGATGCGGCACCGGTCCCCCACCACGACATCGGGCCCGATGATCGCGAACGGCCCGACGTCGACATCCTGCCCGAGATGCGCGCCGGGATCGACGAGCGCGGTCGGGTGGATGCGGGTGGTCACCTGTCCACCACGGCGGCCATCATTTCGGCCTCGACGGCCACCTTCCCGTCCACATACGCGACGCCCTGCATCTTGCACGTCTTCCCGCGGAACTGGATCATCTCGAGCTCGAACCGGAGCTGGTCGCCGGGCAGCACCGGCCGCCGGAACTTCACCTTGTCGAGCGACATGAAGTAGATGACCTTCTCCTCGGTCATCTCCACGAGCGAGCCGAGCACCAGCATCCCGCCGACCTGCGCCATCGCCTCGATGATCAGCACGCCGGGCATGATCGGATGCCCCGGGAAGTGGCCCTGGAAGAACGGTTCGTTGATGGTGACGTTCTTGATGCCGACGATCCGCTTCTTGCCCTCGATCTCGATGATCCGGTCGACCAGGAGAAAGGGGTAGCGATGGGGGATCACGTCCAGGATCCGCCCGATGTCCATCGCGATACCGCCCTCCCGCTGCCCGGTCCGCGCAATCGCCCGCGCCAAGGCGATGTTGCCCTGATGGCTCGGTCGGGTGGCCACGATATGGGCCTGCACCCGTCCGCCGATCAGGGTAAGGTCGCCCACCAGGTCCGCCGCCTTGTGCCGCACGAACTCGTCGGGCCAGCGCAAGGTGGTGCCCTCGGTAAGTCCGGTGTCGGTCAGGACGACAGCGTTGGCCGTCGAGGCCCCCTGGATGAGCCCCTTGGCCTTGAGCCCTTCGACCTCATGGACGAACCCGAAGGTCCGTGCGCCGGCAAGTTCGCGACCGAACACCTCGGCCGTCACTTCGTAGCTGCCGGCCTGTGATCCGATGAGCGGGTGGGGAAAGTCGATGGCGACCGTGACCCTGCCCGACCCCGCCGGAGAGACCACGTAGCTCGACCCACCCTCCGTGACGGTGAAAGGCGCGAGCACCCGGAAGACGACCGGATCGCCTTCCTGCATCAGTTCTCCGGCACCCTGCAGCGCCTCGAACCAGGGTTGGAACGAACCGTCCAGCGCCGGAGGCTCCGGACCGTCGAGATCGATGTAGAGATCGTCGATGGCCAGCGCACCGACGGCCGCCAGCACATGCTCGACGGTATGAATGGCCTGGTCGCCCTGGCCGAGCACCGTCCGCCGGTCGGTCGCCTCGACCTCTTCCAAGCGGGCGGCGATTTCCGGCGTGCCTGGCAGGTCCGTGCGGCGGAAGACCACCCGCCGGCCCGCTGGAGCAGGACGGAACGTCACCGTCACGCTCGCACCTGTGTGAAGGCCCGCCCCAGTCAGGGCAACTTCCCGCTCGATGGTTCGCCTAGCCACGGTCACCTCGCTTCGTCACGAGTTCTTCGAGCTGGTTGATGATCTTGGCCACCCGGTAGAGGGCGGATTGCGCACGCAGGTAATCGCGCTGACGGCGCGCGGGGCTGCCACCCATGTCGGTCCCCGCCGGGACGTCCTGGCCGATGCCGGACTGCGCGCTCACCCGGACGCCGTCCCCCAGCATGACGTGGCCGACCACCCCGACCTGGCCGGCGAGGATGACGCCGTTCCCCAACCGGGTGCTCCCGGCCACGCCCACGCCGGCCATGATGAGGCACCCACGCCCCATGCGGACGTTGTGGGCAATATGGACCTGGTTGTCGATTTTTGTCCCCGCGCCGATCACGGTGTCATCGAGGCTGCCGCGATCGACCGCTGAATGCGACCCGACCTGCACATCGTCCTCGAGAATGCAGCCGCCGACGTGTCGGATGGCCCGGTGCCCGTTGGGCCCGGAGGCGAACCCGAATCCGTCGCCGCCGATGACGGCCAGCGCCTTGAGCCGCACGCGGTTCCCCAGACGGGTCCCCTCGTGACAGACGCTGTTCGCCCCGATGTCGCAATCATCGCCCAGGACGACCCCATCCCCCAGGATGACTCCCGGAGCGATACGGCAACGGGCGCCGAGGGATACACCCTGCCCGAGCACCGCGTGGGCTCCGATGGACACCTCTCCGCGCCAGGTGGCGCCGGCACCAATGCGGGCCGTGGGATCGACCCCCCAGACAGGGGGACGCTCTGGAAAGAGCACCGGCACGACCTGCAGGATGGCCTGCGCCGGGTCGTCGACGACGATCCTCGTGGCAGGACCCGCGGGCTCATCAGCGTGCTCCGTTCGGAGCAGCACCGCACCCGCCTCCGACTGCTGGAAGGTGCCGAGGTAGCGGGAGCCGCTGAGGAACGACAGCGTGCCGCCGTCGGCCCGATCGAGCGGACCGACCGCGGTCAGGGTGACCGCCCCATTACCAAGCAGGCGGCCGCCGACGAGATCAGCGACCGCCTGTGCCGTGAGAGTGGAAATGCTCACCTCCTCAGCTGCCGCCGCCGGCCTTCAGCTGGTCGATGACCTTCTGGGTCAAGTCCAGCGATCGGTCAGCCGCGACGATGCCCGAGTTCTGGACGCCGACGTCGAAGATCATCGCGTAGGCCCCCGCCGCACGCACCCCTTCGACCACGGCGGTCACCCGCTGCTGAATCGGCTCGAGCAGGTCCCGCTCGCGCTGGACCGCCTTGTCCTGCAGCTCCTGCATGCGCTGCTCAAGACGCTGCTGCTGCGCTTCGAGTTCCTTCTGCTTGGCGGTGCGCGCCGAGGGGCTCAGCACGACCGAGCTCTGCTGAAACGCCTGGACCGACGAGTCGAGGCTGGCCTGCATCTTCTGCACCTCGAGGCGGTAGCCCGCGACCTCCCCGGCGTACAACGATTCGGCCTTGGCGTACCCTGGTGCGGCGGCGAGCACGAGCCGGGAATTGATGAAGGCGACCTTGCCAGTGGTCTGCTGCGCCGTCGCCGGCGTCGCCACCAGGCCGGCAACCAGTCCGGCGAAAGCGAGCGTGGAGAAAAGACGTCCCATCGTGTACTCCTGCATGATTATCGGTGAATAAGAACCGTCGTCCTCAGAAAATATTGCCGATCTTGAAGTGCAACTTCCAACCGGGGGCCGGTTCGCCCTGAATATCGAGCCGGTCGATGCCGTAGGCGAGATCGACCCCGATCGGCCCCAGCGGTGAAATCAAAGCTACCCCAACGCCCACGCCGCGGTAGAGGCGGGATGGGTCGAACTGCGAGGGCGTCCGGTAGACGTTACCGGCGTCAAAGAAGGCGTTTACATACAGCGACTGGCTCATCCGCGCGCCGATCTCCGTGGTGAAGGCGGCGTAGGACTGCCCGAAAGCGTTCGGGCTGGCCCGGCTGGAGCTCGAGAAGGGATCGTACCCGTCAGGCGTGATGGAGAACTCCTCGTAGCCGCGGAGCGGGATGCCGTACTGGACGCCGCCCATTGAATAGAGGTCGGTGAAGAACGGGCCGGCATCGCCGAAGATCCACCCCGCCTTGGCCGTCAGCCCCAGCACGAACTTGATGCCGGTCCCCAGCTGCTGCGATCCGCCCAGCCCGCCGAGCGGCACATACCACTGCCCCTCGTACCCGAGGGTCTGGAAGTCGCCGTCGCCGCCGAGGAGGCCGCCGGTGAACTCCAGGTTGACGGTCGACCGCGTGCCGGAGGTCGCGAACGGCAGGCCGATGCGGGTGTCACGCACGAGGCTGAAGCCGAGGCTCGACTTGCCGCACTGGTCGCAGCTGTAACGCTCCCGGAGGCTGACCGACCCGCCGCTGTAGCTGATCTGCATCAGGCTGTACGAGGTGAACAGCCGGGTGTAACGGGATCCGAAGACCGGGAACCCGACCTGTACCGAGCCGCCCGCCTGCTGCCGCCGGCCGAGGTCGCCGATGATGTACCGCTGCCGCGAGTTGAAGAGGGCGACCGTCCCGGAGACCCGTGACCCCTGGATGGACGGGTCGGTGTACGACAGGTTGAAGTCGTTGATGTTCCGGCCGAACTGCCATTGGAACTTGCCCCGCTTGCCGCGGCCGAAGAGGTTGGGCTCCTCGAGCCCGAGGAACCCTCCGAGGCCGGTGCCCTGCCCGAGCGACGCACCGAAGTTGACGTTGCCGGTCCGCTTCTCGATGACGGTAAAGGTGATGTCGACGTCCTGCCCGTTCTCCGACGGCGCGACGTCCGGCGGCGGCAACGGCTGGAAGAAGCCGAGGTTCATGATGTTCTGGTAGCTGCGAATCAACAGGTCGCGGTTGAACACGGAGCCCGGGAGCATCACGATGGCGGCGCGGATGACCGACTCGTGGGTGACGTCGTTGCCCACGATCATGATGCGGTTGACCGTGGCGGGCGCGCCTTCCTCGATCCGCCACCGGAGATCGACGGTCGGCGTCCCATCCTCCGCGATGCGGCGGCTTTCTTCCGGCGTTACCCGCGAGTAGATGTAGCCGGTATTCAGGTAGAGATCCCGGAGCCGGGTGGTGGCCGCCTCCCAGGCGGACCTGTTGAACGGCATGCTGGCGACGGGCTTCCCCGACTGGACGGCCTCGGCCCCGCCGAACGGGTAGAACGCGCCGATCTCGTCGGCGGAGTACCGGCGATTGCCGACGAGGTCCATGGTCCCGACGTAGTAGACCTGGCCTTCCTCCACGGTGAGCGACAACGCGGCCTTGCCCGTCTCCGGATCGGCGAGCACGGTGTCCTGCACCACCTGGAAATCGATCATGCCCTTTGAGCCGTAGAAGGTCGGCAGTTGCTGCCGCATGTCCGACTCCACCCGGTCCTCGTCGTAGGTGCCCTTCTTGAACCAGAAAAATCCTTCTGGCTTCGTGGACATGTGGCTGGCCACTTCCTTGTCCGTGAAGCGCTCGTTCCCCTGGACCAGGATCTGGCTGATCGTGATCCGCATGCCCTCCATGACCTGGAAGACCACCTGGACCGAGCCATCGGGCTGCGGGAACTCCGTCACCGTGGTCTGGGCCTGGAAATACCCCTTGTCCGCGTAGGCGGAATCGATGCTGGCCCGGCTGCGGGCGAGGGCGGCACGGTCGATCGGGCGGCCGATGACGAGGGTCACCTTGTCGCGCACCGATTGTTCGGGGAGTTGCCGGACGCCAAGTAGGCTCCACCCCGAGAGGAGGGGGCGCTCCTTGACCACGATGACCAGGATCAGCATCCCGTTCGCGTCGCGCTGCTGCACATTGACGTCGTCGAACTGCCCGGTCTGGAACAGCGCAGTGATGGCGCGCTGGATGTCGCGGTAGGTGATCGGCTGGTGCAGGACGAGGCCGGCGGTGCCGAGAATCTGGGCGGTGGTGATGCGTACGTTCCCCTCGACCACCAGGCTGTCCACCGGGGGCGACGACACGTCCTGCCCGCGCAGCGGTTGCGCTGCCAGGACCAGGAGGACCAGCAGAGGGATGCAGCGACGAAGCATCAGCGGAGGGCGTCCGGACGCGCGATCAGGCGCCCCCACCGTGAGGGCGCCCGACCTCGCACGACTCAGGCCTGAGTTCCGGTCAGGGCGCGGAACGCCAGCGACTTGCCGTCGGGCGCCAGATCGACCTCGATCTCGTCGCCCCGTCCGATCTCGCCGAGCAGGATCTTCTCGCTCAGGGGATCCTCCACGTACTTCTGGATGGCACGCTTGAGGGGCCGGGCGCCGTACTGCTGGTCATAGCCCTGTTCCGCCAGGAAATCGATTGCCGCCTGGGTGAGCCGCACCTCGTCGCCGAGCCGCCGAGCGACCTCGCGGAGGAGGATGTTCACGATCTCGGCAATGTGCTCCCGACCCAGCGGGTGGAAGACGATCACGTCGTCGAGGCGGTTGAGGAATTCCGGATTGAAGACCTTAGCCATCTCCTCCTTGACCTTGCCAGCCATGGTATCGAACGAGGCGTCGGCGCCCTGGGTGTGGAACCCGAGGCTCTTCGACTGCGTGATGTCGCGCGCACCAACGTTGGAGGTCATGATGACCACCGTGTTCTTGAAGTCGATGACCCGCCCGTAGTTGTCGGTCAGGTGCCCCTCATCGAGCACCTGGAGCAGGATATTGAACACGTCGGGGTGCGCCTTCTCGATTTCGTCGAGGAGAACCACCGAGTACGGCTTCCGCCGCACCAGCTTGGTGAGGGTTCCCGAATCCTCGTACCCGACGTAGCCCGGCGGGGCGCCGATCAGGCGGGAGACCGAGAACTTCTCCATGTACTCGGACATGTCGACCCGGATGAGCGCGGACTGATCGGCGAAGAGGAACTTGGCCAGGGCCCGCGCCAGCTCCGTCTTGCCGACGCCGGTCGGGCCGGAGAAGATGAACGACCCGATGGGGCGGTTGGGGTCCTTGAGTCCCGCGCGCGACCGGCGAATGGCCCGCGACACGGCGCGGATCGCCTCGTCCTGGCCGACGACCGCCTCGTGGATTTCGTCCTCCATCCGGAGCAGCCGGGAGGCCTCCGCCTCCTGGATCCGGTTGACCGGAATGCCGGTCCACCGCGACACGATGAAGGCGATGGCCTCCTCGTCGATGGTCGGACGGCGGGTCTGCCGGTCCTTTTCCCACTCCTCCTGGCGGAGGCGGATCTGGTTCTGGAGGTCGCGCTCGCGATCGCGCAGCGACGCCGCACGCTCGAAGTTCTGGTCGCGGACGGCCTCTTCCTTGTCGGTGTTGACCTTGTCGAGATCGCCCTTGAGCGCGGCCACCTCGGCCGGCGGGGCCTGCGAGGCGAGTCGCGCGCGCGCCCCCGCCTCGTCGATGACGTCGATGGCCTTGTCCGGCAGGAACCGGTCGGTGATATAGCGCTCGGAGAGCTGTGCCGCCGCCTTGAGCGTCTCGTCGGGGATGCTGACGCGGTGGTGGTCTTCGTACTTCTTGCGAAGCCCCTTCAGGATCTCGAACGTCTCGTCGATCGACGGGGGCTCCACGACCACCGTCTGGAAGCGCCGCTCCAGCGCGCCATCCTTCTCGATGTACTTGCGGTACTCGTTCAGCGTCGAGGCGCCGACGCACTGCAGCTCGCCGCGGGCCAGCGCCGGCTTGAGCATGTTCGAGGCGTCGATGGCCCCTTCGGCTGCGCCAGCGCCGACGAGGGTGTGCAATTCGTCGATGAACAGGACGACGTGACGGTTCTGGGCGATCTCGTTCATGACCGCCTTCAACCGCTCCTCGAACTGACCCCGATACTTGGTGCCGGCAATGACGGCCGCCATGTCCAGCGAGAGCACCCGGTGATCGCGGAGGATGTCGGGGCAGTTGCCGCTGGCAATCAGGAGCGCGAGCCCCTCGACAATGGCGGTCTTGCCGACGCCCGGCTCGCCGATCAGCACCGGGTTGTTCTTCTTGCGCCGGGCCAGGATCTCCACGACCCGCTCGATTTCACTGGCCCGGCCGATGGTCGGGTCCAGCTCGTTGTCGGCGGCCAGCTGGGTCAGGTCGCGGCAGAAGTGGTCGAGCGCCGGCGTCTTGGACTTCTTTTCCGACTTGGCCGCGGGCTGGGGCTGCCCGGTGGGCGCCGCCGAGGAAGGTGCCGGCAGGTCGCTCCCGAGGATGCGGAGGGTCTCGGCGCGCGACTGTTCGAGGTTGACCCCCGCGTCGGCGAGGACCTGCGCCGCGATACCCTTCTCCTCGCGCAGGAGGCCGAGCAGCAGGTGCTCGGTGCCGACGTAGGAGTGATTGAGCTCCCGCGCCTCGACCATCGCCAGCTCGAGCACCTTCTTGGCGCGCGACGTGTACGGCAGGTCGGGGCCGGCCGCGGCGGCGGCCTTCCCGCGCTTGACGGTCTCTTCGATTTTCTGCTGGATGTCCTCGAGGTCCACGTTCAGATTCTGCAGCACGCCGGCGGCGACGCCCTCGCCCTCGCGAATCAGGCCGAGGAGGATGTGTTCGGTGCCGACGTATTCGTGGTGCAGGCGGGCCGCCTCTTCGCGGGCCATCTGCAGGACCTTCCGGACGCGGTCGGTGAAGTTGTAGCCGTTCATGGGGTCACCCTGCTCGCCGTCCTTCGTCTTGCAGCAGCGTCCGCACGAAGTCGGCCCGGCGGACGCCGAGCGACGGATCGTCGAGCGCCACGCCGTGGGCCGAGGCCAAGTGCGCCGGCTGCGTGTGAACCAGCATCTTGTTGAGGGCGTAGAATCCGACGTCGGGAATCACCTGCAGTCCCACGCCGAGCCGCACGCCACTGAGGAGGTTCATCGCCTCCTCGTACGAAAGTGTCCGGGCATACCGCAACAACCCGTACGCGCGCCACACCTTGTCTTCGATGACCGCACGCGCATCCCGCAGGAGCACGGCGCGCGCTTCGTCCTCGTAGGTCATCACCTCGCGGACCATCTTGCCGAGGTGGTCAAGCAGGTCGCGCTCCGACTTGCCGAGGGTGGTCTGGTTCGACAGCTGGAAGAAGTTGCCGACCACCTCGCTGCCCTCGCCGTACAGGCCCCGCACAGCCAGCCCAACCTGGGCCAGGCCCTGCAGCACCTTCGAAATTTCCTTGGTCAGCACCAGCCCGGGCAGGTGGATCAAAACAGAGGCGCGCAACCCGGTTCCCACGTTGGTTGGACAAGCGGAAAGGTAACCAAACTCAGGGTGAAATGCGAAGGCAAGTCGTTGCCCCAGTTCACTGTCCAGCCGGTCGACTTCCGCGTAGGCCGCCTCCAGGGCGAACCCCGAAACGACCCCCTGCAGGCGGAGGTGATCTTCCTCGTTGACCATGGCGCCCACCCGGTCCTGCACCAGCAAGGACGCACCCACCGGGACCGATTCTCCGCCCAGCCCCGCCAGTTCCTTGCTCACCAGGTGCCGCTCGTGCAGCAGGAGGCGGTCGCGGAGGTCGAGGCGGTCGAGGCGGAAGGTGGCGGCGTGCCCCAGCGCCTCGGTGCCGGCGACCGCGGCGGCCACCGCCTCGACAATCGCCTCGCGATCGCTGGCGGCGTTGCGCGTGGCGAACGGGTGGCCCGCCAGGTTTCGGGCCAGGCGGATGCGCGTGGAGAGCACCAGCGGACTGGCCGGACCCGAGGCATCGATCCACCCGATGCCGCCATCCGCCAGCAGCGTCAGGTCGATCATTCGAGCCCCCGCAGCCGGTCCCGCAGCTCGGCGGCCTGCTCGAAGTTCTCGTCGGCCACCGCCACCGCCAGCTGCTCCCGCAGGCGCCGCACCAGCGCCGCCTGGTCGGGCGGCTCGGCCCCCGGCTGCACATAAAACTCCCCGACGTGCCGGGTGGCGCCGTGCACCCGGCGTGTCAGGCCGCGCAGCGGTCCCTCGAACGTGGTCCAGCAGGTGGCGCATCCCAGCCGACCGGTGCGCCGAAAGTCCTGCAGCGTGGCGCCACACCCCGGACACTCGGCCAGCGCCGCACCACTGCTCAGCGGGGCCTCGGCGGACGGGTCGGTGCCCATCGCCGCGAGGAACGCGCCCAGCGGGGTCTTGGCCGACTCCTCCCCCTCGGGCACACCGCGCTCCGCCGCGCACTTCTCGCAGAGGTGGAGCACCCGCACATCGCCTTCCTCGACCTTCTTGAGGAGGACGACCGCTTCGCGTTCCCCGCACTGTTGGCACGTCATGAAGGCGCCTCCTCCGGCGCAGCAGGAACCAGCAGCCCCGCCTCCATCATCAAGAGGCGGTCGGCCCGCTCCGCGAGGTGCCGATTGTGGGTCACCACGACGAGCGCGGTCTGGAAGTCGCGGGCCAGTCCCGCGAAGATCCGGTGCAGGTTCTCGCTGTGCGCGTGGTCGAGATTGCCCGACGGCTCGTCGGCCAGGACCACCGCCGGTCCGTTTGCCAGGGCACGGGCCACGGCCACCCGCTGCTGCTCGCCGCCCGAGAGTTGCGTCGGCAGGTGCAGCCGCCGGCCGGAGAGCCCAACGGCCTCCAGGAGCACATCGGCGCGCGCACCGGCCTCGGCATCTCCCCGTCCGGCGATCAGGAGCGGCATCATCACGTTCTCCCGCGCGTTGAACTCGCGGAGCAGGTGATGAAACTGGAAGACGAACCCGATCCGCGCATTGCGCAGCGCGGCCAGCGCATCGGGGCTCCGCTCCGCGTAGGAAGCGCCGTCCAGCAGCACCTCGCCGGCGGACGGCGCGTCCAGCGCGCCGAGGAGGTGCAGGAGCGTGCTCTTCCCCGCTCCGCTCGCGCCCATGATGGCCACGAACTCACCCCGGGAGACGCTCAGGTCGACCCCCGAGAGCACGTCGATCGTCGAGCCGTCCCCGCCGAGGTAGTGCTTCCGCAGTCCGCGGGCCTCCAGCACGACGCTCATTCGTGGCGAATCGCGTCCACGGGCGTGAGCCGGGTGGCGGCACGCGAGGGATAGAGGGTGGCGACGATGGCGACGAGCAGCCCGGCGGCGATGACCACCCCGACATCCAGCAGCTCGATGTGGACGGGCAGGCGATCGATGAAGTACACCGAGGGGTCGATCCGGACCCAGCCGCTCTTGTCCACCACGAACCCGACAACGAGCCCGGCCACGAGGCCGATCGCGACGCCGATGCCGCCGATGATGGCACCCTGCGCGAGGAAGATCCGTCCGATCGAGCCGGCCGGCAGCCCCATCGCCTGCAGGATGCCGATCTCGCGCGTCTTGTCGGTCACCAGCATCGTGAGCGTGCCCACGATGTTGAACGCGGCCACGATCATCACGAAGAAGATGACCAGTCCCATGCCCAGCTTCTCGAGCTGCAGCGCGGCAAACATGCCGTGGTTCTGGGTCTGCCAGTCCATGCTCCGGAACGGCAGCCCGAGCCGGTCCTCCAACTCCCTCCCGATGCGCGGCGCCTCCCAAGGGTCGCCGACCCGGACCTGGATGCCGGTGATGGCGGAGTCCAGCCCGGCAAACCGCTGGGCCATTTCGCGCTCCATCAGGACGAACTGGTTGTCGTACTGGTACATCCCGGTGTCGAAGATGCCGGTGACCTGGAACTTCCAGATCCGGGGCATGGCGTACCCGAGCGCCGGGTTGACCCGGGCGGCCGTGGGCGAAATCAACCCGACGAGGTCGCCCGGGAAGGCCCCCAGCCGCTGGGCGAGCCGGCGGCCGAGGATCAGGGCGCCGTCCACGGAGGTGTCGCTGGCCTGGAAGCCGAGATCGCCCTCGGTCAGCGCCTCCGGCAGCGAATTCACCGGGAGAGACGCCGCGGCGGTGTCCAGGCCGATCACCATGACACCCTCGGGGTAGCTGGCCGAGTTGAGGATTAGCGACTGGGTCGTCACCTCGGGCGCGGCGGCCACGACGCCCGGCGTGGCGCGGATCGTGGCGAGCGCTCCCTTCCAGTTGTCGATGCGCAGGTTGTCGCCGTAGGTGAGGATGCGGAGGTGGGGGCTCGCCACGAGGATGCGATCGAGCAGTTCATTTCGGAGGCCGTTCATCACGCCGAGCACCACGATCAGCGCCATGATGCCGACGGCCACGCCGCCGATCGAGATCGTAGTGCCGAGCGAGGCGCCCCGCCGGCCGCGGCGGCTGCGGAGATAGCGCACTGCGATGCGTCGCTCGAGCCGGCTGGGAAAGCGCAACAGCTCCCGAAACGAAACGGCCCGAGGTGTGGCGGGAGTCATTCCGGGCGCATCGCCGGGAAGAGGATGACGTCGCGGATGGACGGCAGCCCCGTCAGGACCATCAGGAGGCGATCGACCCCCACCCCGAGCCCGCCGGCCGGCGGCATGCCGTATTCCAGCGCCCGGATGTAGTCGCCGTCGTACAGCTGCGCCTCGTCGTCTCCGTCCGCGCGCTGCTTTGCCTGGTCCGCGAACCGCCGCCGCTGGTCATCGGGGTCGTTGAGTTCGCTGAACGCGTTGGCAATCTCCCGCCCCTGCACGAACAGCTCGAACCGCTCGGTGAGCCGGGGATCGGCGCGGTGCGGCTTGGCCAGCGGCGAGAGCGCGAGCGGGTAGTCGACGACGAAGGTCGGCTGCACCAGGTGGGGCTCGAGAAAGGCCTTGAACATCTCGTCCTGGAGCTTGCCGCCGCTGAAGGTGGCCGCCTCCTCCGCCGGCACGCCGGTGCGCACCAGGCGCTCCCGCATCTCGGCGTCGGTGGCCTCGCAGACGTCGAGGCCGCTCCGGAGGCGGATGCCCTCGACGAACGAGACCCGGGGCCACGGCGTGGAGAAGTCGAGGACCTCGTCGTCACGTTCGAGCCGAAGGGTGCCGCAGCAGTGCTCCACCAGGCCGCTCACCATCGCCTCGGTCAGCTCCATCATGTCGCGGTAGTCGGCGTACGCCTGATAGCACTCCAGCATCGTGAACTCGGGGTTGTGCGTCCGATCCATCCCCTCGTTCCGGAAGTCGTGCCCGATCTCGTAGACGCGTTCCAGCCCGCCGACGAGGAGCCGCTTCAGGTAGAGCTCGTCGGCAATGCGGAGATAGAGCGGCATGTCGAGGGCATTGTGATGCGTCACGAAGGGGCGCGCCGCGGCGCCGCCGTAGAGCGGAGGATCGGCGTCTCCACCTCGAGGAATCCCGCTCGTCCAGGAACCGCCGCAGCCAGGACACCGCGCGGGCCCGAAGCCGGAAGACCTCGCGCACCTCCGGGTGGACCGCCAGGTCTGCGTAGCGCTGCCGATAGCGGACCTCGGAGTCGGCGAGCCCGCCGAAGGTGACCGTCTCGCCTTGCTCCGTGACCTGCGTCTTGCCGCGGGGGAGCGGTCGGAGTGACTTGGCCAGCAACTCAACGGCCGTCACCCGGACGGTGACCTCCCCGGTGCGGGTGCGGAACAGCTTGCCGTGAACGCCGACATGGTCGTCGAGGTCCAGCAGCTGGACCAGTCCCCAGGCGGCATCCAGCTCGTCCTTGCGGAAGTAGAGCTGGAGGCGGCCGGAAATGTCCTCGAGGTGGGCGAACGCCGTCTTCCCCTGTCGGCGGTAGGAGACCAGCCGGCCGGCCACCGCCACTTCCGGGCCGTCGTCGCCCATGGCGTCGTCGTAGGCGGCAAGGGCCGAGGCGGCCGTGAACGTCCGCTTGAACGAATAGCCGAACGGTTCGATGCCGGCGGCGCGCAGCTCGTCGAGCTTGGCGCGGCGGGCGTCCTCCACGAACGAGCGTGTCTCATCCGTCACGCGGCGGTCCCTCCGGCGCCCTTCAGGAACGCCTCGATAAATGGATCGATGTCGCCGTCCATCACCTTCTGGACGTCACCGACCTTGAGCTCGGAACGGTGGTCGTTGACCATGGTGTACGGCTGAAACACGTAGGAGCGGATCTGGTTGCCCCAGGAGTTGTCGGTCTTGGTGGCCTCGACGAGCGCCTTCGCCGCCTCCTGCTCTTCCAGTTTCCGCTGGTAGAGGGCGGCGCGCAGCATCTTCATGGCGGTCGCCTTGTTCTTTCCCTGGCTGCGCTCCTGCTGGCAGGCGACCACGATGCCGGTCGGCTCGTGGGTCAGCCGGACGGCGGACGAGGTCTTGTTGACGTGCTGGCCGCCCGCGCCGGATGCGCGATAGACGTCCATCCGGATGTCCTCCTCGCGCAGGTCGACTTCGATGGTATCGTCGATGTCCGGATACACGAAGACGGAGGCGAACGAGGTGTGCCGCCGGGCCTGCGAGTCATACGGCGAGATCCGCACCAGGCGGTGGACGCCCTTTTCCGCGCGCAGATAGCCGTACGCGAACTCGCCGGCAATGCCCAGGGTGACGGACTTGATCCCCGCCTCCTCGCCCTCGACCAGGTCGAGGACGCTGACGCCATAGCCACGGCGCTCCGCCCAGCGGACGTACATGCGCATCAGCATCTCGGCCCAGTCCTGCGACTCGGTTCCCCCGGCCCCGGGATGGATCGTCAGGATCGCATCGCGGGCGTCGTCGGGCCCCTGCAGCATGCCCCGCACTTCGAGCGCGGTAACGGCGGCCTCGAGGCGGGTCACTTCCGCGTCAAGTTCCGCGGCCATCGCCTCGTCGGGCTCCGCCGCCAGCAGCGCCGCCATGTCCACGGCGTCGGTCAGCCGCGTGGAGAGGTCGGCGAAGGGCGTCACCCAGGACTTCAATTGCTTGATTTCCTGCACCACCGTGCGGGCGCGCTCCTGGTTCGACCAGAAGGCGGGGTCCATCTGCGAGGACTCGAGCTCAGACAGGCGGGACTGCCGGCGGGTCACGTCAAAGAAATCTCCGCAGTTCGTCCGCCTGTGCCTGCAACGCCTCGAGTCGTTCGGTCACTCCAGCCATATCCACCCTCAGTCGGTCCATGGTGCCAGAAAACAGAAAGCGTGAAACGGGAACCGGTGCGCACTCACGCCGCCGTTCCGCGTTTCACGCCGGGCGCGCCGCGTCAAAAAATCTTGCTGCCGTCCCCCAGGATCTCGTTCAACGCGTCGTTGAAATGGGTCGTGGACTCCGCGAGTTCCCGTCCCACCTGCCCGGTATACTCTTCCCAGCTCTTCTTGATCTCCTCGTCGAAGATCTGCTTCAGGGTGCCGTGCTGAAGCCCTTCGAGGCGCTTCTCGGGATGGTACACCACGATGTCGGACACCAGGGCCCGCGCCAGGCGCCGGGCCTTCTGTCCCGGGTCCTTCGACAGGAACGGATTGATCGACGGCCGTGGTGACGACGTCCGCGGCGCGGACGGCGTCGCAATGCTCGGGTCGCGATGAGAACGGCGGCCGCACGTGCGGGGCCCCGGGGAGGGCGCCGACGGATAGGTCGGTGCCGCTGGCCGCGCGGGCGTTGACCGGGGCGGCGGTACCACGAACGGCGGGGCGCCAATGCCGTGGTCGGTCGGATACGCCGGCGTCGGCGTCGGCGCCGGCGCCGAGGCCCGGGGAGGCGGAGGAGGCGGCGGCGAGGCGGCGGGCGAATCCTGTACCGGTGGTGTGGCCGGCATGGGCGCCGGGGTGTGTGCCGGTGGCGATGCGGCCGCCGGCAAGCCCACGGGCGCCGCGCCCGCCGACTCCACGCGGAAGACGGCGCGGCAGACCGAGCACCGCGCGCGCACGCCCCCGGCGGGGACCTTGGCGGGGTCCACCCGGAAGACGGTCGAACAACCTGGGCAGGTCACGTTCATTGCGACGTCCTCAACGCTTGTCCCGGCCTTCGCCGGTGGCCGGCGATTCGCCCTCAGGCGCATGCCGGCGGTCCACCACGAACACCGACCCTGGCAGGGTCTTGGCGTAACTCTTCATCTCGGTCGCCAACTCGCTGACCTGCGCCGGGTGTGCAAACCGACGGTTCTTGTTGGTCACGATCCCGATGGACAGCGTCATGAGCGGCACGCGATGCAACTGGCCCCGGCGGTCCTTGCCGAAGAAATACCCGGCGCGACGGTCCTGGTCGTTGTACTGCAGCGGGATGAGCGTGTCAAACACCGACAGGATCTCCCCGCAGACATCGCCCACATGCGCGGACGGGATGACGAAGATGAAGTCGTCCCCTCCGATGTGCCCGACAAACCCCGCGGGCCCGGTCATCCCGCGCACCACGTCGTGCAGGATGCGCGAAAGGATGAAGATGACGCGGTCGCCGTCGTAGTAACTGTACCGGTCGTTGTATTCCTTGAAGTGGTCGAGGTCCGCGTAGCACACCGCGAACTCGTCGCCCGACTCCAGCTGCGACCGGATGGCCCGCTCGATTTCCGTGGTCCCGGGAAGCCGCGTGGACGGATGCACCGACACGTCGCGCTCGGTCCGCAGCAGCATCGCGTCCAGCCGCGCCCGCTGCTCCGCCGGCGCGAAGAACCCGGTGATGACTTCATCGGCTCCGGCGGCGAACCACTCCCCGACCCGTTCCGGCGCGTGCGTCCCCGAGAGCACCACGGCCGGCACGATGGCCGTGAACGCATCGGCCTTGAGGCGGCGGACCATGGCCAACCCCTGGCTCCCGGTCTCGTCGCCGTCAAGAAATATCAAACAGGAGGCGCCCCGGAGCACGATGGACTCCAACTCCGCTCCCTGCCGGAACTCAAGCGTGGGAAAGCCCCGGGCTTCGGCCCAGCGCCTCAGAATTTCTGGCACCGGGCGCGCGTCCGGCGAATGGAAGAGAATCGTCGGGCGGTTACGCACCCATGGCACCCCGTAAGAGTTTATCCACAACTAACTTAGGAGTGTGGCTCAGCGAAGTCAAATGAAATACGCCGCGATCCCGACCAGCACGTAGAGGGCAATCAACTGCACCCCCTCAAACCAGTGGGATTCGCCGTCGAGCGTAATCAGGGCGCTGACCCCGGTGGCCAGCGCAAGCGCCAGCACCTCGAACGGCGTGAACACGAGATTCATGTCCACCCCCAGGACCAGCCCCACCCCGACCAGGACCGGTGCCACGAACAGCGCGACCTGGGTACCCGATCCCATCGCGATCTGGATCGCGAGGTCCACCTTCCCCTTCCGCGCCACCACGATCGCCGAGGCGTGCTCGGCTGCGTTGCCGATGACGGGAATGATGATCAGTCCGAGGAACGCCTGCGACAAGAGGCCCCCGTCGGTCAGCGGGCCGATCGCCTGGACCAGGATCTCCGAGACCACCGCGATGCCGACCGTCGCGCCGGCCAGCACGGCCAGCGCGCGCGGCACCCCCCACACGGGGTGCACCGTCGGATGGGGGTCGCCCCCGAGCAGGCGGCGATGCGTGCGGAGCGAAAAGAGCAGCGACAGGAGGTACACGACACCCAGGACCACCGCCACGGCCTCGGAGAGATGCAATTCCATCAGGCGCGACGGCTCCGGGTGCGTGGCGTGGAGGAGCGCCGGGAAGACCAGTGCGGCGACTGCCAGCGCCAGCATGGAGCCCGCCAGGCTGGAGGCAGTGCGATTGAAGGCAAAGAGCCGCTTGTTCATGCCCGCGGCCATCAGCGACAGGCCGAGAATCAGGAGCAGGTTCCCGAGAATGCTGCCGATGATCGACGCCTTGACCAGTTCGATCAGGCCCGCCTGGAGCGCAAAGATGGCGATGATCAGCTCGGCAGCGTTCCCGAAGGTCGCGTTCAGGAATCCGCCGATGGTCGGTCCGGTCCGCTCCCCGAGATGCTCCGTCGCTTCGCCGAGGTACTGCGCGAGCGGGAGGATCGCGAGGCAGGCGACGGCGAACACGATGGCGGGCGACGCCCCCTGGCGCGCCAACCAGATCGCGGCGGGGACGGCGGCCAGCAGGATATGCCGGACGCGGATGCGGAACGGGTCACCCACCACGGGGGCGACGCGCCGAGGGAGCGGCGGAGTCGGGGGGGCCGATGGCTCCGGGGTTCCGCCGCGCCGCGGCGCCGGGGCGGCGGGAGGAGCCTTCCCTTCCGGCTTGCGGTCGCGGCGCTCCCGGCCCTTCTCGGGAGCGGACCCACCTCGCTTCTCACGATCCCGCCCGCGCCCCCGCTCCGCGCGGTCGGGGCGGTCGGGGCGGTCGGGGCGATCAGGGCGTTCCACTGGCGTGGCCGCAGCCGGAGCGGGCTCGATGACCGATTCAGGCGCCGGATCCTCGCCGGCCTTCTGACGCTGGCGATCGCGTTGCCGCTCCCGCGGGGCCGGCTTGTCGGGATTCGCGGGCGCGTCGCCCTGCGGCCGGCCGCCGCGGTCCCCCTTCTTCTTGCCACTCGCTTCCCGCAGGATGGCGGCGGCGATGCCCTTGTTCTCGCCCTGGAGGGCGACGAGGAGGTGCTCGGGGGTGATGGTCGATCCCCCCTGGCGCCCGGCCTCGGCGGCGGCTTCGTCCATGATCCGTCGCGCGCGGCTGGAGAGCGCCAAGCCTTCTTCGGGCGGAGCGCCCCGCTTGCCGGCGCTCATCAGCCGCTTGCCGGCGTTCTCCACGTCCTTGGGCAACTGGGCCGCCGCCTCGGGCGGGAGACTCTCCCGTTCGCGCAGGAGCGCGAGCAGGAGATGCTCCGTGCCGATCTGGGCGTGGCCGAGGCGCTCGGCCTCTTCGCGGGCGGTGGCGAGAATGCGGCCGGCGCCCTCGGTGGATGCTGGTTCTGTCATGCGTCCCGGGAAGTGGTCAGAGGGGCTTGGCTTCGTCGACGAGCATGACGGGAATCCCGTCGTCGACGGCGTAGACGAGCGCGCAAGCGTGACAGACGAGAGCCTCGGACGGCTCCGTGCGGTATTCGAGATCGCCCTTGCACTTGGGGCAGACGAGAATCTCAAGCAGTTCCGGCGCGAGGCTCATGGCATGTGGGGTTGGAGGGTGGCCGGCTCATCCCGCCGCGGGGTCGTCCGGAAATCCGAGCCGAGCAAGTGAGGCGGCATTCCGCCGCCAGTTGGGCAACACCTTGACCCAGCAATCGAGGTAGACGGGCCCGCCGAGGAGCTCCTCGAGGCGGGCGCGCGCCTGCGAGCCGATCGCCTTGATGGTGCGACCGCCCTGCCCGATGATCATTCCCTTCTGGCTCTCGCGCTCCACCAGCAGGGTCACCCGAATGTACACCGGCGAGGAGTGCTCGCGAAACTCCTCGACCTCGGCGGTAAAGGCATAGGGGAGCTCGTCCTCCAGCAGCTCGAAGGCCGCCTCGCGAAGATACTCCACCACGAAGAAGCGAAGCGGCTGCGTCCCAATGTCCTCGGGATCGAACTCGAACTCCCCCTCGGGGAGGAGGGCCTTGAGGCGCTGGAGCAGTCCCGGGATGCCTTCGCCGGTCTCGGCGGACACCAGGATGGCGTCGGCGCCGAGCGCCGCCCGCGACGCGGGGGGCACGAGGTCGGCCTTGGTATAGACGGTCAGCAGGGGGGCGGTGGGCGGCGCCTCGAGACCGGCCAGCGAAGCGAAGGGCGGCGCGACCCCGGCCGGGGCCGGGTGGAGATAGAGGATGGCGTGGGAGCGGGCCAGCTGCTCGAGGGCGGCGTGTCGCATCCGGGCCTGCATCATGTACCGGGGCTCGAGGAGGCCGGGGAGGTCATGAAAGACGTACTGGGTGTCGCCCTCGGTCCGGAGCCCGACCGTGGGCATGCGGGTGGCCTGGGGCTTGGGGGAGACGATCGCGAGGTGCTGCCCCACCAGGGTATTGAGGAGGGATGACTTGCCGACGTTGGGGACGCCCGCGAGGGCAATGTGACCGGTTTTCGGCATGGGGGAAAAGTAGTGCCTTTTCTCCGGCGGGGCCGGGTGGCCGGGCGGCTGGGTGGCGGCCCGGCGAGAAACGCACAACGCCCGGACTCGAAGGAGCCCGGGCGCTGTGAAAGGGATGGCTGGCGACGGTCTACTCTCCCAGGCCCTCTCGAGCCAAGTACCATCGACGCTACAGGGCTTAACTTTGCGTGTTCGGAATGGGAACGGGTGTGGCCCCTGCGCGCTAGTCGTCAGCCAATCGAGGCTCCCGGCGTGCGGGGCAAAGCAACTTGGCAATTGAGTGATGGATGTGTTTGTCATGCGGGAAACAACTTGGAGAGATCAAACTGCACGGGCGATTAGTAGCGCTCGACTGAAGGCCTTGCGGCCCGTACATCTGCGCCCTATCAGCCTGGTAGTCTCCCGAGGGCCCTTGGGGATCTTAAGATCCAGGAGTGTTCATCTTGGGAAGAGTTTCCCACTTAGATGCTTTCAGCGGTTATCTCCGCGCGACATCGCTACCGGGCGCTGCCCCTGGCGGAACAGCCCGTACACGAGCGGTCGCTTCGTCTCAGTCATCTCGTACTAGAGACGACGTCCCTCAACACGCCACGCCCACGACGGATACAGACCGAACTGTCTCACGACGTTCTGAACCCAGCTCATACCACTTTAGCCAAGCGAACAGCCGGACCTTGGGACCTTCTCCAGCCCAGGATGTGACAGCCGACATCGAGGTGCCCGAGCCGCGCCGTCGATGTGAACTCTCAGGCGCGATAAGCCTGTTATCCCCAGCGTACCTTTTATCCGATGAGCGATGACCCATCCACACGGGATCACCGGATCACTTACGCCAACTTTCGTTCCTGCTCGCGCCGTCGCGCTCGCAGTCAGGCGGACTTTTGCCATACACTCAGCGTGCGATTACCGACCGCACTGAGCCCACCATCGCGCGCCTCCGGTACTTTTAGGAGGCGACCGCCTGATCAAACTACCCACCAGCCACGGTCCTCGGCGGTGTTGCCGCCAGAGTGAATTGTTAGTAAAACAAGGGTGGTATTTCACTGGTGCCTCCACTTGAGAATGACGGGCCTCAACGGCTCTGCTACGCAGGTTATACCGACAATCAATGACAGGTTGTAGTAAAGGTGCACGGGGTCTTTTTGTCCTGTCGCGGGTAATCGGAATCCTCACCGATGCTTCTATTTCGCCGAGCTTACGGAAGACAGCTCCCAAGTCGTTACTCCATTCGTGCAGGTCGGAACTTACCCGACAAGGAATTTCGCTACCGCCGGACCGTTTATAGTTACGGCCGCCGTTTACCAGGGCTTCAGTTCCTGGCTTCGCCTTGCGGCTAACCGCTCGCCCTTAACCTTCGGCACCGGGCAGGAGTCAGAGTGTATACGTCGGCTTGGATCACGCCTTAGCACACTCCTGTGTTTTTGCTAAACAGTCGCTTGGGACGATTCACTGCGGCCAAGCCTGGGCTTGGGTTGTACACCCTCACCTACTCGCAAGCACCTTATCCCAGAAGTTACGGGGTCATTTTGCCAGTTCCTTTTCCGTAAATCACTCGAGCTTTCTTAGGCTTCTCGCCTCGCCCACCTGTCCGGATTACGGTACGGTCAACAGGCATCCTGGTCCGCGAAGCTTTCTCGGCAGTGTGCGGCGCCCGCCCTTTGCGGGGACTGGGTCCCCTTCGGCATCGGTTCTCGGCTACCCTGGCGGATTTGCCTACCAGAGACGCCTACCACCTTGCAACGGATATTCCACCACCCGTCGGTGAACTTGCTCCTGCGTCCCTCCTCGGACTCATAACGGCTACATGTTGGTACGGGGAATGTTTGACCCGTTTCCCATCCACTACGCCTCTCGGCCTCGTGTTAGGGACCGACTGACCCTGAGCTGATCGACATGGCTCCAGGAACAGCAAACTTTCGGTGACAGAGGTTTCACTCTGTTTGTCATATTACTTAATCCGGCATTCTCACTTCCCACCGCTCCACCGGAAGGCTTCCGCCCCGGCTTCACTGCTGTGGGAACAACCTACCCCTGTTGCTTGCGCAACAAGACATAGCTTCGGCAGGTGGCTTGAAGTCCCGACCATTATCGGCGCGGCTTCCACGCTGGACTGGTGAGCTATTACGCACTCTTTAAAAGGAATGGCTGCTTCTAAGCCAACCTCCCAGTTGTCACGGCATACCCACATCCTTTGCTACACTGAGCCACCACTCCGGGGCCTTAGCTGATGTTCTGGGTTCTTTCCACTCTCGCCATAGTACATTAGCGCACTACGACTGCCTCCCCGGGCAGCATTCAACAGGCATTCGGAGTTTGGTTGGGAGGTAACGTTATTCACGTCCCGGACCCATCCCAAAGTGCTCTACCTCCTGTGAACTCATTTCCCGAGGCTATACCAAAATATATTCAGGGAGAACCAATATCTCCGAGCTTGATTGGCCTTTCTCCTACCTCAAGTCATCAGCGGTTTTCAACCCCATGGGTTCGGTCCTCCACCGCCTGTT